>QJYK01000006.1 GCA_003248075.1 Gemmatimonadota bacterium | reverse complement strand
ACGACGGCCGCCACACCGGTGAAGGCCCACCGCCTGGAAAGGAACCGGATCGCGTACCTGAGATCCTGCATGAACGCTCCGCGGGAGGGTTCGCGCGTGATGGGACCTACGCCCCGATCGGGGGATGGGTTTCGTGCCGCGGCCGGAGACACGGAAGCCCCGGAGCCATACCATTCCGGCATGTCGACACTCCCGCCCCTCGCGGTCCCGGTGGCCCGCGCGCCGGACGGCACCCTGGCGCTACACCTGCGCCGGATGCGGGGCTCCCCTCTTGCTGAGGAGGAGCGGGGTGCGGCGCGCCCACTTCGCGCACCGCGGCGCGGAGGGCTGCTCCACCGAGAGCGTGCTGCACCGGGCGGCGAAGGAGCTGGTTGTCAGGGTCGTCGAGGAGTGGCTGCGCTCGGGGGGGCCGCGACCCGCCGTTGCGCGTCCTTGCCCCCGTTGGACGTGCGATGGGGGTGTGACGCAGGACCTTCCGGACGACATCACCCACGCCCGGGCGGAGGTGCGGGTTCCCGGGGGCGCGATCGCGGACGTGGTCCTGTTCCGGAACGAGGTTCCGGCGGCCGCGGTGGAGATCGTCGCCACGCACCGCGTGGATCGTGAGAAGGCCGCCGTCCGTCTCGGCCTACCCTGGATGGAGCTCGATGCCGAGGCACTCATCGACAATCCCTACTGGTGGGTGGCAGTCCAGGACGGCCTTCTCCCGTTCGTCTGTCCGAAGTGCCAGGGCCGCGCGAACGCGCTGACCGAAGAGGTAGCCGAGATTCATGCCCGCGCTCGTGCCATTGCGCAGCGCGCTGGCCAGACGGTGCCGGCGATCCCTCCCTACGGATGGGCGCAGCATCGGTGCTGGCGGTGCGCGACGGATATGGTGGTGTACCTGTGGCCGGGCGGCGGAGGCCACAGCGCGGTGCGGCCCCCGGAGCCCGTGCCCGAGACGGTCCGGCTGTGCGCCACCGAAGGGTACGGGGCCGAGTACTGGGCCAACTGCTGCCCTGAGTGCCATGCCGTGCAGGGCGATCATCATCTGGGCCGGGCCAACCCGGATTACATCCGATTGACGGAGCTGCTGTGGGCGGTGGACGCGTGACGGCTCGTCAGGCGCCGCCGCCCGCCACGTGGATGACGCCCTTCCCGTTCTCGAAAGCGATGTTCGTACCCAAGGGTGAGGACAGCTCGACCAGGTTGCCGATGATCTTGCGAGCCAGCTCCCCCTTTGCGGCCAGCGGGCGGCCCCGCTGGGGCCGGTCGAGTCCGAAGCCAAGGGTGATTGGGACCAGGTCGATACGGGTGAGCGCACCGCCGCGGAACATCGGCACCGCCACGACCGCCTCCCAATAGGCGGCCCGCGCCGGGAAGCTCCCGCCTTCCTGCTCGATGCGCGCGTCGTAGAACTCGCCGGGGAGGGCCTCGTTGCCCAGGCCCACGCTGCGGTAGTTCTCCCAGGGCTGGAGCTCGACGGTTTCGTTTTGCATCAGGAAGTCGCCCAGGGAGTAGAAGATCGGCTTCCCCTTGTAGATCTCGATGCCGCGGAGCACGTGCGGCCCGTGTCCCACGAAGATGTCCGCACCGGCTTCGATGACCGCGTGCGCAAATTCGGAGAGAAAACCGGCCACGCCGGCGCCTCCCTGGTGCGTGTGGCTGGAGACGATGACCCAGTTCGCCTGACGCTTGGCGTCCCGGACGGCGGCGGTGATCTCCGCCAGGTCGTCGGGATCGACGGAGGTCGTGACGCGGTACGAGTCGTCCCGGAAGAACGTGTTTCCGAAGAGATTCATGCGGTCGTCCCCGCCTCCGCGCATGCCCAGCTCGGAGCGCATCTGCTGTAGCTGCCGGAAACGCTCTTCGGGCACATGGTAGGCGGACTGGACCCGGAGCGGACTCAGGCCCGGACGCCCGCGCATGTCCTTCCTCTGCGGGCCTGCCCGATTGAAATCCGCGAAGGACGAAGCGACCGCGACGAGCGCGACCCTGCCGCCTGCGGTCTCCAGGTACCTGGGGGCACGCGCTTCGGCCAGGTTCTCGCCCGTGCCAGCGGCGACCAGGCCGGCTTGCTGAAGCCAGCGACTGTTGGAGCGGAGCCCCCCGAAGCTGAAGTCGAGCGAGTGGTTGTTGGCGGTGCTGACGAGGTCGAATCCCATCCAGACGAGCTCTTCGGCGAGCTCGGGCTGCGCTCGCATGTACGTTCCGCCGCTCTGGGATGCCGGGAACGTCTCGGGCTCGTCGTAGTTCAGGAAGAGTACCTCGGCATTGATGAACGCCGCGGTGGCGCTCCTCACCAGGTCCCGGATCTCGAGGAACTCGGGCTCCTCGTAGACCGAGAGCTGCCTCGTGATGATGCCGTCTCCCGCGAGCGCGAACGTCGCGGTTCCCGACCCGTCCTTATGGGGCTGTTGCCCCGCGAGCGGCGCGCCGGCGAGGAGTGCGGCGAGCAGCACGGAGGCCCTCGTCTCCACGCGAGCGTGACATCCCATTGGAACGACCCCCTGCCGATGAGAGTGCGGGCGAGGCTATCGAGAGGGCGCGAGAATAACGCCCGGCGACGCAGCGGGGAAAGCCGACTCCGCCCCCTGCACGCGCACGGCGGCACGCCCGAGGGGCGCTGACGCCCGACGTCAGTAGAGCAGTCCCACCGCCCAGACCGGTCTGTGGTCGCTGGCGCCCCGGTTGTCCTCCACGGTGCCCGAGGCTGCCCGGGGTGGCGGCTCGAGGCCCTTGAACAAGATGTGGTCCCAACGCCAGAGCCTCACGGTTCGAGGGCCCTCGCGGGTGGGCCACGCATACCCCCGGCTGAGCGCCAGCTGTCCGAGTCCGTGGCTGTTGAAGTCGCCCCCGACGATCACGTGCGGGTGCCGGGCGGCATCGCGGAGCACGGCACGCATCTGCTCCGCCCGGCTTCTCAGCGACAGGTTGGCGGGGGTGCCGAGGTGGATCGAGTAGACACGCACGGGCGTCTGGCCGACCCGAATGGTCGCCGCCGTGGCGATGCGTTGCGTGCGCCCGAACAAGGACAGGTTCGGCAGGATGAGCTTCTGGTCGTCCACGATCGGCCAGCGGGAGAGCACCGCGTTGCCGAAGTCGCGCCCGGATCCGTTGTATCGGACTGCGGGATAGTAGACGAACCCCATGTGCAGCGCGTCGGCCACCCGCCTGACCCCGTCCTCGTCCATCTCCTGCAGGAGCACCACGTCCGGATCCGCCGTCGCGGAGTCGCCAGCCAACGCGGCGAGCGCGCTGTCCACGCGGACGCCGCGCTCGACGTTGAACGAGACGACGCGGAGCGTGTCGGGCCATCGGTTCGGCGTCGTTCGAGCGGGGACGACCCCTGCGAACCGGGGCCCTGCAGGATCGACGTAGTTGTACGCCCAATGGCAACCGCCGAGGGTGGCCAGGAGGAGCGCGCACGCGGACGCACGCAAGAGCGCGCGGCTCGTTGATCCGTTGGGGGGCGGGGTGGGTCCCATTGGGGAGGACGTACACCATCGGTGGCCCGAATGTCCCCCGTTGCCGGCGCGGCTCGCGATATCCAGGGCGGCCCTCGAGTCCGCCGGCACCTCCTCGGACCGTGGCCAGGCGACCTGCCTGGGGAGCGCTGGGACGTGCGTTGCTTACGCGCATGGGGACCGACCACGCCTGCCGCGCGGGTGAACAAAGGTTTCCTTGATCGACCGGTTCGCGTCCGCCTACATTCAAGAACTCTCCAGCCCGTCGGGTGAAGCACCGTGAGCGAATCGTTGCGCGGAGCGTCCAACGCCGAGGGCTCCGGCCTCGGTGCGGAGGATCCCCTCGCCTTCCTGCTGGAGAGCAAAGTCGTCGGGCAGCGCTCGGCCCTCGCTGCCATCGTGCCGAGCATCCACCTGCACCGATCGGGGCTGGCACCGGTGGATCGGCCGGTCGGCACCTTCCTGCTGCTCGGCCCCACCGGGACGGGAAAAACCCGTACCGTGGAGGCGATCGCCGAGGTGCTGCACGGGCGCCGGGAGGCGCTGCTGCGTATCGATTGCGGCGAGTTCCAGAGCGACCACGAGATCGCCAAGCTGATCGGTGCGCCCCCCGGGTACGTCGGACACTTGGACTCGAAGCCGCGGCTGACCACGCAAAGCGTGGATGAGGTACGCTCGGAGCGCTGTGACCTGGCGCTGGTCCTCTTCGACGAGGTCGAGAAGGCCGCGCCATCCCTCAGCCAGCTCCTGCTGTCGATCCTCGATCGCGGCAAGCTGCGCCTGGGAAGCGGTGAGGAAGTCGACTTCACGCGGACGTTGATCTTCTTCACCAGCAATCTGGGAGCTCGCGAGATGATGGACGCGATCCGACCCGGTCTGGGCTTCGATGCGGGCAAGCTGCGCAGCCCGGATGAGCTGAAGGAGCGCCTCGAAGGAATCGGTCTGAGGGCGGTGCGCAAGCACTTCACGCCGGAATTCCTGAACCGCCTTGATGGCGTCGTGACCTACCGGCCCCTCGACCCGGCGTCCGTCGTGGCGATCCTGGAGCACCATATCGCCGAGCTGAAGGAGCACGTGCACTCGAGGCTCGGCGCACGCTCGTTTGCGCTGGAGATCGCGCCCGCGGCGCGGTACTTCATGATCGACAAGGGAACGAGCCTGGAATACGGCGCCCGCGAGCTGCGTCGCGTCATCCACAAATATCTGACGCAGCCGCTCGCTGTGAGGGTCGCCAACGGCTTCATCCGGGCGGGGGCTTCCGTGACGGTTGATCTCGCCGAGGGAGGCGAGGGCCTGGCCTTCCGCGTGGAGGAGGAGAGTGCGGTCCCGACCGCGGAGCGAAGGCGTGTGCTCGTGGTCGACGACAACGGCGACCTCCTGCACTGGGTGAAGCGCGTGCTGACCTACCACGGGTGGGACGTGGTGCTCGCGGCCTCGGCGGAGGAGGCCGGCCGGAGGCTCGCCGCCGGTCGGCCGGACGCTGCGGTTCTCGAGTATGTGCTTCCCGACGGCGATGGAGTGAGCCTTGCGCGCACCCTGCTCGAGGAGTCGCCGCAGGTGCGCGTGGTGATCACGAGCGGCGTCGATCTGGACCCGGAGGACGCGCTGGTCTGCGAGGCGCACGGCTTTCTGGTGCTGGTCAAGCCCTTCCTGTCCGAGGAGCTCTTGTCGGCGTTGGGTGACCAGCCCCGTAGCGAGACGAAGGCGATGGCCGAGGGGGCGTGAGCCCCGGCCGAGTGGATACATGGGGGACCCGCCCGCATCGGGCGTCGCTACGACGTCCGGCGCGGAGCCACCGCGCGGGTTCCGACGTTCTGTGGGGGCAAGAGCGGTGGCGGCCCCTTGCGCGACCCTCACAGGAGGCGGCGATGTCGACCCAACCGCAGACGCAGGGCGATCAGATGAAGCGGATCGCTCGTAGGTTCATCGAGGAGGGGCTGAACAAGCACAACCTCGATCTCATGAACGAGATATACACGGCGGACACGATCTGGCACGGTCCGGGCGGGCGGGAGATGAAGGGCCTGTCGCAGGTGCGGGAGATGGTGCAGGGGTACGTGACGGCGTTCCCCGACCTGCACATGACCACCGTCCTGCAAGTGGCGGAGGGAGACAAATTGGCCACGGTCTGGCGCGTGTTCGGCACCAACGACGGTCCTCTCGGGGACATCCCGCCGACCCACAAGAGCATCCAGATCGCGGGCCATGTCATCGCCCGCTTCGAAGGCGGGAAGATCGCCGAGGAGTGGGAGGTCTTCGACGAGCTCGAGATGCTCAAGCAGCTCGGCCTGGTCCAGATCTAGCAGATCGGTAAGCGGCGATAGCGCGCCGCCTGCCGGCACCACAGCACCCTGTGTGCCCCGCCCCGGGATCACCGGGATTGGGTGCGGTGCGCTCGGGGCCGCCCGGTGGGAAGACCGAAAAGGCGGGCGACACCGACGCACCTGCGTGGGGCGCGGGCGGAGCCACGCACCGAGCGGAGTTTTCCCCACTTTCCCGACCCGGTCGCCCTCCCCACCTTGCCCGGATCCTACCATCCCGCGACCGAGGCAGGACCATGAATCCCGCGTCCCGTATCCTGGGTGCCCTGGCGGCCCTTGGCACCTTGGCGTTCCCGGCCCGTTCCGGCGCTCAGACGTATCCCACCGAGCTGTACGACAACCTCCAGTGGCAGAACCTGGGACCGGCCCGCGGGGGTCGCTCCACCGCCGTGGCGGGCAGCGCCACCCGGCCCATGGAGTACTACTTCGGCGCGACGGGGGGCGGGCTCTGGAAGAGCGTGGACGGGGGCACGACCTGGACACCGGTCACCGACGGTCAGGTCAACAGCGCCTCCGTGGGGGCGGTGCAGGTCTGCGAGGCGAACCCCGACGTCGTGTACATCGGGATGGGTGAATCGGAGATCCGTGGCAACATCCAGCAGGGTGATGGCGTCTACCGGTCGGACGATGCCGGGAAGACCTGGCGCCACCTGGGCCTCGAGGCGAGTCAGGCGTTCAGCCGAATTCGCATCCATCCCCGCGACTGCGACGTCGCGTGGGCGGCGGCGTGGGGGGTCCATTCCGCGGCCTCGGCGGAGCGGGGCATCTACAAGACGACCGATGGAGGCAAGACGTGGCGCAAGGTCCTGTACCGGGACGAGCGCACCGGCGCGCAGGACCTGGCGCTCGATCCCCACGACCCGAACGTCCTGTACGCGGCGTTGTGGGAAGCGTGGCGCAAGTCGTGGGGGATGAGCTCGGGGGGCCCCGGATCGGGGCTGTTCAAATCCGCGGACGGCGGTGAGACGTGGACGGAGATCACCCGCAACCCCGGGCTGCCGGACGGCGTGATCGGCAAGATCGGCGTCACGGTGTCGGGCGCCGATCCGAACCGCCTCTGGGCGCAGGTGGAGGCGGCCGAAGGTGGGCTCTTCCGGTCCGACGACGCGGGCGCGACCTGGGAGCTGATCAACGACTCCCGGGATCTGCGCCAGCGGGCCTTCTACTACACCCGCGTCTACGCCGACCCACAGGACCGGGACGTGGTCTATGCGCTCAACGTGGGCATCTACCGTTCCGAAGACGGTGGCGTGACGCTGCAGTCCATGAGCGTCCCCCACGGCGACAACCACGATCTCTGGATCGACCCGACGAACAACCGACGCATGATCGAGGCCAACGACGGTAGCGCGAACGTGAGCTACACGAGGGGAGAGACCTGGACGGACCAGGACATTCCCACCGCGCAGTTCTATCGCGTGACCACCACGAGGCACTTCCCGTACCACGTCTGTGGCGCACAGCAGGACAACTCGACCGCATGCGTTCCCAGCCGTGGCTGGGATCACCTCTACGGTGGCGACCGGGGAGAGATGTTCCTCTACGACGTGGGCGGTGGCGAAAGCGGCTACATCGCGTCGAATCCCGAGCGCCCGTGGATCTTCTACGCCGGATCCCACTCGGGCACCCTGACCCGGAAGAACACCCAGAACGGTCAGGAGCGCGCCATCAACGTCTGGCCCGAGAACCCCATGGGCCAGTCGTCCGGCTCCCTGGTCGAACGGGTACAGTGGACCTTCCCCATCGTGTTCAGCCATCAGGATCCGGACGTGCTCTACACGACGAGCCAGCACGTGTGGAAGACGACGAACGAAGGCGGCAGTTGGGAGCGGATCAGCCCCGACCTCACCCGACACGACCCCGCGACCATGATCGAATCGGGAGGTCCGATCACGAAGGACCAGACAGGGGTCGAGGTCTACGCGACCGTCTTCGCGTTGGCCCCGTCATACCACGACCCCGACGCGATCTGGGCGGGCTCGGACGATGGTCTCGTGCACGTGACCCGGGACGGCGGCGCCAACTGGACGAACGTCACCCCGCCAGACGCGCCGGACTTCGTCCGCATCAACACGATCGAAGCGTCTCCCACGACGCCGGGCAAAGCGTACGTCGCGGGCATCCGTTACCTCGTCGACAACGATCGCGCCCCCTATGTCTGGAAGACGAGCGACTACGGTGCGACGTGGACGAAGATCGTGGACGGGATTCCCGGAAACGACTTCGTGCGTACCATCCGCGAGGATCCCAAACGGGCCGGCCTGCTCTACGCCGGATCCGAGAGCTCAGTCTACGTCTCGTGGGACGACGGCGCGCACTGGAGTCCCCTGGGCATGAATCTCCCCAACGTCCAGGTCGCCGACCTGGTCGTGGAGGAGAACGACCTGGTCATCGGTACCCACGGGCGCGGCCTCTGGGTGATGCGTGACATCACGCCGCTCCGGGAGATGAGCCCACGCGTGGCGCAGGCGTCCGTCCACCTGTTCAAGCCGATCGACGCCTACCGTGGCGTCGACGATGGCGTGCTGGTCCGCTACTACCTGAGGGAGGACTCGGACGTGAAGCTCGAGTTCATGGACCAGCGCGGGACGGTCATCCAGACGTTCGAAGGCGACGCCACCGTGGAGAAGTCCAACCCGATGCAGGGCAGACGTCCGCGGTTCGGCGGGGGCGGCCGTTCCGCCGGCCCGTCGGGTAAGGCCGGGGCGAACACCTTCCAGTGGGACCTGCGCTACTCGGGGTACGTGGACTTCGAGGGGATGATCTTCTGGTCAGGCTCCAACCAGGGTCCCGTGATCCTTCCCGGACAATATACGGTCCGCCTGACCACCGGCGCGGACAGCCAGGAGCAGACCTTCGCCGTGAAGCTCGATCCGCGAAACGAAGCGGTCACCATGGCGGACCTCCGCGCCCAGCTCGACCTCGCGCTGCAGGTCAGGGACAAGGTCACCGAAGCGAACGAGGCGGTCATCCGGATCAGGGCCATCAAGGGGGAGGTCACGGATCGGCAGGGCAAGACCGACAACTCGGAGATCCACGAGCAAGGTGACGTGGTGAAGGACAAGCTGCTCGGTGTGGAGTCCGAGATCTACCAGGTGAAGAACCAGAGCCGGCAGGATCCCCTCAACTTCCCGATCAAGATCAACAACAAGCTGGCGGCCCTCCTGAACGGAGTGGCGGACGGTGACTTCCCGCCCACCGAGCAATCACGGGTCGTCTTCGATCGCCTCCAGGGGCTTCTTCAGGAGGAGATGGTCCGGCTGCAGCTGATCATCGACCAGGATCTGGCCCGGCTGAACGAGCTGTTGCGCGAGAACGGGCTCGATCCCATCGAGGTGAGCAAGATCGTGAGCTGACCCCGGTGGGTGCGGGGACCCGACGGCGGGGCGAGTCTCCGGAGGGACCATGAGCGATTCGATCGAGGGCGGGACGCTGACCGGGCTCTTCCTGGCGGCCGTGGACCGCTTCGATACCGATCAGGCATTCGGCCGCATCACGCCCGAGCTGGAGATCGAGGCGATCTCGTACGCCGAGGTCCTCGCCGCTGCGCGCAGCGTGGTCGGGGGGCTCGAGGCGCTCGGTCTGGTCCGCGGAGACCGGGCGGTGATCCTCTCGCACAACCGGCTCGAGTGGGTGCTCGCCGACTACGGATGCCTGTGCGCAGGCGTCGTGGTGGTTCCGATCTACCCGACCCTGCCCGCCCCTCAGGTCGCCGCCATGCTGGACGACTCCGGAGCGAAGGTGGTCTTCGTGCCGGATGCGGGTCAGCTCGCGAAGGTCGTCGAGGCCCGAGCCGGGAGCGCCTCCGATGCCACCGTCGTCGTATTCGACCCTCCCTCGGTCTTGCCGGACGGCGCGGTGTCGTGGGAGGCCTTCATGGAGCGGGGCCGCACCCATGCGCTCGGGGTCCCCGAGGGCAGTTTTCGCGAGGTAGCGCTCGCGGCGCGACCCGATGACGTCGCGACGATGCTGTACACCTCCGGGACCACCGGCGACCCGAAAGGGGTCATGCTCACCCACGGCAATGTGGCGTCGAACGTGCGCGCCGTCCTCGACGTCCTCCCGATCGGGGATACCGACACATCCCTGAGCTTCCTGCCGCTGGCGCACATCTTCCAACGCATGGCCGACTACCTGTTCTTCTCGGCGGGCTGCACCATCGTCCACGCGCGCACGATGCTGACGGCCGTGAAGGACATGCGCGTGGTGCGGCCGACCATCGTGGCCGGGGTGCCGCGTGTCTACGAGAAAGTCTACGCGTCCGTCGTGGAAGCGCGGGGGCCCAGGCGGGACATCGTGCGCTGGGCGGTGGATGTCGCCCAGCGCGTCGCCCGAGCGCGGGAAGGCGGCCGCACACCCTCGGTGCTCTTGTCCCTCCAAAGGTTTCTCGGGGACCGGCTGGTCTATCGTGCCGTGCGCGAGGCGGTGGGCGGCAGGATCCGCTTCTTCGTCAGCGGCTCGGCGCCGCTGTCCGTCGAGCTCGGTAGGTTCTTCGAAGGGATCGGGCTCAGGATCCTCGAGGGATACGGGCTGACAGAGACCAGCCCCGTGGTCAGCGTCAACACGCCCGGGGCCTTCCGTGTGGGCACGGTGGGCAGGCTGGTCCCCGGGACGGAGGTCCGGATCGCCGAGGACGGCGAGATCCTGGTACGGGGGCCGCAGGTCATGAAGGGCTATCACCGACGGCTGGAGGCCACTGCGGAGGCCATCGACCCCGACGGGTGGTTTCACACGGGGGACGTCGGCGAGCTCGACCCCGACGGCTACCTCCGCATCACCGACCGCAAGAAGGACCTGATTGTCACGGCGGGCGGGAAGAACATCGCACCTCAGCCCATCGAGAACCGACTCAAGCTCAGCCCGTTCATCGAGCATGCGGTCCTGATCGGCGATCGTCGGAAATTTCCCTCGATCCTCCTCGTTCCAGCCTTCGACGCGTTGGAAGGCTGGGCGGCCGGGGAGGGACTGCGCTGGGTGGGCCGAGACGAGCTGGTCACGCTTCCCGAGGTCCGTGCGCGCATGGCCCTCGAGGTGAAGGATCGTCTCGCCGGACTCGCGTCCTACGAGACGCCCAAGAAGGTCGCCCTCTTGGCCGAAGAGCTCACGATCGCGGACGGAAGCCTGACCCCGACGCTGAGCGTGCGCCGGCGGGTGATCCAGGAGCGCTACGCGGCGCTCATCGAGGATTTGTACGACGGCCGCCAGGGCCGTTGAGGCGCCGCGCCGGCGCTCGGCCCGCTCGAGGCCGCGCGCGGGACCACGACCCCTGATCGGATGCCCGCACCGCTCGGAAGGGAAGTTTTTGCCGCATCCCGGACCCGAACGTCTCCACGGCGTGGTGGAATGAGGGCGGGGAGAGCGCCTAAACGATTATGAAGTATGGGTTTGCACTCCAGGACCCGGAGTGGCTCGATCCTTGTGGCTGTCGAGCCCTGAAAGTGGACGCATGGATCCACACCGCAGAGCGAACGGCAAGATTCGCCGCTTGCAAAGCGAACGACAGATTCGCAGTACAGGAGGCATCATGGGCCTGGCCTACGAAGGACCGACGGTCCCCATCCGGGTGAACTGCGGGTGCCGCACGGCGAGGACGCTGCCGCTCTGGATCGTGAGTGACACCCTGGTGTCGCTGCGCCAGAGCCTGAACGGGGCGCTGACGCCGGACGCTCCGGTCATGACCTACCGATGCCGCCACTGCAAGGAGATCGTGGTCCTGACGGCCGGGGACGTCTACCTGGTCTAGCTCGTGCGGCTCGCGGTCCGCGACATCGAAGCCACGACCCTCGGGGAGGTACCGAGGGGCACGCGGAGCGCGCCTGCCTCACCGGGAGGCGTGACGCCGCGAACGAGGTGGGGATTGAGCGAGGCGAGGACGTCGCCTTCCACCCCGATATCGTCCGCCACGCGCCTGAGGAGCGTCCCACCCGGGACGAACACGACCTCGTAGCGGTACGGAGCCGCAGAGGCGATCTCGAACGCTCCCTTCGAGGCCTCGCCGACCAGCGTCGCGGCGACCAGCCGTGCCACGTAGTGCCGCGTCTCGAGAGGAAGGTACTCGAGCACCTGCCAGTACAGCTGGTCGTCCCCGATCCGCCCACCGGCGTATCGGTTCAGCACTCGATCGACCGTACCCGGTCCCGCGTTGTAGGCTGCGGCTGCCAGATACCACGACCCGTACCGACCATAGAGGTACGTCAGATAGTCGAGCGCCGCGTCCGTGGCCCGAACCGGATCCCTCCGCTCGTCCACCCAACCGTCCACGCGGAGACCGAACTCCATCGCGGTAGGGCTCATGAACTGCCATAGCCCCACCGCCGAGGCCGACGACACCGCGCCCGGCAAGAAGCCGCCCTCGATCATCGCGAGGTACACGAGCTCCTCGGGGAGGCCACGCTCCTTCAGCTTGTCGTTGATGAGGACGTCGTATGCGCCCTTCCGCTCGAGGAGCATCTTGAAGACCGGCCACTGATCCCCCTGGAAGCGCTTGACCCAATGCTCGACGCGGGCGTTCACCTCGAGCGGGAGGGGGGCGACCGAGGGGGCGGGCACCGCAGCTTCGGCCACCTCGAGACCCAGGGAACCCTCTTCCACCGAGCTCCGCATGCCGAGGAGGAGTGCCGGGACGGTCAGCAGGGGAATCATCGTGGCGCGCCGCCTCCGACGAACGGATGGCGCCACCTCGGGACCGGGAGTCGACCGGGTGCGACAGTATCGGACCAGGTGCCCGGCCGTCATCTCGAAGATCATTGTCCGTCTCCCTGTGCATCACTCCGTCGTGCGGACCGTCCCGGGAACCGGGTGCGGGTCGTTGGAGTGGTGGACGGGGGGGGATGCCCACGAGCCCATCGGCTGGACATGGGAGGGGCAAAGCGGATGCCAGGGGGCTCTGCATCCGTAAAGCATTATTGCGTATTAAGATACGCGTCTGTCACGGAATCTGGAGGGCCCGTCAACACGGCCGATTCGGACAGACTGTCCGGCCATGTTGTCCGGTCGCGCTGCGAGGGGGGGCCAGTGCCGCGCGTCGGAGGTCCGACACCGTGGTGCCGTCGACCTCCGACGCACAGCGCTAGTAGCGGACGGTGCTCCGCGTCGGGACGGGTCTGCTTCCCCGGGTGCCCTCGCCGAGCTGGCCACTGCGGTTCTGACCCCAGCAGTACTCGGTCCAGTCGTTGGAGAAGGCGCAGGTGATCGCCCCTCCGGCCTCGAGGGACCGGAAGGCGACGTCGGTGGCCGCCCGGGTGGGGACGTCCTTGTTCTCGGTCGTGCCGTCACCCAGCTCACCCCGGCGGTTCTGACCCCAGCAGTGCACCGAGCCGTCGTCCAGGAGCGCACAGGTGTGCATGGCTCCGGCCGCGAGTGCGATCACTCCTTCGAGTGATCCGGCTACGGCCACGGGACGCGCGTGGTCCTCATTGGTTCCGTCACCGAGCTGACCGAAGCTGTTGTCGCCCCAGCAGAGCACCCGGCGTCCGCTCAGGCCACAGGTATGGGCGGCCCCGGCAACGAGCACCGAGAAGTCGCCCGGCACACGGACAGGTGCCAGTCGATCCAGACGCGTTCCGTCACCGAGCTGGCCCTCGCCGTTCAGACCCCAGCAGTAGGCTGCACCCTTCGCGTCCAGGCCGCAGGTGTGGTTCCATCCGGCAACGAGGCCGCGGAAGGCGACGTCGGTCGCCACCGGTCGGGGCTGGTGGCGGTCGTCGCGGCTTCCATCCCCGAGCTGACCGTTGATGTTGGCTCCCCAGCAAAGCACTTCGCCGGAGCGGGACAGACCGCAGGTATGGGATGCACCGGCAGCCACAGAGGCGAAGCGGAGGCCGCCCTGGACCCGGGTCGCCACGGAGCGGTCCGTGGTGGAGCCATCGCCGAGCTGCCCGCGGTCGTTCCCGCCCCAGCAGAATGCCACGCCGGACTCGTCCACACCGCAGGTGTGGGTCAGACCGGCCGCCAGGGCGAGGAGCCCCGAGGCGCTGGTACCGGAGAGCTGCCCACGGTCATTGGCACCGCGGCAGGATGCTACGCCACCGACCAGGACACACACGTGCTCTCCGCCGACCGTGTGCACGCTGCGAGCGATCGGCAGGGACGCTGTCGCCGGCCGCGAGCTGGGTGTGGTGGTCTCCGGTCGGGGTTCGGGGCGCGAGGCCTCCGCGGTGCTCGACGCGGTGGACGTGGCCTTGGGCTCGGGGCGGCTCGCCGCCGCCGCCTCGGCCGGACGTGCCTCCGATTCCTTTTCCGCACTCCCGTTCTTCTTGCTTTCCTCGGGACCGCTGGCTTTCGCGACGGTCGGGGACGGCGCGGGCTTCGCGGGCGCGGCGACCTCGAGGGCGGTGGCCACGAAGCCGAACACGGTATCGCCCACGGCCTGGACCCTCGCGGTCACCTTCTGTCGACCGGCGCGAGGTCCGAGCGTCCATTGAGTCGTGGCTCGCCCCATGGTGTCGGTGAAGACCACCCGCCTTCCGAGCGTTCCACCGCCTGAGCTGACCTGGAAGTGGACCGCGACGTCCGGCACGCCCGCGCCGTCCGCGTCGGTGACGTGAACCTCCAGCGGCCGGGGGAGGACGGCTCCCGTCGGCGCGCTTTGCCCATCGCCACGCGCTGCCCCGAGCCTACGCGGTGGCACCGGCGCGCCATCGCCCCGACTCGGGGTCGCAGCCGGCTCCGGTAGTGCAGCGACTTCGATCGCGTTCGCCGTGAAGCCGAAGACGGTGTCGCCCGCGGCTTGGACACGGGCGGTCACATCCTGCTTTCCGGCCTCCGGGCCGAGCGTCCACCGCGTGATGGCGCGGCCTCGCGTGTCGGTGAAGACCAGCCGTCGCTCGAGCCTACCCCCGCCCGAGTGGACCCTGAAGAGGACCGCCACGTCTGGAACATCGCGACCCTTCGCGTCGGTGACGTGCACTTCCAGCGGCTCGGGGAGCGTCTCGCCGGCTGGAGCTCTCTGGCCGGTGCCGAGCGAGCCGCTGATCCGTCGCAGCGGCGGCGGAGCCGGCTCCGCCGGGGGTGTCGCCACCGGCTCCGGGACGGTCGTCGGCTCAGCGGTCTTCGACCGGTCGGTCCTCACCGCGGTCGTCTCGGGGGCGGGCGTCGTCTCCGTATCTGCAGCCGCTGTATCCTCAGCGGCAGTTGCGGTTCCCGTGCTGGGAATCGGCGCGTCCGCACGCGCGGTCGCAGCGTTTGCCTTCGCGGTCGGCGCGTCTGCACCGGTGGTCGCCGGGTTTGCCTTGGCAGTCGGCGCGTCTGCACCGCTGGTCGGCGTTCCCGCGAGGGCTGCTGTCGTCGCAGCCGGTGCTCCCGCGTTCTCGACGGCCTTGGCCAGGAAGTCGACGACGGTGTCGCCCGCCGCCTGGACTTGCGCGCTGACCTTTTGCGTGCCCTCGTCAGGTCCGAGGGTCCAGCGCGTAGTGGCGTGGCCGAGGGAGTCGGTGAACACCACTTCCTGCTCGAGCTCGCCGTCTCCGGTGGATACCTTGAAGCGCACGGCCACGTCGGGTACAGCGACCCCGTCCGGATCGGTCACTTCGACCGCCAGCGGTTCCGGGAGCGGGGTGCCGACCGGTGCGGTTTGCCCGCTGCCGAGCGCCAGGCGTACCCGACGCGGCCGAGGAACCACGACATCGACGAAGAATCCCACCTGGGGTGGCTCGGCCGATGGCGCCCTGACGACGACCATCACGCGCCCCGGCTCGGGTGGCAGCCGGAGGCTGTTGAGGGCCTCACCGTTCTCGTTGGTCAGCACCGAATCCGCTGCGAGAACGGCGCCGCCTCCGCCCACCAGCCTCCACGATACCACCGTGCGCTCCACCGGCGTGCCCCGCGGTCCCGAAACGCGAACCGCGAGAGCGAGCTCACCTCCTATCGCGCCCTCGGTCTCCGTCGGTGTGATGGGAGAGAGAGCCCGATTGGCTCTGACGGCGATCCCCTCGGAGCGGGCGTCGGCCTCGGACCCGCTGCCGGGACGCATCAGCGCGATCACAGCCAAGGCGAGGGCGGGTAGGACCGCCATCACGATCAGCCGTGACATCTCGGGGACCTTACGCTTGTCAGCCCCCTGCCCGCTGCGGCCGTCCGCGGTCAGCTCGGGCAACTCGGTCCACGCCGGAAGCTTTGCACCTTTCATGATTCAGTCACGCATCGGTCGTCCGTCCCGGGCCTCCGGAACTCGGATCCGTGGGCAGAGGAACGACCTGGGGGGTACCGTCGTCATCGGTCGCAGCGACGCTCGTCGCCCGGGCAGCTGTCGCGCCGGCATCCTCCGAGCGCGCCGCATTCACGGCCACCGTGACGGCAGGGGTCGGAGCGGCCACCACGAATGCGTCACGTCGTGCGGCCACTGTCATCGTTTTCGCGACGCTCCGCCTCGTCGACCCGACGGCGCCCTTCGCGCCCGTGTCGGTGGCACCCGCCCCGATCGTGAGGGAGGTCTCGTTGAGCGAGAAGCTCCCAGCGTCGTTGTCCAGGGTGGTGACGCTCACCTGGCCCGACAGGCCGTGGAATTCCGGTGGCGAGGTGGCCTGATCGACGGTGAGGTTCACGAAGAAGACCTGGTCGCCGTCGACCGCCGCGTCGTCCACGCCGGTGACCGTGACCGTCAGCGAGTCGCTCCACTTCCCGGGGATGAAGCGGAGCTTCGCCGGGCTCACCGTCGCCTCACCCAGGTCGCCCGAGGAAACCAGGATGTCCACGGGCGAGGTCGGCCTGGCGTCCAGAACGACCTTGAACGTGGCGGACGTGCCGCCTTCGCTCACGATCAAGGTGCCCGGGTTGAACGAGAAGCCGGCGACCTCGTTGTCGTGGACCGTGACGGCGACCGTCTCGTCGGGGAGTGGATCGAAGGCGTTGTCCGAAGCCGGGTCGTTCACCGCGACGGTGACAAGGACGTTCTGATCGCCGTCGGCGACCACGTCGTCGACGGCGGTGACCGTCACGGCCTGGGCCACGTTCCAGTTGGCGGGCGTGAACGTGAGTGTGGCGGCGGACGTGGTCGCGATCAGTGCGTCCGCGCTGGTCACGTTGAAGACCACGTTGGAGCCCGGTTGTTCGTCGAGGACCACGGTGAACTGGCCGGCGTTTCCGGGGGCCACTTCGTTCAGGGCGAGCGACCCGCCCGGCACGGCGACCGTGTATCCTGCGCCCCCTGCGGGGGCATCGTCGTCCGCGGTGGTAACGGACACCGTCTGGCTCGCGAGGCCGTCGAACGCGTTCGCCGAGCCCGCGGCGTTCACGGAGACCGTGATGGAACTCACCACGTCTCCGTCCACATCCGGGTCGTCCACGCCAGTAACGGTCACCTGCTGTGCCGTGCTCCAGTTGCCCGGCGTGAAGGTGAGGGACGACGGGCTCGCGGTGGCTTCGCCCACATCGCCGCTCGACACGTCCAGCACCACGTTCGAGAGCGGTTGAGCCCCCAGGACGACCTGGAAGACGCCCGTGTTGCCGGGCGCCTGCTCGTTCACGAGGATGGGACCGCCCGAGACCACGAAGCTGGCCACGTCGTCGTCGAGGGTCTCGACGTTCACGACCTCGTCGGGCAGCGGATCGAAAGCGTCGTCTGAGCCGGCGGCGTTCACCGACACCGTGACCGTCGTGAGCTGCGTCCCGTCCACGACGGCGTCGTTCACACCGGTCACCGTGACCGACTGGGGTGTGCTCCAGCTACCCGGGGTGAACGTGAGGGTCCCGGGGCTCACGGTGGCCACGGCGGCATCATAGCTGGACACGTCGAACACGACGTTGGATCCCGGCTGGGCGGCCAGCACCACGTCGAACGAGCCCGTGCTTCCAGCACCACTCTCCTGGACGCTGATGGGGCCTCCCGTGACGCTGAACCCGACCGCGTCGTTGTCGACCGTGGTCACGCTCACCGTCTTGTCCGCGAGCAGGTCGAAGGCGTCGTCGGAGCTCGCGTCCTTGACCGACACCGTCACCGTCGTGACCTGGTTGCCGTCCTGAAGCTGATCGTCCACGCCCGTCACGGTCACGATCTGGAGCGTGTCCCAGTTGGCCGGAGTGAAGGTGACGCTGTCGGGTGCCACCGTCGCCTCGCCCGTGTCGCCGCTCACGACGGCGAGCACGACCTTCGACGCCGGCTGGGAGGTCAGGACCACGGAGAACGCGTCCACGGTCCCGGCTTCACTGACCACGGTGCCGCCTCCGGTCTCGGCGAGCGTGAAGCCCACCGAGTCGTTGTCGATCGTGGTGACGGTGACCGTCCGGTCGGGGAGCGGATCGTAGGCGTCGTCCGAGCTCGCGTCGTCCACCGCGACCGTGACCGTGACGACCTGGTCACCGTCGTCGACGTGCTCGTCCACCGCCGTCACGGTCACGGACTGCGATGTGCTCCAGTTGCCCTGGGTGAAGGTGAGTGACGAGGGGCTGACCGTCGCCTCGGCCGTGTTCCCGCTTTGCACCGTGAACACCACGTTCGACGACGGCTGGCTTCCGAGTGCGACCGTGAACGTGCGCGTATTTCCGGGAACGGCTTCCGGGACGGACAGGGAGGTCGGCGATACGCTGAAGCCCGCTCCCTCGTCGTCCGTGGTGGTGACGTTCACGACCTTGTCGGCCAGAGCATCGAAGTTGTTGTCCGAGCTCGCATCGACCACGGACACGGTCACCGGAGTGATCTGGTCGCCGTCGGCGAGGCCGTCGTCCACCCCGGTCACCGTGACGGTCTGCGGCGCGTTCCAGTTGGCCGGAGTGAAGGTGAGCGCCGACGGGGCGACCGTCGCCTCGTCCGTCGCCGCCAGCGACACCAGGAACACCACATCCGAGGCCGGCTGGACGTCGAGGACGACGGTGAAGTCGTCGGTGGTGCCCGACTCGCTCACGACCGTGCTGCCGCCGCTCTCCTGGATGGTGAAGCCGGCGGCGTCGTTGTCGGTGGTTGTGACCTGCACCCCCTGGTCCGGCAGGGGATCGAAGGCGTCGTCGGAGGCCGCGTCGTTCACCGAAACCGTCACCGGCGTGACCTGATCGCCGTCGGTGGTCGAGTCGTCCACGCCGGTCACCGTCGCCGTCTGCGGCGTATTCCAGTCGTCGGGCGTGAACGTCATCGCGGTGGGGCTCACCGCGACCTCGCCCGCGTCGCCGCTCGACACCCGGAACACGACGTTGGACGTGGGCCGCGCACCGAGCACGACCGTGAAGTGGTCCGTCGTGCCGGATTCGCTCACGACCGTGGATCCATCGGTCTGGGTCACAGAGAAACTCGGCTGCGGCAGCACGTTGAGCGTGACCATCAACGACCGCGGGCTGTTCACTCCATTCGCGGCCGCGACGCGGACCTCACCCTTGTACGAGCCTACAGCCAGGCTCGAGGGATCGACGGACACCACGAGGTCGGTAGGGGCCGTCGAGCCCGCGAGCGCAGCGGACAGCCATCCTCCCGTTCCCTGGTACCAGACCGATGTCGAGAGCACACCCAGGTCACCGGCGCCGCTGTTGGACACCGACACGTGAGCCGGAGCCGGAACCGCTCCGCCGTTCCGGTAGTCGAAGGTCAGCGTCGAGGGGGTCAGCCGGAGGGTCGGCAGGTCCGACGTCACGGTGAGGTCGACCGAGATCGTCGCGTCGCCGCCGTTCGAGGTCAGCGCCACGGTGGCGCCGTAGCTGCCGGGATCCAACCCCGAGATCGCCGCGATCAGCGTAAGGGTGGCCGGGCCTGTCGTGCTCGTCAGTACCGGCGACAGCCATCCGGTCGGATCGCCGGCATCGTATTGCACAGCGGCCGACAGGCCGGACAGGGATCCCTCACCCGCGTTCGTGATCTCGATGACGCCGCGGTTCGGCTCCGCCCCCCCGATCGCTCCAGCCAGTGCGACGCTGGTGGAGGATACGGCCAGGATCGGTCCCGACAACACCACAACGGGAGCGGAGCCGGTGACTCCTTGATACGACGCGGTCACGGTCGCCGAGCCGGAGTGCAGACCGACGGCCATTCCGTCCGCTCCGACCGAGACCACCGTGCTCGGGCTGCTCGACCACGTGACACCCGCTCCTCCGACCACGTTCCCGTTCTCGTGTCGCACCGTGGCGGTGAAACGCACCTGCTCGCCCGCGATGAGCTGAACGGTGGCCGGCGTGACCTCGACCGACACGACGGGAATGCCGGTGACGGATCGGGTCGTGCACGCCTGCACCAGGAGGGCGATGGCGAGCGCCAGGCCGGCGGCGGCTGCGAAGTGCAGCTTACGGGCATGCGAGTCCGCGGCGGCGCCGCGTACTAGGCGAGAGCGGGGGGTTTTTGTCATGATCTCAGAACGTGATGCGCACGACGTTGACGTCCACTCCGCGGCCGGAAGAGCTGAGGGTCGGGAGGGAGACGTGGTTTGTTCTGGGCTCAGACCGCCCTTGGGGGGCGTGGGGGGGAGCTCGGCGGGCTTTGATGAACGCTTCGATGGCGGAGACGACGGTCACTGCCGCCGCAACGCCGAGGGCCGGCATCAGGTAGGGTCGATCGGTCTTCTCGAAATAGACCTGGCCGGCGGGACAACCTTCGAGGCCGTTGTCGTTGGCGAGGCACTGCGTGCTCACCTCGCGGACGAGCAGACCGGCCGCTACCGCGCCTCCGGCCAGGCCGAGCACGGTCAGCCCGACCTTCGGGCGGCCGGAGTACAGCTGACCCATTCCGGGCATCAGCATCCCGAGAGTCAGTGCGGCTTGCGGGTTGGCGAAGCCTCCTCCACCCCGCAGCTCACCGATGCGCTCGGACACGAGGATGGCGTCCTCCGCCTCCGGCTGGAGCGTCAGGTACCGCCGGAACGCGTCGGCGGACTCGGCCCTCCGACCGAGGCGATCGAGTACGACGCCACGGTTGTAGGCCGCATCGGCCCAGAGTGGGGCGAGCCCTTCGGCCGATGCCAGGGACTTGGCGGCGGCTTGGTCACGACCCTCGTCGGCCAGGTTGAGGCCGATGACGAACGCTTGAACCGCGCCCTCCGGGATGTCGCGCCAGCTCTCGGCATGGAGGCTCTGGAGACGCTTGGACGCGTCGCTGAACTCCTCCATGTCCTCGTCCGCGTCCTCATCCGCGGCCAGCGCAAGAACGCGACAGTACTGCGCCATCGCGTCCGGCCGCGCTCCGAGGTCCTCGAGCACTCGGCCGTATCGGTACGCCAGCGTCGCGGAAGTCGGATCGACCTCGGTGGCGCGCGCCAGCAGATCCCGCGCGCGATCCAGGTCTCCGAGGATGTCGGCCTGGTTGGCGGCCGAGCCGAGCTGGCTGGCCTGCTCCAGGGCCTCCATCGACGGAACCGATGCGTCCGGAGGAGCCGGGCAGAGGTAGGGGCCCGATCCTGGGTACTCGCGCCTCAGGGAGAGTTCCTGGGCGGCGACCGGGCGGTCAGCGAGGGCGATGGCGGCAAAGGCCAGCCATGCCAGGAGACACCTGTGCTTCTGTCTTTTTACCATGGGGGGGGCATGGGTCCTGCGTATAGTGGAGCGGCTCGTGCGATGAACCGGCCCTTACTTCCACAGTACAAGACGGGCGGTGACAGAGTCCACAGGTTTTTTCTGCGGGGAGCCTGCGCCCTGCTCAGGGCGAAGCGCGAACGGTGCGCGCATGCGGCGGCGGGGGCAGGGGCTCTCGTCGCCGGCGTCCGGCGCGTCAGTTCGCGCCTGGTTCCACCCGGTCGCGGCTCCGCTCCGTCAGCAGATACTTCAGCGCGAACGTGCCGATCCAGTGGGAACCCGCGTAGCGCGCATCGAACATGGCGTCGAAGCCGCGCGCGCCGTGCAGGCGGGCGATCCGGCGAAGGGCGGGGACGCGCGGGTCGTCGTCCGGGAGCGCGTCGGCGATCCGATTCATGGCGTCGGCCCGGAGGAACGCGAGTCCGATCAGGTGGGACGTCGACGCGAGGAAACGGCGCTCGGCGGCCTCGCGGGAGTCCTCGGGCGAGCCCGCCGGGAGCGTTGCGTCGCCGGGTACCGTTGCGCCGGAGGCCGGGGTTGCATCGTCCGCTTCCGACGCCACGACGTCTGCGGGGTCTGTCGGGCTCGTCAGTGGAGCGAACTCCCGCGAGTCGACCGGGGGAAGGAAGTGCCCCATCCAATCGACGTAGCCGTCGGTGTCAAGAACGGCGGCCATGAGCGCCGCCTCCTCGAGGCACGGCGACAGGAAGTCGGAGCCCCACGGCTCGTAAGCTGTGGGACACCCGAAGTCCGCGCTGTACAGTCGCAGCGAAGCCTGCTCGATGGCCTGCTGCAGGCGATAGTCGCCGACGTCCCTCGCGGCCTGGAGCATCATCGCCAGAGCGAAGGAGGTGTTGCCGTGCACGCCTACCCGCGAGGGGACCTTGAGCTCGGTCAGATGCTCCACCATGCGCTCCGAGAACATCGACGCCAGCGGCCGTACCCGTGATGCCCACGCGGGCGCGTCCGGGTGATCCCAGCGCTGCAGCTCCGCGTGGAGCGCGAGGAGCCAGGCCCACCCGTAGGGTCGCTCGAACGAGCGGTCGTCCCGGAAGAACTCCACCTCGCCCTCGAGCGCATCCGCGGACAGGTGCTCGTCGAGCTTCTCCTCGATGAGGCCGGCCACGGGAATCTCGGGGAACTCCTTGTACAGCTTCACCATGGCCCACGTGGAGTTCACTGCGGAGTGCCAATCCCAGCAGCCGTAGAAGGCCCGGGTCCGCTCGAACCCGGAGAGCCTCGTCGCGACCAGGGTGTCGAGGTAGGTGCGCCGGCTCCGTGGGGGCGCGTGGGGACGGTCGAGACACGACAACGGCATGGCCACCAGCGCCAGGGCCATCTCGCGGTCCAACGTCGGGACATCGGTCTCGGGGAGGGCAGAGACGAACGAGGCGAGGTCTCCGACATCGGTCACCGCAGGCGCCGCCCGGTCGGATGGCGGCAGGTCCGCGGGCGGCGCGCAGGCCGTCGGCAGCAGGCCGACCGCGAGGAGCGCCAGACTCCCCCGGGCGCGCGCTCCAAGGCCGCGCGCCCACGTCGGTGGCCTGGGGACGGACGGGGTGCGCATGATGCATCGCCTGAGGGACGGGTGAGAAGCGATCGGCGGTCGACCGCGCTTCAGCATAGCCCAGCCGAGCCTGGTCCGCGACAGGGTTGACGCCAAGACCGCGGGTACCGGACGCCCGTGCCCTCAGCTCCCTTCGGAAGGGCCGACTTCGCGGTCGTCCGCCTCAGGCGATCGCAACTCACGCGTTCGCTCGGGCGCGTCGAGCAACGCCTTGTAGAAGTCCCGTTCCTCCTCGAGGCGAACCACGCGACCGTTGAGCTCCTCGAGTCCTTCGCGAAGACTCTCGAGATCACCCACCGATGGGCCCGGAGGTCCCCCGGGGACGCGGTCGCGAGCCATTCGCTGACTCGCCACCTTGCCTACGGTGGTGATCAGGACCAGGACGAGGACGAACTCGAAGACGCCCAAGGGCCGACTCCCTGCGGTGAGCCTCGAATCAGGGTGGATCCCCGAGGATAAGCGACCACCGCCTCGCTGTCGATCGCGCCTCGTCCGTCGGCTATCGGACTGCGGCCGCGACGCGCTCGATGAGGTCGTACATCCCTGGCGACAGTGCCCCGAGGTCGCTGTTCGAGTCGGCGATGAGAACCACGACGAGGTCGTTTCGGCCGTCCACGTGGATGACCTGTCCTCCGTGCCCTTCGGCCCTGAAGTCATCGTTCGGGAACAGCCAGAAGTAGTACCCGTAGTCGCCGTCTGGCGTGTGCGGCTCGGTGGCTTCCGCCAGCCACTCCGAGGACACCAACCGCCGATCCTCGAAGACGCCGTCCTGGACCAGCATGAGTCCGATCTTCGCCATGTCGCGCGGGCGGAGCCAAAGACCGAACGCTCCGAAGCTCAGGCCATCGCCGTGGCGTTCCCACCAGTAGTCGTGGATCCCGAGAGGTCCGAGCAAGTGGCGGTCGGCGAAGGCCTCTTCGGTCATGCCGGACAGGGCCTGGATCGCACCCGACACCAGCTGGGGATTCCCGTCGTGGTAGTAGAACGCCGTGCCCGGTGCGAACGTCAGCCGGCGGTGCAGCACATACTCGAGGCTGCTCCCCTTGGAGTACACCAGGCGCACCGTGTTCACATCGTTGTCGAATTCCAGCCCGGTCTGCATGGTGAGCGCGTGGAAGACGGTGATGGCCCGCTTTGCGGGATCGTCGTCGAACGCCTCCGGGATGATCTCGTACAGCGGTGTGTGGACCGAGGCCAGGAGCCCCTGATCCCAGAGGATTCCGGTCAACAGCGCCGTGACGCTCTTGGTCGCAGACTGCAGGTGATGGGGCCGATCACGATCCAGCGGGTCTCGAACGTACGCTTCGGCGACGAGCCTGCCGTGCCGCACGACCAGGAGCCCCTGTGCGGTGGGGTACCGGTCGCGGGCGTACAGGTCGCGGTAGACCGCGTCGAGCCGGGCCGCATCGAAGCCCTCCGCGTCGGGGGTGGACACGACCCAGCCGTCCCCCAACAACTCCGGTGCGTGTCCGCCATACGCGAGCTTGAGATCCTGGTCCGTGATCCCGCAGCCGCACAGCAGGCCCGACCCGATCGCCCAGGACACGGAGCGCACGAGTCTCATCGTCTCACCTCCCCTCAGAAGGCCACCGACGTGCCCAGAGTGTGCCTGAGCGACACGATCGCGGCGGAGTGGTCCATGTCGTTGCGCAGCCAGAAGATCCGCCAGTACACGCTGCGAGCGAGGTGGGACGAGGGTCTCGTGTAGCTGAGTGTCGCGTCCACGGCCATGTGCTCGCCCAGCGAGGTGAGCGACAGGTTCTCGTGCAGCTTGGCCGCCACTGCTCCGAAGGTGTTGTTGTCCACCTTGTACAGGATCGGCGTCTCGGGTCTCGACACCATGGCCACGACCGGCATCGAGGCCTCCAGGGAGATCACGCGCCCCGTCCAGCGCCCGAAGCGGAGCGCGACGCTCGGCGCGAGCGAGTAGGCGGTCAGCCAATAGCCGTGGCTGTCATCCCAGTCCCCGAAGTACGCAAAGTGTATGTAGGTCTCGCCGGTTCCGCCCAGGTGGAGCGCCAGGTCGGGGGCCAGGTCCCGGATCCGGTAGAGGCGGCGGTAGCCGAGTCGCAGGCCTGCCGCGAACGAGTTCTTGCCCGTCTCGTAGCGGGTGGCGACCGGATTGAACGTCGCTTCCAGCGCGAGACGTCCTGACACCGAGCTGCTCGAACGTTCCCGGAGCAGACCGATGGAGCCGAACGTGCCGCGATGCCGCAGGGGATTGAGCGCCGCCTCCCTCAGCTGCAGGGACGACAGACCGAGCTCCATGCCCCAATCGACCGCGACAGAATCGCGCTGGGCCGTGGCTGCCAGGGGCAGCGCCGCGAGAAGGAGCGCCGTGCACGGAACGAAATGCCGAGGGGTCATCTGTGTCCCCCTGGGCCGCATCGACCGGGCAGGGATCGCCGGCGGCTGGATGTGAAGCGTGGATCCCTACGTCCCTACGTCGGGAGGCCGGCGCAGGTTCCGGACCGGGAAGGGGTGGGGCGGGCTGCCTCGAGGCGCCCCGGATCGGTCGCCGAACCTCACCGGAATGCGGTCGGGGGCTTGTAGTGAAGAACGGTGGTCGGAGTCGTGCGGTCCACGTAGATGATGCCGTCGAACTCGACGGGAAGCCGCGCCTGGTAGGCGAACGCGGAGGGTTGCGACGGATCGAAGCAGCACCCTATGGAGCGGAAGGTCCGAGGGCCCGCGAGCCAGGACGAGGCCTCGGTGTCCAGGGCGCGGCCCCGCAGGTCGAGGTAGAAGCGGGGCTGTCCGGCGGACGCGAAATACTCCTCGTAGGAGCCGGCCAGGGGGCGCTCCAGGGTATGTCGATCCAGTCCCCCGAATGCGCCTGAGTTCATCGTGACCGCAGTGAACGAGCCACCACCGAACGCGAAGCCGAGCACGACCATCTGGTCGCCGTAAGCCTGGCGCAGGTACGAGCCCATGGCCTCCGGGATGGACGAGACGTGGTAGTTGTGTGCCCAGAGCACGATCCGGGCGTCGGGCCCGAGCTGGTCGAGCAGCCATTGGACGTTCCGGGCCATCGCCTCGTCACGGCGGCCGAGCCCCGACTCCACGGCCTCCCACTGCAGCACCACTCGAAGGCTCTGAACCGCGCGATCGAACGCTGCCTGGGAGGCTCCGGCCACATACACCTGTTCCCTGTCGGCCAGCCACTGCTCCATGCCTTCGAGTGACTCCCTACACGGGTCCCGATAGGTCTGGGGCTGTGCCGCGTAGTCCCGATTGAACGTTCCCTGGGCATCGTTGAGGAAGGGGCCGATGCACGTCAGCTGTTGGCGGAGCTCGTCGAGCGCGCCCGGATCCACCTCCTCCACGAGCCACTCGATGTTCGCGACCGCCATGCCCGGATACTGCATGTCGAAGCCGTAGAAGCCCAGGTCGCCCCCACCGGCGTCGTGGTCGCGCATCCACTCGATCATGTTCAGCACGGACTCGGTATTCCAGGTCCAGAAGTAGAGCCCGCTGAGCAGCTCCGCCGCGTCACCCACCCCCGTCCGCACGTAGTCGTCGAGTCGGTTCGCT
>QJYK01000248.1 GCA_003248075.1 Gemmatimonadota bacterium | reverse complement strand
AAGGGGCGCGACGGCCCGCGGGACCGACGTCGCGGTGGCAGGGGCGATTCGAAGGTCCCTCATGTCGCTGCGGATCCGGTCGGGGTGGAGGTCATGAGCCCCTTGAGCTCGACGATCTTTCCCCGGTCCCCGAGCGCCTCACGCAGCCAGCGCCCCGCCTCGCGGCCGATGCGCACGTTGTCCGCGCCGATGAACGACGTGTACTCCTCGCCCTGGACCTCGCGGTCGAGGACGATGACCGGAACGCCGGCTTGGTAGGCCGCTGCGACCGGCCCGGTGAGCGGCGCGGCCTCCTTCGGGCTGATGATGATGAGATCGACGCCCTGCTCGACGAACTCCTCGACCTGGGCCCGCTGCGTGAGCGAGTTGTTCTGCGCATCCTTGAAGATCACGCGCAGGTTGGGGTGCCTCTCGGCGGCCGCGCGCACGTCCGCGTCCATCTGGACGCGCCACGGCTCGCCCAGGTTGGACTGGCTCATGCCGATGACGTACGGGTCTTCGGGCGTGCCGGCATGCCCGCGTGGCGCACCGGAGCCGCATGCCCCGAGCGAGAGCGCGACCAGAAGGGGCGCGACGGCCCGCGGGACCGACGTCGCGGTGGCAGGGGCGATTCGAAGGTCCCTCATGTCGCTGCGGATCCGGTCGGGGTGGAGGTCACTTGCCGCGCTGGAAGAGTACGGCGCACACGATGATCGCGCCCGTCAGCATGAGGCGGGTCGCCTCCGGGGCGGCGTTGAGCGACAGGATCTTCTGCAGGTACCCGATGGTGAGCACGCCGACCAGCGTGAGCGTCACGCTCCCCCGCCCGCCGGTGAGCGGGGTGCCGCCGATCACGACCATCGCGATCGCGTCGAGCTCGTAGGCCATGCCGGTCTCCGGGTCGCCCTGGGTTTCCTGAGCGGCCTGGCAAATCCCGGCGACAGCCGCGAAGAGCCCGGAGAGCGCGTACGCGGCCACCAGGGTCCGGCTCACGGGCACGCCGGAGAGCCGCGCCGCGTGTTCGTTGCCGCCGACCGCGTAGACGTGTCGCCCGAACCGGAGCCGCTCGAGCGCGATCCAGGTAACCGCCACGCAAGCCAGGAAGACCACGGTTACGATCGACAGATTGCCGCCCAGGATCCGGCTGTCGATGAAGCCGAACACCCCCGGCAGATCCACGACCTGGGAGGTTCCGTCCGGCGCCGTGACGTAGTTCGTCACCTTGCGGCCGCCGGACACGACCTTCGCGAGCCCGCGCGCGAAGACCATCATCGCCAGCGTGACGATGAATGGCTGGATGCGCATGCGGGACACCAGCAGGCCGGAAAGCGAGCCGAGCGACACCCCCGCAGCGAGGACGACCAGGATCGCGTAGACCGCGGGCCACTGACCGGGAAGCGTGAGCCACGCGAAGAGCACCGCTGCGAGCGCGAGCACGCTGCTCACGGACAGGTCGATGCCCGCGCTCACGATGACGACGGTCATCCCGCACGCGAGGATTCCGTACACCGACACCTGCCGCAGCATGTCCCGGTGGACGGACCACCGGAAGAAGGCGCCGTCCGCGTTGAAGACCGCGCCGATCGCCATCATCAGCAGGAGCGCGAGCAACGCGCGCGCGACGGGCGTGTGGACCCACGCCTGGACGCCGCCCGACCCGAGCGACGCCGCGGCGGGCGCTCCCGCCCCGGACGGACCCGCCCCGCAGATCACGCCGCACCCTCGGCGTGACCCATGGCCGCCGCTAGGATCCGCCCTTTCGTGGCGGTACCCCGGTCGAGCTCGGCCGTCACACGTCCCCGGTGCATCACGAGGATGCGGTGGCAGAGCAGGAGCAGCTCGTCCAACTCCGAGGTGATCAGCAGGATCGAGATCCCCTGCTCCGACCACGCGCGCACCAGTGCGTAGATGTCGGCCTTCGCGCCCACGTCGATCCCGCGCGTCGGCTCGTCGAGGAGGAGCAGACTAGGTCCCGTAAGCATGCAGCGCGCGAGGTACGCCTTCTGCTGGTTCCCCCCCGACAGAGTCCGCACCGGCGCGTCGAGCGAGGGCGCGCGCAGGCGGAGGCGCTCCGACACGTCCGCGACGGCCGCCCGCTCGGCGGCTCGGTCGACCCACCCGAGCCGTCCGCTCCAACGCCCGAGACTCGCGAGGCTCACGCTGTGGGTGACGCTCTGGTCCGGAGCGAGGCCGAGCCCCTTCCGGTCGGCGGTAAGGAGGGCCACACCCCGGCCGAGCGCGTCCCGGGCATCCCGCGGAGCGTACGCGCTCCCGTCGAGCGCCATCGCCCCACCCTCGATCGTCGCGTCGCCGAAGAGCGTGTGCAGCACCTCCGACGCCCCCGACCCCTGCAGCCCGGCGAGCCCGAGGATCTCGCCCCTCTGGAGCCTCAGCGAGACGCCGTCGACGATCCGG
>QJYK01000022.1 GCA_003248075.1 Gemmatimonadota bacterium | reverse complement strand
CGAATCCGGCCGTCCCACCGGCTCGGAGGAGTCGGCAGAGGCGCTCCAGGCGGCGGTTCGGACGTTTGCCGGTCGCTGGCGCTTTCCCGTCCGCTCCCTCGGATCCCTCTTCTTCGGCGCCACGATCCGGCGGATGTTCCGGTTCGGACGCCAAGGCTCACGGCGCTTCCGCGCGTTCGCCGTTGGAGCGGTGATCGTGGTGTTGTCCCTGGTCACCTGCTCCTGGGGGGTCGATCCGGCGTCGCTCACGTCCTCCTACGGTCCACCGATCCCGGCGTCCAGCGCGGCCGCCGAGCGTCTGCTCACGAGGAGTGCCGCCGCCGTCCGAGGCCTGGCGAGCTCGAGGACCATCCGGCTCACGGTCTCGGAGGCGGAGGCGACGTCGGCGCTGAGCCTGGGCATGATGCTGCCCGAGGTGATGCGGGCGATGGAGCACATGTCGCCGGAGCAGATTCGGGGAACGACCGACCTCGACGAGCTGAGGGAGCTGCTGAGAAAGGAGGCGGCGGCCGCCCGGGAGGCCGAGCTTCGGGGCCAGGGCGTCGTCCAACGCCTGCTCGCGAAGCTCGATCCTCAGATCCGCACCGGTAACGTTCAGGTCCGCTTCGAGGAATCGGGGCAGATCGTGGTCGCCGGCTATGTGCAGGCGTGGCGGTTCCGCCAGCCGGCCATGGTGGTGGTCGCTCCACGTGCCCGCTCCGGTGAGCTGGAGCTCGACTTCGTCCAGGGTCGCCTCGGGCGCGTGCCGGCGCCGGAGTTCGCCTTCGATCTCCTGGGCGACCTGCTCGCTTCTCTGATCCTCCTCGGACAGGACTACGCAGAGATCTCCGAGCTGACCGTCGGGGACGGGAGCCTCCGATTCACGGGCCGACTGCCGGGCTAGGGAACCTCTGCACGAGGAGGGCGCCCGGCGTCGGGGATGCCACGGGTCCAGATCCCAGGCCTTGGCACGGACAGCCCTCGCACGGCACCTTCCTGGGCATGCCCACCGTCACGCTCCTCGCCACCGTGTTGCTCGCAGCGCCTCAGCAGCCGGACACGGTGCCGCTCTTCGCCGCCCGCGAGCCGATCGAGCTGTCGCTGGTCGCGGACTTCTCGGCGATTCGCTCCGATCGGGCGGCGACACCCGAGGAGCGCCCTGCGCTGCTGGTCCTGGCCGCCGACCCGAGTCGGGACACCATCGAAGCGCAGCTCCGACCCAGGGGCGATTTCCGTCGGGATCCGGGCAACTGCACGTTTCCCCCCTTGCGCTTGAATCTCAAGACGAAGCAGGCGGAGGGGACGGCGTTCGAGGGCCAGGACAAACTCAAGGTCGTCGTACCTTGTCGGCCGGCCCTCGACGCCTACGAGCAGTACGTCCTGACGGAGTACACGATCTACCGCATGTACGGGCTGATCACTGAGGCGTCGTTCCGGGTCCGCCTCGCGCGCATCAACTTCGTCGACACGAGCGGCGGGAACGAGCCGTTCACCCGGTGGGCGTTCTTCATCGAAGACGACGACGCACTCGCCGCGCGCCTTGGAGGTCAGAAGCTCGACATCCCGGAGGGTAATCACGTACGCGTGGAGTACCTCGACGCCCGCCAGGCCGCGCTCGTGGCGGTCTTCCAGTATATGATCGGCAACACCGACTGGGCCGACGATGCCGTGCACAACATCGAGCTCGTGCAAGCATACGGGGCCATCCGGCCCGTCCCGTACGACTTCGACTTCTCCGGCCTCGTGAACGCACCGTACGCGATTCCGGATCCGAAGCTGGGCACCAAGACCGTGCGCGAACGGCTCTACCGGGGATGGTGCCGCACGGACGTGGACACCGAGACCATCCTGCGCACGTTCCGCGACAACCGGGAGGCGATCGCGACGACCGTCGCGGAGACCCCGGGAGTCAGCGCGGATGGCGTCAGGGCGGCGATGGGTTATCTGGACGGATTCTGGGAGGCGATCGAGACGCCCGAGCGTGCGCAACGACGGATCTTCCGGGACTGTCGCGCACTGCCCCGTTGAAGCCGGACCCCTTCACCACGACTCGATGCGTCCCAGGGTCGTGAAGAAGAGCACGCGCTCCTTGACCGGTTCGCCCGTGAGTCGGGCCCAAGCCTGCGCATACAACTCCACCTGACGTCGGTAGGCGTCCACACGCACGCCGAAGTCGGGGTCGGTGCCCACGTCCGTCTTGTAGTCGGCCACGACCCATCCGTCGGGCTCGCGGAACGCGAGGTCGATCACACCCTCCAGGACCGAGGGAAGCGCGTCGGCCGCGGGCGCAGCGGCCAGCGCGGCGCTCTCGGGCGGAGCCCCCACGGCGGTCCCGAAGAGATCCAGCTGGCGCGGGCCTCGTGGCGCCCGTTCGGGGTCGATCTCCGGAGGACGGTCGGGTGCCACTGGAAGGCGGGTCAGGCCCGGGGCCGCAAAGGGTACTTCCGCGAGGACGCGTCCCGAAGCCACGGCCCGGCGCCACAGCACCGAGCCACGCACGCTGCGGACCAGCGCCAGAAGCTCCTCGAGCTCCCGCGGCTCTCCGTGATCGTCCAGCGGACGACCGTGCTCGACGAGCAGGGCGCGGCCGGCCGGGCGCAGTGCGGGCTCCGCGCCGTCGCGGGCAGCCACCGCAAGCAACCCGTGGACCACACTTCCCCATGAGTACCCGCGGAACCCGTCCTTCGCTCTGTCGAAAGCCGCTCTCGACGCGCGCGGCCCCCCCGTGCCCACGGCCTTTGCCACCTGGGTCACCGACACGTGCCGGAACGTGGGCTCGGATGCCGCCTCGACCCGAACGGCGGCTTCGGCCACCCGGGCCTGGACCTCCGCGGCCTGGATCTCGAGGGCGGCCCGGGGGGCCGCCTCCCGGGATTCGAGAGACAGCTCCTGCCCCGTTCGGAGCAGCCATGGGTCCAGCGCCGCCCAGGCGGAGCCCTCGGGCTTTTCGGGCCAGCGGGCGACCACCAGCTCCTCCCGCGCGCGGGTCACGGCCACATATAGGAGCCTCACCTGCTCGGCCTCCTCGAAGCCCCGCTCGGCGTCCTCGAGTGCGTGCCAGTTCTCCGGCCGAGCGAGCACGCCCCTCCCGCGCCAGCCCTCGCGCTGCTCGTCGATCCTCACGTGGCCCACGGCGCGTCCATCGGGCCCGCGTGCCACATGGCTCTGAGGGGGATGGACCCACTGGCGCGATGGATCGGCTAGGACCACCACCGGGGCTTCCAGCCCCTTGGCCTGGTGGAGGTTCATCAGGCGCACCACGTCGGGGCGACCCGGCTGGAGGGGGGCCTCCGCCTCCTTCGATTCCAGGGCTGCGCCCAGCGCGTCGAGGGCGCCCGGCAACGACGCGTCACCGTTCAGCGCCGCGCCGCGCACCGCGTCGAGCGCGAACACGAGCGCACCGGCCCGGATGCTGCCCAGCTCGCCCGCGGCCGCGAAGGGGAGGAGCCCGAGCTCGGGCACCACCCGGGCGAGGAAGACGTCCGCGGGCTCGCGGATCGCGGCTCGCCACCAGCGATGCAGGATCTCCAAAGCAGCCAGAACGTCGGGATGGCCCTCCCGGGCCCGCTCGATCACGTTGAAGCACCCTCCCGCGAGCCGATGCGCCAGGAGTCGTTCGTAGTCGATCCCGAAGAAGAGCCCGACCAGGACCGCGACGACTTTCACGGGGTCGGTGGGATCCACCATGCAGCGCAGGAGCGTCAACAGCTCCAGCAGCTCCGACTCGACCCCCACCCCAGCCCCGGTCACCTGCACAGGCACGCCCCGGGCCTCCAGCGCGCGGGCGTACGCGGACAAGGAGCGCGTGACTCGGGCGAGGATCATGAAGTCCTCGGCCGCCCGCTCGCCCCGATCGATGCGGTCACGAATCCATGTGGCCAGGCGCTCGGCGTCGTCCTCAGCCACGGCATCCGCCCTGTCGCGGCGCGGCTGCAGGGGGTACCAGAAGACCCCTTCCGACGTGACCCCTTCGGTCGCCGGCCTCGTGTTCAGGGGCTCGAACGCGGCCTGCTGCGAGGTCGCCTCCTCGGGGAAGAATCCCGGTTGGCTGAACAACTCGTTGACCAGGTCGCCGATCGCGGGTCGCGAGCGGAAATTCGAGGTGAGGCGAAGCACCGCACCGAAGGCGCGGAAGCGCTGCTTCACGAGCTCGTAGAGCTGGATGTCGGCGCGTCGGAATCGGTAGATGCTCTGCTTCGGGTCGCCGACCACGAACAGCGCTCCGGGCCTGGGTGTGCACGAGCGCCAGTCCACGCCCACGCCCGCGCCCCCGCCTTCCACCCCGGCGGACGCACCGTCTCCCGGGGCACCCTCGTCCTCGACCTCCGGCGGCTCCGGCTCGGACGAAAGCAGGAGCATGATCTCGGCTTGCAGCGGGTCTGTGTCCTGGAACTCGTCCACCAGGAGGTACCGGTAGCGCCGGCCCAGCTCCGCCCGCACCGCGCCCGAGGTACGGAGCAAGCGGGCCGTCAGGAGCAGCAGATCCTGGAACTCGACCTTGCCGACCCTGCGACGGTGATCCACGAACGCCCCCGCAGCCGCCGAACCGAGGCGCAAAGCGAGGGCATATCGATGTGCGTACCAGCGGTCCAGAAGCCGGCGAGCTGCCGTGGGCCCATGCCCGAACTCGTCCGCTGCCTGCTTGAACTCCTTCGCGAGGTCCTTGTTCTTCCAGCGCTTCAGCGTGATGGAGTGCCCCTTAGCGGCATCCGTGCACAGCGGCTCGAGCGCCTCGAAGAAATCGGCGGGCGTCTTCCAGCCGGTCACCTCCAGGGTGAACGCGGCGGTGCGGATCTTCTTCTGTAGGCTGTCCCACGAGCCCTCTGGCTCGCGAGACGGCATGAGCTCGCGTCCGCGCGCCACCAGGACCTCCAGGGCTCGGCGGATCGGAGCGATCTCCGCGGACGACGGGGGTCGGATCTCCGGCGCCGGGTAGTCCACGTCGGGGTTTTCCACCAGCGCGATGAAGAGACCGTAGAGCTGGATCGGCCGAAGCCCCGCCTCGGCGAGCTCCTCGAGCACCGGATCCCTCTCGCGCGCCAGTCGCTCGAGAATCGACTCCCAGAATCGCCTCCGGAGTCCGGGAAGCTCCTCGACGCTGACTTCCTCGAAGGACGGGTCGAGTCCGGCCTCGAGCGGATACTCGCGCAGGATGCGCGCGCAAAACGCGTGTATGGTGCCGACAAACGCTCGGTCGATGTCCTGGAGCGCGGTCGCGAGGCGGTCTCGCTCCTCGAGGTCCAGAGCGTCAGCGCTTTCGGGATCCAGCTCGCGGATGCGTTGTTCGAGTCGAGCCTGAAACCTCTCCCTCAACTCACCGGCGGCCTTGCGGGTGAACGTAACGGCAGCCACGCGCTCGATCGGCGCGACGCCCCTCGCGACGAGGGCCAGCATGCGGTTGACGAGCTCGGTCGTCTTTCCCGAGCCAGCCCCGGCCTCGACCAGGAGATTGCTGGTCAGCTCGTCGCGGACGCGTCGGCGCGCGTCCGCGTCCGGTAGCGGGAACTCGAGGATGCGGGATTCACCCATGGCGGCCCAATGTCGCCCAACCCGGGGGCCGTCGAAAGGGCGTCCCGGGATCGCCCGAGGTCGTCCCGGAATCGCACACCGCAGCCAACGCCGTGGGGCCCGCACGGCGAGATGACGTCCGTCACAACGTGATATACAGCAACGTGTTACAGATGTGCTGCGGGGAGCGGCACACACTCTGCACTAGAGGTCCCGGCAGAGGGTTCCGGAGGGGGGAGGTCGATGCGGACGCTGAGCACGGGAGAGTTCCACGGGGCGCGCCGGGACACGCGGCGCGTCGGTGATCTCACCTTTGCGGAGACCGAGTACGCGCCCGGGCACACCCTGCCCCTCCACGCGCACGAGCAGCCCTTCTTCTCCCTCCTGTTGCGCGGCTCCTTCCGGGAGCGGCTCGAGGGAGGCAGTCGCGACTGTGTCCCGACCTCGCTGGTCTACTATCCGGAACGCGAGCCGCACTCGGAGTCCTTCGATCGATCGGGCGGACGCGCGTTCAACGTCGAGATCAGCCGCGATTGGCTCGCCGCGCTCCGTGAGCAGGGCGTCCGTCAGCCGGAGCACTCTTTCGAGACGCGCGCGAGCTCGCTCAACTGGCTGGCGACGCGTCTGTACCGTGACTTCGTGAGCGAGGGGGAGACACCCGACGTCGGGCTGGAAGAAACGGTGCTCGAGATGCTGGCCGAGATGGCGAGGCTGGGCCGTCTCGGACGGGAAGCAACCCCGCCCTTTTGGCTCGGCCGGGTTCGGGACGTGCTCCACGCGCGTTGGCACGAGGTGATTCCCATCTCGGACCTCGCCCGCGAGGCTGGCGTCCATCCGGTGCACATGGCTCGGGTCTTCCGTCGTCACCACGGCTGCACCATCGGGGAGTACGTGCGGCGCTTGCGCGCCGAGCACGCCTGCGCCGAGCTGGCCCGCGGAACCCTGTCGCTATCCGCGCTCGCCTATCGCGCGGGTTTCTCCGATCAGGCGCACTTCACCCGGTGCTTCAAGGCCGTTACCGGGTTGCCCCCAGGTGAATATCGTCGGCTTCTGGCCAGCTGATCCGTCCGCCGGCCACGACCTTCAGCGTCGTTCCCTGCGGCACGCCACGGATCCGTTCCAGGGAAAGCTCGACGACGGGGACGGTCGGATGGCCCAGCTCCCGCGCCACTACCACCCCCAGAGCCAGGATCGCGTCCGATCGATCCAGCAGCACCGCCGCAGGCGCGACCGCGTTCCGGATCAGCTCGAGCATCACCGCGCTCGAGGAGGACGAGCCGACCGCCCCCGGGATGGCCAGCACCGTCCCGGCCACGGACCGGCCGTTGTCGGGGTGCCGCGGATCGGAAACCCTGCCGGTGCGGGGGTCCACACCGCCCCACAGGCTGATGGGGGCCCGTAGGCACAGGAGCGGCCCGACCGCCTCCCCGTCCACCAATACCCTTCCTGTCACCACGACCAGATCTCCGGGTCGCGCCGCACACGTCCCGCGACGGCCGACTCGACGCAGTCCTCCAGGCTACCGAAGACCACCTCGTGGCCCGTGTTCGCCGGCCCATAGTGGGCGAATTTTCCGGAGCACGTCATCAGGACACCACCGGCGGACGGGAGAATCGGCGCCACGACCACACAGGTATCGGCGACGATCTCGACGCCGGCTCCTTCGAGGGTCGCGAGGGCGCCCGAGGCCTCCAGCTCCGCAACCACGTGACGCCCGGTGCACGCGAAGAAGGGGACACGGACCCGACGTCCGTCGAGCAGTCCCAACAGCCGGGAGAACTCCTCGATGGAGAAATGGGGACTGCCCACGGCGACCGCATCGATCTCTGCCGCGCCCTCCGGGGCAGTGCTGAGCCGCGCGAGGGCCCCGAGGAGTCGGCCGGCAGTGGCCACCACGGTCCGCTCGGGCACCGTGTAGCCCAGCGCGGCTTCCACCGTGGGCGCCTCGGGTGTGACGCCCGCGACGTGGAAGAGCGCCACGGCGCCGGTCGAGGCGGCGGCGGCACCCAGCGCCTTGAGGGAGTCCTCGTCCACGTCGGGCGGGATCCCGGCGATGACGCACACGTCCCTACCGAGCTCCAGCCCCAGCCAGGTACCGAGCACCGGATAGAAGACGTCCCGGTCCTTGAGCGAGGCTGGCACCCCCGTCGCGTCGACCACCACGGTGGCCCGCCGAGCCGCGTCGGTGTGCAGGCCCGCCAGCGGTGCCCGCGCCGTGAGGGCGCAACACGCATCCAGGAAGTCGCCGTACCGCTCGGTTCGCGCCCCCAGCACGGAGTTGGCGAACGCGACGGCGTTGCTCTCGCCCCATGCGACCTGCTCGCCGACCCCCGGCCGGTGGCCGGCCTGGTAGGGCGCACACGTCCAGGTGGGCTCACAGCCGAGCCGCCGATAGGCGTCCATCTGCCGACGAGCCATGCGCGTGTGATGCTCGCCCCCCCGAACCCGGTCCGGGTGGAGAAGGTCGAGCGCACCCACGTTGAGCGTCGTCGGGACGGCCACGCGTCCCTCCCCGGCCACGAGCGCCTCGGCGAACTCGACCCCACCGTCGCCGTGGTACAGGCACCCGTCGATGTGGGCCGACGTGATCTCGACGAGCTTAGACGCGCCCATCATCGACGCGGCCTCGACGAGGATGCGCATCGCCATGGCGGCGGCAACGCCTCCCCCGCCGGAGAGGACGTCTCGTTCCGCCGCTGTCAGCTCCAGAGCCACCGCACCGTCACCGGCTGGGGGCGTATCGAGCTACCAGACGATGCCGTAGTCGTCGCCGTGATGGCTCGACCCGCCCCAGAACGAGCCGTGCTCCCAGTCGAAGAAGATGGCGTTGATCGGACCGGAGGTGCGCTCGGCGAAGGCCAGAGTGTATCCCATGCGGCGCAGCTCCGTTTGCACCCAGGGAGGCGTGGCGTCCTGAAGCAGCATGCGTCCGGGGCTCGTCTCGTGCTGACCGAACGATGCGCGCATCTGGAACGAGTTCATGTTCGCGGCCTCGACGGCCTCCTGCACGTTCATGCCGAACTCGACGACGTTCAGGAAGAACTGGAGCAGGTTCTGATCCTGCGAGTCACCCCCTTGAACGGCGAACGAAAGGAACGGACGCCCGTCCTTCAGGGCTAAGGACGGTGTGAGCGTGGCCCGCGGCCTCTTGCCCGGCTCGATCACGTTGTAGGGGCCGTCCTCGGGGTTCACCACGAAGGACTGGGCCCGCTGGCTCATCCCCACGCCCGTGTGGCCGGCGATCACGGCGGGCACCCATCCGCCGGAGGGGGTGATGGAGACGACCCACCCGGACTCGTCCGCCGCCTGGACCGACGTCGTGCCCATGTAGAAGTCTTCCTCGAAGCGCCGCATGGCCTCGGGCCCCGAGGCTTCGGTGACCGCCTTCGCGCCCTGGTTCCAGCGGGCGAGGAGGTCAAAAAACGGATTCGTCCCTCCCTGGAACGGATAGGGGTCGCCCGGACCGATGAGGGGGTCGTTCCGGTCCCAATCGATCTGCCGGGCGCGCTCTCTGGCGTACTCCTTGGAGAGGAGTCCCCGGATGGGCTCGTCCGGCGGGAAGTATGGGTCACCGTAATAGAAATCGCGATCCGCGAACGCCAGGTTCATCGCCTGATAGAGCGCGTGCAGATAGCGCGCACTGTTGTAGCCCATCGACTTCAGGTCCACGGTCTCGAGGATGTTCAGAGACTGCAGCAGCACCGGGCCCTGCACCCAGTGCGTCAGCTTGTAGACCTCGATTCCCCTGTACGTCGTCCGGACCGGATCCTCGATGCGAACCCTCCAGCTCGCGAGGTCCTCCATGGTGACCGACGAGCCCTGCTCCCCGGCACCGCGTACGTATTCCTCCGCGATATCCCCTGAATAGAATCGGTCATACGCCGCCATGATCGCGGCCCTGCGGGACTTGCCAGCGTCCAGGGCCATGCGTTCTGCCGCGACCAGCTTGCGCAGGGTGGTCGCCAGGTCCGACTGGACGAGGATCTCGCCCGCCTCGGGGCCATCCCCTCCGTCGGGGAAGAAGACGGCTCGGGTGTATGGCCATGTCTTCATCTCCTCGGCGTTGGCCCGAATGCTCCGCACCGCTCCCGCCTCGAGGGGGTAGCCTTCGGCCATCTCGATCGCGGGACCGAGCACGTCGGCCAACGACAGCGTTCCCCATTCGGCGAGCATGGTCATAAGCCCACCTGGCGTCCCCGGCGTGACCATCGCCTCCACTCCGGTCTCAGGCGGGTACTCCATGCCCTTCGTGCGGAAGTGCTCTGCAGTGGCACCGGACGGCGCCACACCCAGCGCGTTCAGCCCGATAACCCGCTTTTCGACCGGGTGGTAGATGAGCGCCTGTGTCTCGCCCCCCCACGAGAGGGCGTCCCACATCGTGGCCGCCGCCGCGAGCATCGCCGCAGCGGCGTCGACCGCGTTGCCGCCCTTCTGATACATCATGGCCCCGGCGGTGGCTGCCATCGGCTTGCCTGTGATGGCCACCCAGTGGCGACCATGGAGCACCGGCTTCTGCGTCCGCTGGGCCGACGCAGAGGACGGCGCGGCCGCGCACATGGCTCCGACGACGAGGATAGAGGTGAAGATGCGCTTCATGAGGGTGGCTCCGAAGGGGCGGCCCGAAGGATCAGTGGGCGGGTCGACCGATGCCGGCCCGTGGGGAATCCTCGGCAGCTCCGCGCCCTCGCGCAACGTCGCCGGAGTTTCCCTAGTCGCTCTTCAGCGCCATCGCCGGATCGATGGAGGCCGCGCGACGGGCGGGAAGGAACGTGGCCAGCGTCGCGGCGAACAGCACGACCAGGGTTACGCCCACATAGGTGGCCGGATCGGACGGAGAGACGTTGAACAGAATCGACCTCATGACTCCGGTGAGGGCGAAGGCGCCCGCCAGTCCGATCCCCGCGCCGGTCACCGCGAGGACGCCGCCAGCCCTGAGGACCAGACGGTACATGTCACCCCCGCTGGCGCCCAACGCCATGCGGATGCCGAGCTCCGCCCGGCGCTGATTGGCGACGTACGCGACCACCGCATACGTGCCGATGGCGCCGAGCAGCAGCGCGACCACGGAGGCGATCAGCAGCAGCACCATAGTGAACGCCGTGGGTGCCTCGGATGCAGAGAGGATGTCGTCCAGCGAGCGCACGTGCGCGAGGGCGAGCGACGGATCCAGGCTCCACACCGTGGCGCGCGCAGCGGCGGCGAGGCCGATCGCCGACTCCGACGTACGGATGGTCAGGGTCATGGCGTATGGAGAGACGCCCCGATCGTCCGTTCCTTCCAACGGCATGTAGATCAGCGGATCGGACAAGTCGGCCAGAGTGCGGGTCGGAGTGTCGCCGACGACGCCCACGACGGTATACCATCCCGCCTCGGAAGCCATCCCGCCCGGGTACACGCGCCGACCGATCGGGTCCTCGCCGGGGAAGTACCTGTCGGCGAGATCCTGGCTGATCACGGCCGCGCCGGTGCGCCGCTCCGAGTCCGCGCGGACCATGGCTCGGCCGCGGATGAGAGGGATACCCATGGCCTCGAAGTAGCCGTCGGTCACCCGGCGCATCGCGACGACCTTGGGGATCACGCCCGGCTCTACGGGGCGACCCTCGACCTGAAGTGGATCCCCCCCGCACCACCCCCCCAGCGGGAGGCAGCTCACCGCACCGACCGCCTCTACTCCGGGAAGCGCGGCCAGTCGGTCGACCAGCTGGTGATAGAACGCAGCGACGGCCGCACGGTCGGGGTATGACGCGCGAGGCAGTCCGGTCTGGAACGTCAACACGTCCTCGCGTCCCGCGAAGCCGGGATCGACCGTGCTCAGGGACCAGTAGCTCCGCACCATGAGGCCACTGCCCACGAGGAGCACGACGGCCAGCCCCACCTCGCTCACGACGAGGGCCTGGCGGGCGCCGAGCCGCGCCCGTCCCACGGTCACGCCGCGACTGCCATCCTTCAGCGCGGTGACGACCCCTCGAGAGCGGCGGACCAGAGGGATTGTCGTGAACAGCGCCGCGGCCAGTGTCGCCAAAGCTCCGGTGAACAGCAGGGCAGACGGATGCAGGCCGACCGCGTCGAGCCGGGGTAGCGCCTCTGGCGCGAACCGGGTCAGCGCCCACACGCCGGCGCGCGCCAGGACGAGACCCAGGGTGGCCCCAGCCGCGGACAACAGGCAGCTCTCGGTGACGTGGAAACGAAGAACGTGGCGACGTCCCGCTCCCAAGGCCGTGCGCACCGCGACCTCTCGCTCCAGCGTCTCGGACCGAACCAGGAAGAGGTTCCCTACGTTGGCACACGCGATGAGCAGAACGAAGGCGACAGTCCCCAGGAGGATCCACAGCGTCCGTCGGACGTTGCCGACCACGTGCTCCTTCAGCGGGATCACGATGGGAGACAGTCTGACGTCGTCGATCAGCTGGACCGCCTGTCCGCGTTGGTCCGGGTAGACGTCCGGCAGCATCGGTAGCAGGGAGTTCAACTCGGCCTGTGCCTCCCGGGGCGTGGCCCCGGGGGCGAGCCTCGCGATGGCCTGTGTGCTGAAGGCGCTCAAGCGCGCCGTCGAGGGATCGACGTCGGTCCTTGGAACCCACGCCTTCGTGCCCGCATTGCCACCCCTGAACGCCCGCATCGCTTCGTTGGGGAAGGTGAACGACGCCGGCATCACGCCCACGATCTCGAGCGGCATGTCGTTCAACACGATCGTTTGCCCCACGACGTTCGGGTCGGCACCGAAGCGAGACTCCCACAATTCGAAGGAGAGGACCACGACGCCGGCGCCCGCGTCGAGCCCGTCCTCGGCGACCAACCATCGGCCGAGCATCGGGGGAACACGGAGAACGTCCGCGAGCGTGTGCGTGACGGAGGTGACACCCATCCGCATCGGCTCGCCTCGGCCGGTCAACGTGACCTCGGAATCGCTCCACAGCGCGCTCGCCGCCAGGGTATGGCCGCGACGACCATAGTGGGCGTAGAGGCCGGGGGTCATCTGGAGGCGCACGTCGGGACCCAGCCCCGGCCCTTCGTGATCCAGCCAGACCAGCTCGTCGGCGTCCGGGTAGGGCAGCGGGCTCAGCACGACCGAATCGACCACGCTGAAGATCGCCGTGTTGGCGCCGATCGCGAGGCTCAAGGTAACCAGCGTCGCGAATGCGAAGCCCGGAGCTCGGCGCAGCCGTCGCAGCGCGTGTCGAATTTCCTCGAGCCAGCTCGACATCGTGTTCCCCTCCCCCCGTCCTCGTTCGTCCGCTCCCCCGATCGACCGGCCGCGCTCCAGGAGCGCCGCCCCGACCACACCGCAGAGCTCCCTCACGACGAAGCCGACACGACCCAGCACTCCCCGGGAGCGCCACGCTTCCCGAGCCCGGGCGCGGAAGGTGAGGTCCATCTCGACGGCATAGGCCGCGCGGAAGCCGGCCGGGTACAGGCCGAGCGCGAGGCCATACAGCCATGTGGAGAAGGTCAGGAACACGGCCTAACTCGGCGGCTCCGTGAACAGCCTGCGCTCGCGAGCGACGGCGACCAGACCGTGGAGGCGTCGTGCCTCCAGCGCGGCCACCCTCCGCCCAAGGGTCGTCAGTCGGAAGTATTTTCGCCGCCCGTCCGAGGAGTCGGCCTCTGCCGGCTGCGCGTGCTCGATCAGGCCATCCTCCACCAGGCGTTTGAGCGCCTGGTAGAGCCCGCCGGTGGTGGGGTCGAGCCGTCCGTCCGAGCGCCGCGAGACCTCTTTGCCGATCGCGTAGCCGTGCGCGGCCTCCGTGTCGCCCAGCGCCAGGAGCACGTGGAAGGACAAGTTGCTCACCGGCAGGTGATCCCTGGCGTCCGGCTGTTCCATGTCACCCCCCCCGCGTCGCTCCCATCCAGTGACTCGATAATATAGTAGTAGCTACTATAGTAGAGGACAAGTTATCTCGCCCCGGGAGCGTCGTCGGTCACCGTTCGAAGCCGCGCACCCCCTTGAGGTGCCGGACGGGCGCATGGAGGCCCATCGCCGACATCTCCTCCGACCAGGCTGCCAGGGGGGAATCGACCCGTCCCCAGTCTCCGCCGCGCGCACGACAGATCGCAGCGAAATCGCAGTATCGGCAATCGCCGGGGTCGTCTGTCGGGAGAAATGCCCCTTCACCCACCCCGTCCAGCATCCGGCCGAGAAGCTCGCCCAGGTCCGTGAAGCGCTCCCTGGAGAAGTTCACGATGAGGTTCTGCCCCCGCCGTGTCGGGAAGTGATAGGCGCCCGTCGCGACGTCGCGGTCCATGATCTGTTCAGCGACCTGGGCGTAGATGGCGTGCTGGAGGCGCCGCCCGCCGTTGTAGGTGCCCTTCCCTTCCTCGTAGTCTCGGGGTGTGCCCGTCTTGTAATCGATGACGTGTAAGCCCTGGAGGTCTTCGTCGACGCGGTCGACCGCGCCTCGTAAGCGCAGGGGCCCGCCCGCGATCGGAATGCTCACCTCATCCGACACCCCGACTCCGAAGCGCATCTCGAGCCGGGACCACAGCGCCCCGTGCTCCCGAATCATCCGTACGAACGACCGTGCGTCCTCACGGAGGCCGGCCAGCTCACGGAGACGCACACCCTCACCGGGCGAGGGAATCTCGACCGTGGCGTCCTCCGCCAGCCGTTCCAGCGCCGAGAGTGCCAACTCTTCGAAGCCGGGCTCCGATTCCTCGATCCCGAGTCGTCTGGCGGTGCTCAGGGTCCGTTCGAAGAGAGCATGCAGCAGGGTGCCGCGTTGGAGCGGATCCAGCCAACGGTCCGGGTGGAGCTCCGGGTCATCGGGAGGCCGCAAGCGCAACACGGTCGCGTGCAGGTAGCGCAAGGGACAAGCGCCGAGGCTCTCGAGGCGACTCGCGGAGAGCACGATCTCCTGATTTCGGCGCGGGTCGAGGAGCTCCGGGCGCGGGGCCACAAGTCCGTGGTACGGGCCCGGGACGCCTTCCCGTCGGGACCGCTCCGCACCAAGCCCCCTGTCCAGGAAGGGAAAGGCGTGTCGCACGGCCTCGATTCCGGGGCGCAGGACGCCGCCGTCCGTGAGCAGCGACATCCAGACGTCATCCGCGTCCAGGGCGTCGAAGCCGATCCTCGGGATCGGACAGGCGACACCGCCGAGGTGGTCCCGGAGCTTCTGGAAGGTGGGAAGGTCGCTCCGGGCTCGGACCCGGAGGCCCCGCAGGAGCACCGGTGACGGACCGACGGACCGCGCCGCGGTCGCATCCCAGGCGCCGAAGCTCAACGTCACCTCACCACGCAAGCGTGCCAGCAGGGCCGCCAGCGCGTGCGCCTGCTCCCGCACGCGGTCGCTCGACGTGGGAAGGTCGGCGCCGACGGCGCGACGGTCCACGTCTGGGAAGACCGGGTCCTGGCCCGGTGACCCGGGCACTCGATCGGCGTCCAGACCGAGCACGAACGTGAAAGGCCGCCCGGTGAAGCCTCCGTGAGCGAGATCGGACATGTGTAGGTGGCCGCCCTGCGAAAGCCACGGCGCGCCTCGGTCATCGGGGTCCTCGGCGCCGCGGAGATCCGCCGCGCGTACCCGCAGGTCGAGATGGCTGCGAAGGATGGTAAGGGCGGCCTCGAAGCCCGTTCTCCGTCGCAGCGTCGCCTCCACCCGATCGAGGGTCCTGAGGACCTCCTCCTTCGCGAGTGCGTCGGGGCCGCGACCTGCCGGCACGCGCTTGAGGAAGGCTTTCAGACCGTGAGCCAGCTCGGCGGGCGCGACGGGGGCACCGCCTTCCCCCAGCCGGTCCGGGACCGACGGCGTCGCCTTGAGCGCGGGAAACAGGATCGAGCGGAGGGCCTCGAGCTCGGCCCGAGCTCCCCGGACGCGTCGCTCGAAGCCGTCCTGGGACTCCCAGGCTCCGGGAGTGAGCGCGTCCAGTGCGGCCAAAGCCTTCCGGATCTCGGTCCGGTAACGCCGTCGGCCCCACCCGATGCGTAGCGATCGAAACCGTCTGGCCAGGCTCGCCGGCGCATGGAAGCCCGCACCGGTCGGGGGACGCAGATCTCCCGCCTCGAGGAGGCGCCGGATCGGATCGGCCTGGAATCCGCCGCCGATCCAGTCCAGGTATCCGTGGACCACCCGGCCGGGTCGGGTTCGCTCCAGCGGAAGACCGGCTCCGTAGGTAACCGGGATGCCGAGACCCGATGCCAGCGCGTGGAGTGCGGAGCCGTACGCGGACGGCGAAGGGGTGATGAGCTCGACCTCGTCCCAGCGACGCCCCGAGTGCACCACGCGCCGAAGCACCTCGCGCAGCTCGTCGGTGATCGAGGCCGCATGAAACAGCTCGATTCCTCCCTCCAGGCTCGGGGCGTGGTCCGGAGTGTGGAGGAAGGCGAGGGGCGTCGCCGGCGTCCCCTCCTCCCAGAGCACCGAGTCGGGTGCGGGGAGCCCCACGGTCGGATCCGTTCTGAGGACGCGGGCGCCCAGGTCCTTGAGCGTGTGCACGAAGTGCCCCGCCAGCCCTCGGAGGCCGATACCAGGGACAAGCAGCACGAGGCCGGCGCCGAGAGGCGCGTCGAGATCGGTTCCCGCCGCGAGCTGTTCGATCGCCAAGCGGTAGATCGTGGCGGAGTCCGCCGCGCGACGCTCCCGGAGCAGCTCCTCATGACGCTCCAGCACCCGGGCCAGAAAGAGCTTTCGCGACAGCTCGCGAAAGTGTCCGGATCGCACGTCCGAGACCGACACGTCGGCGGCGCGGAGTGCGAGCACGGCGCCGTGGACGGATGCCCGGAACCCCACGCCCTCCGAGAGCTCGCCCAGTCCCGCCTGGGCCCCTTGGCTCAGGGCTCCGTCCAGGGCCTCGTCCAGCAGGGCCTGCTGGGCGAAGCCGTCGATCGGCCGCAGGCCGTCGGAAGCCAGGCTTCGCCCGGCGATGCGAAGGGCGAGCGCAGCGGGCGTGGTGACCTCGAATCCCACCCACGCCTGACCGCGCCGGGAAAGACATCGAAGCAGCTCACGGCCCACGCCGAAGCTCGGCGCCACGACGAGCTTGGGGTCTAGTGGGTGCCTTCGGCCGACCTCAGCCAGCGCTTCGACGAGTCGGGGAGCGGCGACCGCAGAGGGAGGCATGGACGGGCTGGCTCTCCTGCTTCCGGCAGACGGACCTCGCGAAGATAGAGGACACACGCCGGGCGCGGGAGCCCACCAGGCCGGGGCAGAAGCGTGGTCGGGGGGGTACCCAGTCCAACAGGGGGCGCCGGCGGATAGCCGGCGCCCCCGCCCGGGTCGACCGCGGAAGCCGCGGCCGGGGCGATCACTTCACGAAGAGCATTTCCCTGTACGTCGGGATGGGCCACAGGTCGTCCGGAACGATTCGTTCCAGCCGGTCGACCACGTCGCGCACAGCGTTGAGCGCTGGAATGATGTTCTCTCTCATGTGCCCGGCTTTCGAAACCACATCGTCTCCCCCGAGCTCCTGATTCTGCACCGCCAGCGCGGCGATCCTGTCCGTGAGCAGGTCCACGAGCTGGTTGACCTGCTCCGCCGTGGCGAGGACGCCCTCGGTCTTCATCCCCACGTCGGCCGCCCGCTCCGCGGTCTCGAGCAGATCGCTCAGGTAGCGCGTCGCCGCCGGTAGAATCATCGTCTGGGCGATGTATTGCCCGGTCTCACCCTCGATGTTCACGGTCTTGAAGTACTGGTCGACGTAGATCTCGTAGCGGGACTCGAGCTCCCGGTGTGACAGAACGCCGTACTTCTCGAACAGGGTGGTGTTCTTCTCCGAGACCAGGCGCGGAAGAGCGTCCATCGTCGACCGCAAGTTCAGCAGCCCACGACGCTCCGCCTCTTCCACCCACTCGGGAGCATAGTTGTCGCCGTTGAAGATCACGTGCTTGAACTCGTGGATCTCCGCAGCCAGAAGCTCCCGCAGGGCGTCGTCGAAGGTGGCTCCCTTGGTCAGCGCCGTCTCCAACTTCGTGCACAGCTCGTCGATGGCCTCGGCCACGATCGTGTTCAGCACCGTGGCCGGGAACGAGACGCTCTGGCTCGAGCCGAGCGCGCGGAATTCCCACTTGTTGCCGGTGAACGCGAACGGTGACGTCCGATTGCGATCGCCCGCGTGCTTCGGCAGGCGAGGAAGCACCTTGACTCCCAGACCCATGAGGCCGCTCGACTTCGACGATTTCGCGGCTCCGGCCTTCTCCAGCTGCTCGAAGACGTCCTGCAGCTGATCGCCCAGGAACGCCGAGATGATGGCAGGCGGCGCCTCGTTGGCCCCCAGCCTGTGATCGTTCCCCGCGTGCGCCACGGCCGCGCGCAGCAGATCCTGGTGCCTCGCCACCGCCTTGAGGACCGCGGAACAGAAGAACAGGAACTGGATGTTGTCGTGGGGCGTGTCGCCTGGCTCGAGTAGGTTCTGGTCCGCGGTTCCGAACGACCAGTTCAGGTGCTTGCCGCTTCCGTTGACGCCCTGGAACGGCTTCTCGTGCAGCAGACAGACCAGGGCGTGCTTGCGGGCGACGCTCCGCATGGTGGACATCATGAGCTGCTGATGGTCCGCTGCCGGGTTGGCTCCCTCGTAGATCGGGGCCATCTCGTACTGACCCGGTGCAACCTCGTTGTGTCGGGTGGTCACCGGGACCCCGAGCTTGTAGAGCTCGAGCTCGACCTCGTTCATGTACTCGAGCACCCGCCCCGGGATGGATCCGAAGTAATGGTCCTCCATTTCCTGACCCTTGGGCGGTTTGGTGCCGAACAGGGTTCGGCCGCAGGTCACCAGGTCCGGCCTACGGTAGTAGAACTCTTCGTCCACCAGGAAGAACTCCTGCTCCGGCCCAAGCGTGGCGCGCACCGGACGGGCCGGGCTGCCGAAGAGCTCGAGCGCCCGCCGCGCCTGCTGATCCAAGGCGTGCATCGACCGAAGGAGGGGGGTCTTCTTGTCCAGCGCGTCACCCGCCCAGGATGCGAAGGCGGTGGGGATGCACAGATAGGCGCCGCCCGGTCCCTCCATGAGGAACGCCGGAGACGTGGGGTCCCAAGCAGTGTAGCCGCGGGCCTCGAACGTCGCGCGCAGACCGCCCGACGGGAACGAAGAGGCATCGGGCTCGCCCTGAACCAGCTCCTTGCCGCCGAACTCGGTGATGGCACGGCCGTCTCCCGTGGGGCGTAGGAACGAGTCGTGCTTCTCTGCAGTGAGGCCGGTGAGCGGCTGGAACCAGTGCGTGAAGTGCGTCGCCCCGCGCTCGATGGCCCACTCCTTCATCGCCACCGCCACCGCGTCTGCCACGGACGGGTCGAGCTCGGATCCGTTCTGTATGGTCGAGAGCAGCGCCTGGTAGACGGGCTTGGGAAGGCGTGCCTTCATCTGACTGAGGCCGAAGACGTTCTCGCCAAAGACCTCCTCCAGGTTGATCCTCTTCCTGGCCTTCTCGTCCTGGCCGTTGTGCGCGGGCGACGTGTGGCGGGCTGCGGCAAGGGTATCGAAGCGGGGCACGACTCGGGTCATGGGCGGCTCTCCTCGGGCGATGGCGGTGCACGGGTCACGGTGGGGACCCGACGCTTGAAGGTCGGACCCCGACCCTCGCTTCTCAAGGACCAAGAACATTATTTTGATTACGCTATTTTTGTTTCTGTAGTGACTGATCGGGCGCCAATGAAGGAATTCCGCGGCCGACGCCGCGAGCTGGGCTTGCTTCGGTCCCTCCTGGACCGCCCCGACCCCGTGCTGGTTCAGGTGGTTGGACCCGCCGGCGTCGGGAAGACCACCTTCCTCCGCAGGGCGCTGACGGATTACGACTACGTACATCACGTCGTGCCCCCGCTTCCCGAGCCCGGTCAGCGGGCCACGCTCGCTCGCGACCTCGGCCTCGAGTCGCAGCCCGAGCCTCCGGGGTGGGGCGCGCTCTTCCGGCACTTCGACGAGACCCTCACAGGGAGGGGTCGTTCCCGGATCCTGGTGTTGGACGACGCCCAGCGCCTGCACCAGTCGCGTGCCCGGATCGTCGAGCCGTTGACCAGCTGGCTCGAGGAGTGCGCGGCACGGGGAGGGCCTCCTCGGCACGCCGTGCTGTCGGGACGGGTGCCCGACACGTCCTTGTCGGCAGGGGAGGGTCAGGTGACCGTCCAGTCCCTGGAGCTCGGACCACTCACGCTTCGTGCTGCCCTCCCCTTCCTCCCCGGCACGAGCGCCGCTGAGAAGATCGGAGCCTACGCCGTGTTCGGAGGGCTGCCCTGTCGTCTGCGGCTGCTCGACCCGGGCGCGTCACTGGCCACGAACGTCCGTCACCATCTTCTGGACCGGGATGGCCGGCTGGCCTTGGACGCCATCGACGTGCTCGAGCGGGAGCTGCAGAACCCACCCCGGTACGTGGCGATGCTGTCGGCACTGGCTCCGGGAGAAGCGGATTGGGCCACGGTGCACGCCGGGGTACCAGGCGTGACCCAGGGAGGGCAAGTGGCGCCTTACCTACGTACTCTGGAGCGCATGGGGATGGTCGTGGTGCGCCGCTCTCTGGATGCGGGACCCGCGAGCCGAAACCGGCGCTACCAGGTCGTGGACGGCTTCGACGCGTTCTGGTTCCGTTTCATCTTGCCGCGCCTCGGGCTGATCGAGCTCGGATCCGGCCCGGGACTCCTCGCGGCCCTGCGCGAAGGGCTCGAGGCGCACACCGCCTCCGTCTTCCCCTCCATCTGCCGCCAGTACATGGTCCATGATGCTGCGGAGCGCCTGCCCGCGAACGCGCGCGAGTGCGGCGGGTTATGGGGACCGGGATACGACATCCCGGTTGCCGGGCTCTTCACTTCGGGCGGCGCCTTCTATGGCATACCGGCGTGGTCGCACCCACCGACCCCCGCGCTGCTGGACGACCTGGACCGGCAGATCCGTGAGACCCGCTACGGCTTCGGCCGTGAGCAACGCATCCGGGTCGTCTTCGGCGCGGGTCCGTTCTCCCTGGACCTCGAGCGTCGAGCCGCGCGTCGGCACGACACCGTGCTGATCGCCGCCCACGACCTGGTCGGGGGCGAGGGTCGACTGGAGTCCTAGACGTCGAGGTTCCTCACGTAGCGCGCGTTCTTCTCGATGAACTCCCGGCGGGGCTCCACCTCGTCGCCCATCAGGCGGTCGAAGAGGTTCGACGCGATCGCCGCGTCCTCGATCTGGACCTGCAAGATGGTCCGGGTGTCCGGATCCATCGTCGTCTTCCAGAGCTGGTCGGGGTTCATCTCGCCCAGGCCCTTGTACCGCTGGATGTTGACGCCCTTTGCCTCGCCGTCCTTGCTGCCCAGACGCTTGATGTATTCATCGCGCTCGTCGTCGCTGTAGGCGTACAGCTCCTGCCTACCCTTCTGAACCCGATACAGCGGCGGCTGCGCGATGTAGACCATACCCGCTTCGATGAGCTCGGGCATCTGCCTGAAGAAGAACGTGAGCAGGAGCGTCCTGATATGGGCTCCGTCCACGTCGGCGTCGGTCATGATGATGATCTTGTGGTACCGGGTGTTGCCCAGCTCGAAATCGTCCCGGATGCCCGCGCCGACCGCGGTGATGATCGCTCGGATCTCGTCGTTCGACAGGACCTTGTCGATGCGTGCGCGCTCGACGTTCAAGATCTTCCCCTTGAGGGGGAGAATCGCCTGGTACGAGCGATCCCGGCCCTGCTTCGCCGAGCCACCCGCTGAGTCCCCTTCGACCAGATAGAGCTCGCACAGGGTCGGATCCGAGATCGAGCAGTCCGCGAGCTTGCCGGGCAGCACCCCGCCCTCGAGAGCGCTCTTCTTACGGGCCAGGTCCCGCGCCTTTCGGGCCGCCTCCCGCGCCCTGGCCGCCTGCAGCGACTTCTCGATGATGTTCTTGGCTGCGCGGGGGTTCTCGTCGAGGAACGTGGACAGATGCTCGTTGACCGCCGCCTCCACCGCACCGCGCACCTCACTGTTGCCCAGCTTCGTCTTGGTTTGCCCCTCGAACTGGGGCTCCATGACCCTCACGCTGAGCACGCAGGTCAGGCCTTCACGTACATCGTCCCCGGAGAGCCCGTCCTCCTTCTTGAAGAGGTTGTTGCGACGCGCGTAGTCGTTGATGGTCCGCGTCAGGGCGGCCTTGAACCCCGTGAGATGCGTACCGCCCTCGTGAGTGTTGATGTTGTTGACGAAGGTGTGCGTGTTCTCGGCGAAGCCCTGATCGTATTGCAGGGCGAGCTCGATCTCCGCTTCCGGCTTGCTCGCTTCGAAGTAGCACACCTTGTCATGCAGGGGCCCGCGCGTCCCTCGCAGATAGGTCACGTACTCGGCGAGTCCGCCCTCGTATTGATACTCTTCGCGCAGGGGCTTTTCGGCCCGCTCGTCCACGATGACGATGCGCAGCCCCTTGTTCAGGAAGGCCAGCTCCCGCAGCCGGTTCGAAAGCACGTCGAAGTTGTAGACGAGCTCCGTGAAGATCTGCGGGTCCGGCTTGAAGGTGACCTTGGTCCCGCTTCCCTTCGCCCGGCCGCGCTTCTCCAGGTCCTTGGTCTTGAGGCCACGCTCAAAGCGCTGGTGGTAGAGCTCCCCCTCCCGACGAACCTCGACCTCCAGAGACTCGGACAGAGCGTTCACCACGCTCACCCCCACGCCATGCAACCCACCGGACACCTTGTAGGTGTTCTTGTCGAATTTGCCGCCCGCGTGCAGCGTCGTCATCGCCAGCTCGACCCCCGGCACTTTCTCCGTGGGGTGGATGTCGACCGGGATTCCCCGCCCGTCGTCCTCGACGGTGACAGAATCTCCCTCGTGTATCGTGACGACGACCAGCTCGCAGAACCCGGCCATCGCCTCGTCGATCGCGTTGTCGACGACCTCGTACACCAGGTGATGAAGACCCCGAGCCGAAGTCGACCCGATGTACATCCCAGGGCGCTTCCGAACGGCCTCCAGGCCCTTGAGGACCTGGATCTGTCCCGCGGTATAGTCGCTGCTTCCCCCCTGCTTCTTCTTCGACATGTCTACTCCGTGATGCGCTAGCCCATACTACGTTGCCGTTACGAGGTCTCCGCCAGAACGAAGACGATCCGCTCGATCGGGGTGTCCCTCAAGCGCTCGTTGATGCGCTGCAGGAACTCTCCCTTCATCATATTCAGCTCCATCAACCAAGCACTCGTGGCCACTTCCACGATCAGCGTGGTCTCCTCCACCGCGCGGGCCCGCGTCACCTCCGCGACGTGCGGGCCCACGATCTCCTTCCAGTCCTCGAGGGCATCCCAGCGCCTCACCTGGTCCCGCAGGCCGCGATCCCTCAGCACGCCATCCAGGACCGCGTCGATCCGAACGGGCCGGGTCTTTCGCGACTTCACGAGGCGATCCGCCCTGCGTCGATCGACCAGCGGGGAAGCGCGCCCCCGCGGATGCGCACGTCGCTCGGCTTGGGCGCGGTGATCACGACCTGACCACTTTCCTCAGTCTCGAGGAGCCCGAGGATCCGCTCGCTCCGGGGAGCGTCGAGTTCGGCGAAGACATCATCGAGGAGGATCAGCGGCTCGTGGCCTCTCGTCTCCCGGATCGTACGTGCCTCGACCAGCCGCAGCGCCAAGGCGGCGGTGCGGCGTTGGCCGCCGGACCCGTACTCCCTCAAATCGAGGTGGTCACCTTCGTCCTCCAACGTCATCCAGAGCTCATCGCGGTGCGGGCCGACCACCGTGGTGCCAAGACGCCGCTCGCGCTCCGTCGATGCCGCCAGCGAAGCACCATAGGCCGCCTCGATGTCCTCGCGCCCCGCAGCACCATCCAGGCGCACGCCGGGCCGGTACTCCATGCAGGCTCCGAAGCCTCCCGACACCGCTGAGTAATATCCGCAAAACGCTTCGCAGCGCGTCGAGACCCAGTCTCGCCGTGTTTGCGTCACCGCGGCGCCGGACCGCACGAGGCCGGTGTCCCAGGCCTGAACCGATGCCTGGCCCTGGCCACCCTTGAGCGCGGCGTTACGACGGCTGAGGATCGCGCGGAAATCCTGAAGGGACCGGAGATAGCCTGGCTCGCTGAGAGAGAGCACGATATCGAGGTACCGTCGCCGCTGGGACGGGCCGCCGCTCACCAGATCCACGTCGGAAGGCGAAAAGATCACGGCGGCGAGACGCCCCAGGGCATCCGCGATCCTCCCTTGTTCGACACCGTCCAGCGTTACCTTCTTGCGTTTTCCCCTCTTCTCGAAAGCCGCCGTAACGCTGACGCGCTCGCCGTCCTCGGAATCGAGCTCACCTACGACCCGGAAAACGCCCTCGCCAAAGGCCACGAGGTGGTCGTCCGTGGTCGCGCGAAAGGAGCGGAACGTCTCCAGATAGTAGATCGCTTCCAGGAGGTTGGTCTTCCCCTGGGCGTTGTTCCCGACAACGGCGACGCCCTCCGGCGGGAACTCGAGATCCTGCCTTCCGAGGTTGCGGAAGTTGCGCAGTGTGAGCCGGCTCAGGCGCACGAACCGGATGCGGAGGAGGGCCCTGGAAGCATCCCGGAAATTTAACCTGACGACCCCCCTCCGACCACCCCGGAGGAGGAGCCCGAACTTCTTGGCCTTCAATGACTTTCGGTCGGTCGTTCTCCGTGGCGTCCGGACCGACGGGCGCGGCGCCCGGAGGAGCGGTTCAGCGCCCCCGGAAGTCCGCCGTGCGCCTCTCCAGGAAAGCCGCCATTCCTTCCCTCATGTCCTGCGTGCTCGCCAGCAGCCCGAAGAGCGAAGACTCGAAATCGAGGGCCTCGGCCGTGGATGTGTCCAGGGCACGGTAGATGGACTCCAGAGCCATCCGAACGGCGAGGGGGCCGTTCTTCGTCACCTTCCTCAGGAGGGCCTTGCCCCGCCCCTGGAGCTCCGGCCCGGGGACGACCTCGGAGACCAGGCCGATCTCTGCTGCCCGGGTCGCGCTCACCATCTCTCCGGTCAGTGTCATCTCGAGCGCGCGACCGAGCCCGATGAGCCTGGCGAGCCTGATGGTGCCTCCGTAGCCGGGAATGATTCCGAGGGATACCTCGGGAAGGCCAAAGCGCGCGTTGTCGGAGGCGATGCGAAGGTGGCAGGCCAGTGCCAGCTCGCAGCCGCCGCCCAAGGCGTAGCCCCCCACCGCCGCGAGCACGGGCTTCGGGAAGCGCTCGATGAAGCGGAAGACGTCCTGCCCGTCGCGACTCACCCGCACGCCCGTGATCGAGTCCATCTTGGCCAGCTCCCCAATGTCAGCACCGGCCACGAACGCCTTCTGCCCGGCCCCCGTGAGGAGGACGCCACGCACTTTGTCGTCGTCGCGCAGGCCGTCGAAGACCTCGCCGAGCTCCGAGATGACTTCGGCATTCAGGGCGTTGAGCTTCTCCTGCCGGTCGATGGTCACGACGGCGAGGTCACCGTCCCACTCGACACGGATGTGGGTCAGGTCGGTCATGTGTCCAGGTCGTGTTCGGGGATCGTCGGATCGAGGAAAAATAGTGTCCCGTCGCGCGATGGAAAAACGCTGCGGCCACCCTTACCTTTGGCCTCCGCGGCGCCCTCGCCGCCCCTCACACGCGTGCTGGCCCGCATGGCCGCTCGCCCGCCAGCAGGAGCTCTCACCCCATGAGTCGGTCCCTCAACAAGGTCATGCTCATCGGCAACGTCGGGAACGATCCCGAGATTCGGGCCCTGGCCTCCGGCGCCCGCGTCGCCAAGCTCTCGCTCGCCACCAATCGATCGTGGTCGGATCGGTCCGGTCAGCAGCAGGAGAAGACCGAGTGGCACCGACTCACCTTCTTCGGGCGCCTCGTCGACATCGTGGAGCAGTGGGTCCACAAGGGGGACCGCCTGTACGTCGAAGGCCGCATCGAGTACTCGCAAACCCAGGACGATCAGGGCGGCGTGCGATATTGGACCGACATCGTCATCAACGAAATGGTGATGCTCGGAGCCACCGGGGGCGGGTCACCTCCAGCGGGCGGCACCTCCGGCTACGAAGGTGGCTCGGGATACGGCACGCCGCCCCCGGCGGCGGACGGGCACGACGACGACCTTCCGTTCTGAGTAGGCCACCTCGGCGGCTGGCTCGAGGACCCTCACTCCGAGGAGTCGGTCTCCGATTCCCAGAGTCCCATGAAGTACTCGGCGTACCGGTCGGGGTGCTCGCGATAGTCGTCGACCCACACCTCGAAGGGCGGGAGTGCAACGCGCGCCGAGAGCCAGTCCGTCGCGATCTGAACCATTTCGATGTAGGACAGTTGGCCCGCGCCGCCCTTCTCGCGGTGGGCTCGCTGGGCGAGGAGATAGATCTCGTCCGGACTCAGGTAGAGAAGTAGATCGGCGACCTGCGCCGAACAGTAGTCGAGATACTTCGCGCGCAGGATTTCGACGGGCTCACTCCCAGGTCGGCCTGCGTCCACGCCGGTCCTCCCAATGGACGTAGAAAGACCCCTCGGAATTGCCCTCGTCGATTCCTGTCCGGGGGTCTCGGTCGCGCCAAACCTATGATCCGGAGGGGAGGGTCGCGCAAGCCTCAGCGACCGGGTTGGACCGACTCTTCCGTCTCGGCATCGCCCGCCTGTCTCTCCGGGCCGCGCAGGTGGCGATAGATGGAGCGCCTCGTCAGCCCGTACAGCACGACCCGGCTCAGAAAGTCGGGATCGGCCTTCTGGACCTCCTCCGCCTGAGCTGCGATGTCCCGTGGCAGCTGCACTGTGAGCTGAACGGAGCACGTATCCCACATGGGCGCACCTCGGCCAACGGTCGAAGGGTGAAGAAATCACGCTTTTTGGGGCGCCGCGAGCGGCTCGGTCAGCCGAGCGCGAGACCACGGCGAGGGGAGTCCGGCCTCCTCGAAGTGGGACCATGATACACTGGGTTCGCGGCCCACGCAACCCCCGCATCGGGCCCTTCGTCAGATCCGCAGGTTATACGGAAGTGTTTGTATTATAACAACTTACAAAAACGACGGAAGAATCAAATCCAGTTGTTCCCAGCGTGGATCGCAGCATACCGCAACCGAGGACACAACGCTCAAAACCCTGAACACGCATGAGCTTGCGCGGCGGGGTCAGGCCGGTGCGCCCACGCGGACCGTTGCCGATTTTTTGGGAAAAATCGACTCAGGGAAGCGCGGATCGGAGGAAGGCCTGGAGCGCGGCTGGCTCGAACGAGAGGAACCGGTCACGAAGCTCCGAGGGATCCTGCTCGCAGAAGACGGGAGCCGTTCGATGCACGCGTGCGTCGCTGTCGCCGGTGAACGCGATGTAACCCCGCCAAAGCCCCGAGTCCTGGTAGGAGCGGAGGTGCGCGGTCCAGCTCCGACCGCCGCATGCGAAGGGGCGCGACTCCACCGTCGCCGGCGCCTCGGGAGTCGGCTGATCCACGGAGTCTGCCATGTCCAGGAAGTAGGCCCCGGGATGGCTCTCGACGTCGGTCAGCCACACGTCGAAGGGTGGGAGAGGAAGCAGTTTCTGACAGAACCACACGAGCACGCCCAACGGGTCGTCCGACAACTCGGATTCGGAAACCCCGGCCCTCTGGGCGAAGTCGCGCGCGCGCCGATAGAGCGGCCGAACAGCGCCCTTGGGGAGCATGTGGATCAAGCGCATGGCTTGACGCCGCCTGTAGGATCGATACCGATCCAGCCAATCCTCCCCGATGGTGTCCGCACGGCGGGAGCCGCCACGTATGCCGTCACCGACCCCGAGCTGCGCCGGCATCAGTGAATCACCTTCGACCCGGGGGTAGCGGTCACCCTGACGGGCCGGACCGAGGGTTCGTGGGCGCGCAACGCGGCAAGCGTCTCCCGGGTGCCGAACGTTTCCAGCACGCGACCCAGCGCCTCGAAGCGCTTCGGCTCGAAGCGGGCCACGACGGACGCGATTCCCTTGCGCATCGCCGCGAGGTCCCGACGCGCGTCCTCGAGGCTCTCCGGGAGCGGGAACCTCACCTGGTAGGAGAGCGCGTCGGTCGGGGCGGCCGGCACCAGGCGTCGCACCTCGGCGCCGTCGAACGCTTCGACGAGCGCGCGCTCCAGGGCCGCGTCCGGGTCGAGAAACGCCGTACGGAAGATGAGCGCCGCCGAGTCGTAGTCGAGGTGGATCCGGGTGAGGCGACCGGGACCCAGAACGATCCGGATCGACGTGCCCTCGTGCAGGTCCATGTCCCGACAGATATCGCGGAAGCCGATCCGTAGGACGCTGGGGCGGGTCAGCGGGCCGAATCCGACGCGCTCCAGAACCCGGAGCCCGAGACGAAAGACGTACCGCCTCAGCGCCTCCTCACCGGAGTTCGCGCCGGCCGCCGCGACCAGCGACGTCACGTGCCTCAGGGTGGGCTCGTAGACCCAGTCCAGGACCACCAGCTCCGTGCTCAGGTCGAGGAGCTTGAGGCGCCCGCTGCCCAGATCGACGGCTTCCGCCGACGCCGCGTAGCGACCGTCCACAACGAGCCCGAGGCCGATATCCTCGATGCGGCCACCCGCCGCGTCCATCTCGTGCACGTCCCGGTACTGCACCACGGCGCGGGTCAACGGGACCTCGCAGACGCCGGGGACGTCCCCCATGGCCTCCGGCCGGGTGTCCGTCAGCACGCTCGGACTCATCCTCGTTCTCCAGCACCCGGGGCCCTGGCAGGTCCCGACTGCGGGCGGGGTCAACGCACATACCTACACCTTGACACTCGCCGGACGGCCCGGGTAGCTTGGACTCGAGCCAAAAAGACCAAGCGGGCCGCCAGCCCGTGTCGAGGAGCGTCTCCGGTGCCAGCCGGGGACGCTCCTTTTCGTGGTGTGCATGTTGGAGCCGCGACCGGAACGCCCGTCCCGATCTCGGCTTTCCGGAAAAGAAACCCGGCCGCGGCCGGGTGATCGTCCCCCCCAGGTATCACGTGAGCCCCGGGAGGACAGCCTTGTCCGGGGCCCATTTATGGGCCCAGTGATACGATAACAATCTGTTTACGGAGCGAGCAAGGACGGTGTCGGGCACGCGCCTTGCTCCCCAGACCGGGTGCGGTCATCTTGCGGCGGCCGGGCCGTTCGTTCGGTGACCTGTGCGACAAACGCGGCCGCCGTTCCCTCACGCACGCCGGTAGCCCATGGACCCGCTCACCGAGCGAAAACGCTCCGTCACGTTCCTCGATCACGAGGAGGAGCAGTGGGCCTGCTTCCTCGTCACGTATCGTGGCGAGGCCGGCCGCTGGAAGGGGTGCTTCTCGTTCCGACCGGGTAGCGGCGGGTCCGACGATGACGAGGTGCGGACGGCGGACATCTTCCTCGAGGACTCCGAGGCCGAGATCGATCAGAAGGCCCGTGGGCTCGGCCGACCGCTCCTCGGCGGGCTTCTGTCCTCCGCGCTTCACAAGAACCGTCGGGCGGTCTCTGGATCTCCGCGCCTTCGCCGTCAGTTCTGCGATCTCCTCGTGGAGAACGCCCGTGAGCTGTCGGAACGTTGGAGCGGACGGACGCCGGATCGGACGGAGCTCGCGGCCCTGAGGTCGTTGTACGCGTCGTATCGACTCGACCAGGTGGCCCATCTGGTCACCCTGGTCGAGCCCGACGATTTCGTGGAAGCCGTCGACCGCATTCTCGAAGGCGAGCGAATCGACTTCCGGCCTTCGGACCGCATTCAGTTCGCGATGATGGTCGTTGAGCGAATCGAGAACCTGCTGCCGCTGCCCCCGTTCGAGATCTGGGTTTCCGACTTCCTCGCGCATCCGGAGGCCTACGAGCTCTATACGCACGCGTTGCACCGCGAGGGTCGGCCCGCCTGATTCGCTTCGCTGCCCCGCCCGCCGCGCCGTTGACCGCGCCACCTGGCCGCGCTTAGCTTTTAGAGCTTTTCCAGATTCCTGAGCCAAGGAGCGTGGTCGTCTTGGAAGTGGTCGTCCAGGAGAACGAGAGCCTCGAGCGGGCGTTGCGTCGCTTCAAGCGCAAGGTGCAGCGGTCCGGGCTATACTCCGAGCTGCGGAAGCGGCGCTACTACGAGAAGCCCAGTGCGCAGCGGAAGCGGAAGCGAGAGGCCGCCATCCGGCGCGAGAGGAGGAGACAGCGTCGGAACCGCCGCTGAGCTGACATTCTCCAGCCACTGGCCGAGACGGCCCTCCCGCGGGAGGGCCGTTCTTGTTTCCACCCGACACGTCGAGCGCGTTGGTCAGACCGGAAGCGCTACCGGCTTTTCTCCCGACCAGTCGTAGAATCCCTTCCCCGTCTTCCGACCGTATCGCCCCATGGCCACGATCCGCTTGAGCAGAGGCGGGGGCGCGTAGCGCTGCTCGCGGTATTCCTCGAACATGATCTCGCTGATCCGGTAGAGCGTATCGATGCCCACGAAGTCGCAAAGAACGAATGGGCCCATCGGATAGCCGCAGCCGAGGGTCATCCCCGTGTCGATGTCCTCGACGCTGGCCACCCCCCGCTCGAGCTGCCGGATCGCGTCGAGCATGTAGGGCACCAGCAGCAGGTTCACCACGAACCCCGAGTTGTCCTTCGCGGCGATCGGGACCTTTCCTAGGGCCTTGGCGAAGGCGAAGGCCCGATCGAAAGCCTCCTGTGCGGTCGCGATCGTACGCACCACCTCCACCAGCTTCATGACCGGGACCGGATTGAAGAAGTGCAACCCGACGAAGCGGTCCGGACGTGAGGTGGCGGCTGCCATGTCGGCGATCGTGAGCGAGCTCGTGTTGGACGCGAACAACGTGTGCTCACCACACAGCCCGTCGAGCTCCGCGAAGATCTCGTTCTTGGCCTCCAGGCTTTCTACGATCGCCTCGATGACGAGGTCACACGGCGCGAGGTCCTTGACCTCTGTGGTGAAGGTCAGGCGCGCCCAGGCCGCGTCACGATCCTCGGCGGAGAGCTTCTCCTTCTCGACCGCCTTGTCCATCGATTTGCGGATGCGCTTCCGACCGGCATCGACCAGGTCCTCGCTCACCTCCCGAACGATGACCTCGAAGCCACTCTTTGCCGCCGTCTCGGCGATGCCGCTGCCCATGAGCCCACAGCCCACGACCCCGACTCTCTCGATGCTCACGAATCCCTCCGTGTTCGTCTTCTGATCGATGGTCCAGCCCCCCGGAGCGTTCCCTTTCAGCGAGGGTTCCCGGGCTCGTCGTCAGCCCCGGAAAGATCGCGGGCCACGCCGTGGAACTGGCGCTTCACCCACCGTCTCCACGACGGCGGCGGGGGCTCCAGCGACTCGCCGAGCTCCAGGCGGTCGAGGATGCCCTCCACCTCCGACTGGACCTCGCCGAGCTTGCGCTTGTGCGATGCACCTACGGCTCTGCTGACGGTCGCCGCCGTCACCGCTCCGCCGCCCACTCCCACCGCGACGGCGAGGATGAAAGGCCCCCCTGCCAGGAGCGCCGCCGCGCCCACGCCTGCGGCGATACCCGCCGCCCCGCCCCCGAGGCCGGCACCCCAGAGGGCGTCCTTACGTGTGCCCGGATCCACGACCAGCTCGACCAGGGTGCGCCCGCTGTCGACCGCCTCTAACCTCACCTCCACCGACTTCGAGGAAGCGACGTAGTACTTCCGCGAAGTGAAGGACGCTGCGCGGGCAAGCTGCGAGGCCCAGTCGAGGGCCGGCCGATATTGCAGGATGCCGTTCCCCCGGCGGACCCGCTGCAAGAGCTGCGTAGCGACAAAGAACTCGTCGAGCGCCGCCCCCAGCGTGTCGGGGCCACCCGGCACGACTCGACTCGCGTGTACGAGCGCGCCGCCGAACATCCGGTCGATGATCCGTCCGGAGGTCGCACCGGATCGAACCTCCGAGAGCGCGGTCCGCACATGCCGCTCACTGAGCCCGACCTCTCGAGCGATGCGGAAGAGCTCGGCCTCGGACACCGGATGCTCTCCGCCGTCCGACTCGGACGCCGCCAGCTCGGACGCACGTCTGATGACGGCGTCGAACTCGTACCGCGTGAGCCCGTGACCCTTCTCGTCGCTCATCGACGACTCAACCCGTGAACGCCTCCACGACGACGGCGCCTCCCTGGCCACCTCCGATGCAGGCCGAGCCGAGGCCATAGCGCGCGCCGCGCCGCCGCAGCTCGTGCAGCAGGTGGATGGTGATGCGCGCGCCGGACGCCGCAAGGGGATGCGTGATGGCGATGGCGCCCCCGTCGACGTTGGTCCTGGACGGGTCCAGGCCGAGGTCCTTCTCCACCGCCGCGTACTGCGGGGCGAAGGCCTCGTTGACCTCGACGAGATCCATGTCCTCCAGCGTCAGTCCGGCCTTCTCGAGCGCCTTGCGCGCCGCAGGGGCCGGTCCGATCCCCATGATCCTGGGCTCGACACCCACGAAGGCCCAGGACACCAGTCGCCCGATGGGCTTGGCACCGACGCGCTCGGCCCATTCGGCGCTCGCCAGCACGGCCGCCGCGGCTCCGTCACCGATGCCGCTGGCGTTCCCCGCCGTGACGAAACCGTCCTTGCGGAAGTAGGGCTTCAATCTGGCAAGCGCCTCCGGCGTCGTCTCCGGGCGCATGTGCTCGTCGGCGGCGTACTCGACCTCACCCTTTCGTGTCCTGATGGTCACCGGGGCGATCTCGGCGGCGAACCGCCCCGAGTCCCAAGCTGCCTTGGCGCGCTGCTGGGACCGAAAGGCGACCTCGTCGGCCTCCTCGCGGGTAACGCCGTAGCGGTCGGCGAGCTCCTCGGCCGTCTGCGCCATCGTGAGGCTGCACTGTGTGTCCAGGAGGGACTGCCACAGCACGTCCTCGAAGTATCCCCCTGCCTCACCGAGGCGCAGCCCTCCCCAGCGGGCTCCTCGTACAACGTGTGGAGCCTGACTCATCGATTCCGTCCCGCCGGTCAGACACACTTCCGACTCGCCGAGGATGATCTCCTTGGCCCCCTGTACGATCGCCTCGAAGCCGGATCCGCACAGGCGATTGACCGTCAGGGCCGGGCGGTCCACCGGCAGGCCGGCACGCAGGGCTACGTGGCGTGCCAGGTAGATCGCGTCCGACGAAGTCTGGAGGGCGTTTCCGAAGAACGTGTGCTCGACCTGATCGGGCGTCACCGCAGCGGCGTCCAGGGCAGCCTTGGACGCGACCACGGCAAGGTCGGTGGCCGAGAAGTCCTTGAGCGAGCCTCCGAATGTGCCGAATCCGGTGCGCTTTCCGGAGAGGAAGACGACCTCTCGGTGGTGTCCCTGGGTGGGCATCCGTCCTCGCTTCGTGCGGAGTTTTCGGGTGAGGTGCAGGTAGACTGAGCCTACCCCGCGAGCCCCCTTCGGTTCACGTCTCCCGGGGTCGGACAGCGGGCCGACGAGCCGACTCGCGGGCCGCGCGAGGGGGGCGCCTGTCAGGAGGGCGGCGCGGCCGGCTCGTCAGCGGGGCGCTGCGACGATCACGACACCGCGGCCGGGCTCCGTCTCACCCGCCACTTTGAATGGATAACGTCCCGGGGGAGCGCCCGCGAAGGAGACCACGAAGCGGGTGTCCCGGTCCACCATCGGAGGAGAATCGAGCTGATCCGTCCGCTCCAGGAACCCGACCAGCTCCGTGCCCATCTCCTCCGTGACGAAGCGGACCTCGCGCAAGCGGAAGTCGCCACTCACGAACTCGACCCAGGCCCCGGGAGGAACGACGGTTTCGACGGGGTCCACGCGCTCGCCGGAGCCACCGGTGAGAAGCACACGGTGGACCTCGTCGTCGTCGCCGAGGCCCAGCTCGCTTCGCAGGACCTCGTCCGGGCGCAGCTCCGGGGGGACCCCCCGATCACAGGCCCCGACCGACAGCAGGACCAGCGCGAGCGCCACCCCCGCGGCGATCGCTCGGCCGAGCGAGACGGTCGCGGCGGACCGACCTTTCAGTCGCTGACGGCCGTGCCGCACCCGATGCAAAAGCGCCATCCCGGCTCGAGTTCGCGACCACAGCTGGCGCAGGGCACGAAGCTCACGTCCGTTCCGCAGAACGGGCAGTACTTCAGTCCGTCGCGCTGAGGCAGGTCGGCACGGCACCACAGACATCTGTCGGGCGCCGCCGTTTCGCGATCCGACACCTCCTCGGGCCAGGTCTCGGTCGAGTCGGCGCCGGCCGCCGAGGCACCAGGGCCCGTCGATCCGTTCGGGGTTGCCTCTACCGACGCGGCCACACCCGACCGGGCCGCGGGAGCGAGGTCCGCGACCGGGATCATCGGATCTGCGGGCGCGAGATCCTCTGCTCCGGAGTCCGAGAGACCGAACTCGCTCGCCGGAGGCGTGATCGCCGGGTTGAGCCTGACGTCCAGGGCGGCGAACTCCCGGTAGATCCCGGTGTCCGGATTCGACGACCGGAGCTCGTCCCGCAGGACCTTGAGCGCAGCCTCCGAATCGAGCAGGAGGAAGCCGCCCTCACCTGCCAGGAGTCGCACCAGCGCATGCTCGTAATCCCCGTTCATCTCGACGCCGAGGCGGTCCCTGTGCGTTCCATAGGGGATGAGGTTCTGGTAGATCTCGGCGACCGTGAATGGGGTGCTGAGATACTCCGGGCGCCGGGAAGCGATCTCTTCGACCAGCGTCGAATGGAATCGGTCCAGGACCGCGGTTGCGTCGCTCATGGATCAAGCTCCTTTTCGGCTTCGGCATCGCCTTCCGTGACGAGGTGGATCAGCCCCGCACCGGCAGCGGTCCTCAAGAACGTTTCGGGATCCGTGAAGGGGATCTCCACACCGCTTCGCTCATGCCAGCGCTCCGCGAGCCTCCTCATGTACTGCCCGACCGGTTCATGGGCGAAGCCCGCCTGGTCTCGCATCTGCCGAACGATCTCGTGCCAGGTACCCCTCACCAGATGTCCATCCTCGGTGCGGATCGCGTGGGAGGTCGTCGTCAGGTGTGCTTCGCGCTCGAAGAGCTCGAGCTGGCTCGGGTCGTACGGCGCCTCGCGACCCTGGCCCATGGTCGACTCGACCTCGCGCAGGAGTCGGTCGACGGGGTCGTCCCCCTCCTCCAGCTCACGCAGCCGTTGCTCCCACGGGGCCAGTCGGGCGTCTCCGCTTTCGATGTGCCAGAGCGCCCGCTTCAGCTCCATGAGCCGCCACACGGCGAGCGCATCCCAATGCTCCTGCGGCGCCACACGCTCGAATTCCCTCAGCGCTCCCTCCCAGTCGCCACGCTCGTACAGCAGGTGTCCCAGGTACACCCGGGCCTCGTACAGATCCGGATCCAGACGCAAGGCGCGCCGGATCTGCCTACCGGCCCCCACGTCGTCGCCCAGACGGTGGAGCGCATACCCCAGGGACGCAGCCGCCTCAGAGCTGTCCGGCCGAACCGATGCGGCCTTGGCGAAGACATCTCGGCACTCGGCGTACATCGCTTCGCGATAAAGGGCACGCCCCATCGTCAGCATGAGCTCGATGTCGTCGTCGTAGCCGAGCGAGGTCACCTGCCCGAAAAGCTTGAGCGCCTGTGCGCGGTCTCCGAAACGGAGCAGTGTCTCGCCGAGCCCCACGAGCCCGTCCTCGTGCCCCGGATCGAGCACCACCGCGCGCTCGAAGGCCTTTCGAGCCCAAGCATACTCCTCCCGCGCCAACCGCGCATACCCCAGACCCACGTACAGGTCCACGGCGTTCGGATACAGAGCGAGGCCCTCTTTGAGCATCTCGAGGGCCCCGTCGTAGTCACCGTCGTTGTACAGCTTGTGCGCCTGCTCGTCGTATTCCTCGGAGCTGAGGAATCCTTCAGGCATGTGGGAGCTCCTGAGCGGGCCGGTGGACGGGCGCGCGGCCCGCCGATGAGCGCTGAGGACCAATGTAATGTCCGCCGAGGGACGGAACCACCCTGGAACGGGACGCCTCGAACGGGCCTTCAGACCCGTCCGTAGGACACGCCGCACAGCTTACAGACCAGCTCGTTGCCGGCGCGTACGAGCCGGGCTCCGGCGCCGTGTCGGGGGCAGTCGGGGTCCTCGCCCTCCTGTTGGAGCTTCTTGACCTCCGAGCGCTCCTTCGGTGTCGACTTGGGGATCGACAGGGTATAACGGAGAGAAGAAGCGCTGCACTCGAAAAGGACCGTCGCGGCCCCGGTCGTGGCAGGTCGCACACCCAACAGCATCAGGAACCCACCCATCGGGGACGGAAGCTGATGGCCACCGTAGAAGAGCCGCGGGAGGACCTTGTCCTCCTCCAGAACCATGTTGCCGTCCTCACCCATCTTGGCCTTCGGCCGATACGGCTTCTCGGAGCCCGCGGGACGCGGAGCGGTCGAGGCCGCCCGCGACGGGCCACCGCTCGGGCGCGGGCGACGGGACTTTCTTCCGTCCCGTCGCTCGGAAGCCGCCGGCGGTCCACCCTCAGGCGGAGCAGCGGGCGTCTTTTCGGGCGCGACGGATCTGGAGGCCGCGGCCCGCGGACCGGCCTTCCTGGATCGCGCGGTGGCTGACGTTCCGGCCCCCTTTCCTGCCGACTCCGCCTTGCTCGGGGCTGCCTCCTTCGCGGGTGCCTTCCTGGCCGGCGCCTTCTTGGCCGGCGCCTTCTTCGGAGAAGCCTTCCTGGCCGGCGCCTTCTTGGCCGGCGCCTTCTTCGGAGAAGCCTTCTTGGCCGGCGCCAGCTTGGCCGGCGCCTTCTTCGGAGAAGCCTTCTTGGCCGGCGCCTTCTTCGGAGAAGCCTTCTTGGCCGGCGCCTTCTTGGCCGGCGCCTTCTTGGCCGGTGTCTTCTTGGCCACGGCCTTCTTGGCCGATGCCTTCTTCACGGGCGCCTTCTTCGGGGGCGCCGTCTTGGTCGGTGCCTTCTTAACGGGCCTCTTCGCGGGCGCCCTGCCTACAGCAGGCTTTTTCGCGGCCGACTTCTTCTTGGTCGCCATCCCAGGCTCGCTTCCAGAGGGGGGTAAGCGCGAAGAGGGACCCGGGTCGCAGCGGCGGGGCTTCCGTCGAGCGCGCTCCGTGACGGACTTTCCGGCCCCCAGGGGGGCCGAAAAGCGGCCCCAAGTATAGGTGGCCCCCGGTCCGTAGCCAAGCCGCTCAGCTTTCGCGAACCCGAACAAAAACAGAAGGGCGGGGAGCCCGCTCGGCCCCCCGCCCCTCGACAGGCGCGCGGAATACGGTGGCTCGCCTTCTAGGCGACGCCTGCGTCTTCCATGGTGCGCGCGGTGTTCGAGGCCCCGTGGGCGATGGCCGGCTTGCAGAAGCGGATCCCGATCTCGTACAGCACGCTGAGGTCCGCATCCGCCAGGTCCGGGTACCGCTCCCCGAGGTACTCGATGGTCTCGTCCATCCATTGCCGCTGGTCCTCTTCGGCGGCTCGGAGAACACCACACCGGTTGATATGGCTGAAGAGCTCGTCCCGAGCTCGATCCATGAGCTTCTCTTTACTCAAGCGTTCCTCCCTGTATCCTTTTGACGCGCGCCCGCTCGCGGCGGGGCACCTGTGGGTTCCAGCCGAATAACCTAACGGAGATCCCCCGGAGGGGAAACCAGGCCCGTGAAGCGAGTACAGCGTTCCGACGCCATCGCCCTGGAGGTTTTCCGCCACCTCTTCGCCGCGCTGGCGGAGGAAATGGGAGCGGCCCTGCGGCGGGCCTCGTTCTCCCCGAATATCAAGGAGAGGCGCGATTACTCCTGCGCGCTCTTCGACCCGGACGGTACCGCCGTGTCGATGGGCGACCACATGCCGGTGCACCTGGGCGCCATGCCCATGAGCGTCTCGGCGGCGCTCGAAGAGCTCGGGGTTCTCCAGCCGGGAGACGTGGTGTGTCTGAACGACCCGTTCCGCGGGGGGACCCATCTACCGGACATCACCCTCCTGTCGGCGGTCCACACGGAGCACGGACGACTGCTGGGGTTCGTCGCCTCGCGGGCGCACCACTCCGACGTCGGGGGAATGAGCCCGGGCTCGATGCCCCTGGCGAGGGAGATCTATCAGGAAGGGCTCCGCATCCCTCCGGTCCTCCTGTATCGACGCGGGTCCCGGAACGAGGATTTGTGGCGCACCGTCCTGGCGAACGTGCGCACCCCGGTGGAGCGTGCAGGCGACCTGGACGCACAGCTGGCGGCGTTGCACGCCGGGACGAAGCGGCTCCGCGAGATCGCGAGCAGGCGGGGCGTGGAGGCCACGCTCGTCGCGATGGAAGCGCTGGTGGCCTATGCGGATCGGCTCGTCGAAGCGGGGCTCGAGCGGGTACCGGACGGCATCTATCGGGCGGAAGACTCCCTGGAAGACGACGGATTCGGATCGGGACCCGTGGCGGTGCGCGCGGCGCTCACCGTCGCCGGCGGCAGGCTGCGCATCGACTTCACCGGCACGGACGCGCAGGTGCCGGGCGGCATCAACGCGGTCTCCGCCATCACGTCTTCGGCGTGCCGGTACGTGGTCCGATGCGTGGTCGAGGCGCTCCTCGGCGAGCCCCTCCCGGCCGGCGGAGGGTCCATGAGCGCGGTGGAGCTCGTCCTCCCGGAGGGGACGCTGGTCCATGCGCGCCCCCCGGCTTCCGTAGCTGCTGGAAACGTGGAGACCAGCCAGCGCATCACCGACGTCCTGTTGAGGGCGTTCGGGGCCGCGCTTCCGGGCGTCATGCCCGCGCTGTCCCAGGGAACCATGAACAACACCACGGTCGGAGGTCCGGACCCGCGGACGGGAGGAACCTTCGCGTACTACGAGACCGTTGGCGGAGGCATGGGCGCCGGCCCGTCCGGCCCGGGCCTGAGCGGAGTGCACGTACACATGTCCAACTCCCTCAACACCCCGGTCGAGGCGCTCGAGCACGCCTACCCGTTTCGGGTGACCCGTTACGGAATCCGACGCGGCACCGGCGGCGCCGGCCTTCACCCGGGAGGCGACGGCCTCCGCAGAGATCTCCAGATCCTGGTTCCGGCCCGGGTCGCCCTGCTGTGCGAGCGACGGGAGGTCGGGCCGGCCGGCGTCCGCGGAGGACGCGATGGCGCCCCGGGGCGAAACGTCCTGATCCGCGGCGGCGTGGAGCGCCCCCTCCCGGCCAAGGTCGACCTGTTCGTCGAGGCCGGTGACGTCGTGAGCATCCGCTCGCCGGGCGGGGGTGGCTGGGGACCCGCACCCGAACCGCGTCCCGCAGAGGAAGACCCTTCCCAGCCCCCGGAAGCCTGACCCATGCAGATGCTACTGACGCTCGTATGCGACGATGCCGGGCTGACCCCGGACGGAAAGCTCGACGTCCACGGCGTCTTCAACGATCTCTACGCCCCGGGCTTCCCCGCGAAGCAGGACCGCATGGTCCTGGTCGTGGTCGTCGAATGGGATCGCCAGGACGAGGGACGTCACAGATTCCGGGTCGATCTCGAGGACGACGATGGCAAGCCGACGCTCTCCGTCGAGGGTTATTCGGACGTGGATCGGAGACCCGACGACCGCCCTCCCCCGCGCACCCGGCTCGTGCTGCCGCTGGACGAGGTCGTCTTTCCGCGCCCGGGAGCGTACCGGTTCCAGATCCGCATCAAGGGGCGGACCTATGCGGGCCCGAGCCTCTACCTGGTCGAGGCCGACGAGGCTCCCGATCCGACGTGACGGCACCTCCGTGGGGTTGAGCCCTGGGATCGTCACCGCGGAAGGCCCGGTCCTCTTTCCCGAGCGCGCCCCGCGTCGGGTCTGCCTTGTGCTGCTTTCGGGTATCGGCGACGTCGTGCACGGCCTGCCCCTCGCCAACGACGTGAGGTCGCTGGACCCGGAAGCCGAGATCACCTGGGTCGCGGAGCCGGCCCCGGCACAGATCCTCCGCCACCACCCCTCCGTCGACCGTGTCGTCGAGTTCCGCCCCCGGGACGGTCTCGCAGGCGTGCGCGCGCTCCGGCGCGACATGGCCGGCACCCGAGCCGATCTCACCCTCAACGTGCAGCGCTACATCAAGAGCGCTTGGCCTACCATGTTCTCGGGTGCACGTGTCAGGGTTGGCCTGCCTCGAGACAAGACGCGGGACGGCGTCCACTACTTCAGCACGCACGTGCTTCCGGACGGTCCCTGGAAGCACACACAGGATCTGTTTCTCGACTTCCGGTGGGCACTCGGGATGCCGCGCCAGGCCCCGGTTCGATGGGGGCTGACCTTCTCGGACGAGGAGGTCGAAACCCGCCGCCGCTTCTACGAGGATGCGAGCCCCGACGGGGAGCCCGTCGTGGCCCTGGTGGTAGGCTCCGCGAATTCGAAGAAGGACTGGCCTGCAGCGCTGCAGGCGGCTCTGGCGGACAGGTTGAGCGCCGACCTCGGCTTCCGGGTCGTTCTTCTGGGGGGACCCTCGATGAGGGAGCGCGCCACCGCCGCCGAGATCGCTGCACGCGCGCGGATCCGCCCGCTCGATGCCCTGACCGACTCCGTGCGCCGGCTCACGACGCTCCTGGCCGGCGCGGACCTGGTCGTGGCCCCGGACACCGGTCCGCTCCACCTGGCCCACGCCCTGGACGTGCCCGTCGTCGGGTTGTTCGCCCACACCAACCCCTGGAGGGTGGGTCCCTGGCAGCGCTATCGCGACCTGATCGTGGACCGCTACACCGAGCCGGGGGCGCCACCCGACCCCACGGCGTATCTTCCCAAGGATGACCGCATGGAGCGGATCACCGTGGACGACGTCATCGCCAAGATCGAGGTGGCACGATCGCGATACCTGTGACCCCTCCCCGGGGATACACGGAGGTGCAGGCGGCCGGGCCCCGCGGCTTCGCGCTCGAGGCAGCGGCGGAATGGCTTCGGGGCCTTCTGCGCGCGGGGAGCACGGCATACGAATGGGCGGCCGCGCACCCGGAGGCGCTGTCGATGAGCGGCCGTGGGCGCGTCTACGCCGTTCCCGCCCCCGTGCGCGGCCCCGACGCACGGGCGCGGTGGGTCGTGCGTCACTACCACCGCGGCGGCTGGGTGAGGCCGCTCCTCGAAGACCGATATCTCGCCGCGGGGTCGCCCCGGCCCGAGAGGGAAGCGCATGCCGCCAGTGCGGCGCGCGCCCGCGGCATTCCCACCCCCGCGGTGATCGCCGGCGTGACCTACCCGGCGGGAGCCTTCTATCGCGCCGACCTGATCACCGAGCTCATCCCGGAAGGGGCCGACCTGGGTGAGATCCTGTTCGCCCCTTATGACGGGGCGACACCCCGCATCGAAGCGTTGAGGGCGTCGGGGCGCCTGATCCGGAGGCTCGAGCTCGCGGGCGTACACCACCTGGATCTGAACGCCAAGAACATCGTGATCTCGATCGGCGAGGGACAGGTCGAGGCGCACATGGTCGACCTGGACCGTTGCCGCGTGCGCATGGAAGGTGTGGCCGCACCGGCGTTCCCCATGCGCCGCCGCCTCGCGCGCTCCCTGCGCAAGCTCGAGAGGCGGACCCAGAGTCCCCTCGCCGGCGAGGAATGGGAGGCTCTTGCCCGGGGCTGGGAGCACTGAGCGGTGACGCCGGCGTCGGTAACCCGGGCGGGCGAGAACCAGCCCGGTTGGTCGGGTCCCCCGCCCAGGGAGATCTGCCTGATCATGCTGTCGGCGATCGGAGACGCGGTACACGTGCTTCCGGTGGCCAACGCCCTGAAGCGGGCCTGGCCGGATGCCCGCGTCACCTGGGTGATCCAGCCCGTGCCGCACGCCCTGGTTCGCGATCATCCGGCAATCGACGACTTCGTGGTCTTCCGACGTCGACACGGGCTCGAGGCCTGGCTCGGCTTCGCGGACTTCGCGCACGAAGTGCGGGAGCGTCACTTCGACCTGCTTCTCGGACTCCAGGTGTATTTCAAGGCCGGGGTCCTCACCGCCCTGGCGCCGGCGGACGTCAAGGTCGGCTTCGACAGGGTACGCGCGCGGGACGCGCAGTGGCTGTTCACGAACCGTCGGATTCCGCCGCACCCGCCACAGCACGTTCAAGATCAGTACTTCGAGTTCCTCCGATACCTCGGGGTCGATCCCGAGCCCGTCGTGTGGGGCCTCGGCCTGAGCGACGCAGAGCGCGAGGCCCAGGCGACCTTCTTCGGTCGGCTCGACGCCCGGGCGTGTGCCGTCGTGGTGGGCACGAGCAAGCCGGAGAAGAACTGGTCGGCCGAAGGCTTCGCACGGGTCCTCGAGGAGGTGGAGCGGGCGCACGGCCTTCGACCCGTCCTCGTGGGTGGGCCCTCGGCCGTGGAGCGGAGCCTGGCAGACGAGATCCTGGCGCGCACCTCCGCGACCGTCGTGGACGCGCTGGGAGACGATCTCCGACGGCTGGTATGGATCCTGGACGGCAGCGCGATCGCCATCAGTCCAGATACGGGACCCCTTCACATCAGCCGAGCGCTCGAGACGCCGGTCGTCGGCTTGTTCGGGTATACCAACCCCAAGCGCTCCGGACCCTATCGCCTCTACCAGGATCTGGTCGTGGACGGGTACGCGACACACCCGGGCGAGGAGTATCCGATCGAGCACACCTACCGCGACGGCATGAGTCGTGTGTCGGTGGACGCGGTGCTGGAGAAGGTGGACCTGGCCATGAGTCGCTACGTCCGCTGACGAGCTGATCATGGCGCCCCGCGCGGGGCGGCGCCCCGTCCAGAGGGGACGGCTTGCTCGCCCGTCGGGGAGGGTCTACGGTGTCGGCGACATCGGTGGTCCATTCCGGGAGATCCCCATGAGCACACGCCGGAAGGCTTTTCCCGTCCTGGCGCTCGGCGCCCTGCTCGTCCTCTCCGCCGCCTCGGTCCGGGCTCAACAGATCCCCTCGCCCGCCGATTTCTTCGGCTTCCGCATGGGTGAGGATCGGAAGCTCGCGCGGTGGGACCGGTTGGTCGAGTACTACCGCCTCCTGGACGAGGCCAGCCCACGGGTCCGAGTGATCGAGATGGGACCGACCACGCTGGGCAATCCCTTCCTCGCGATCTTCGTGTCCTCTCCGGAGAACCTGGCGAATCTGGACGCGATCCAGCGGATGAACGCCACGCTCAACGATCCGCGTGGACGGTCACAGGCGGACGTGAACGCGGCCGTCTCGAGCGGGAAGGTCGTCTTCGTGCAGTCCTATGGACTCCACTCCACCGAGGTGGCGGCCAGCCAGACCGCGGCCGAGGTGATGTACGAGCTCGCGACGCGCACCGATCCCGAGATCCTAGAGATCCTGGACAACACCGTGGCCATCATGATCCCCTGCTTCAATCCCGACGGTGAGATCATGGTGACCGATTGGTACGACCAATACGTAGGTACCGAGTACGAGGGCCTGGGACCGCCAGGCTTGTACCATCACTACATCGGGCACGACAACAACCGTGACGCGTTCATGCAGAACACGGTCGAGTCGCAGTACGGGGCCCAGATCATCTTCCGGGACTGGATCCCGCAGGCCTACATCGATCACCACCAGATGGGACCGTACACGGCCCGGATCTACCTGCCGCCCTACGCGGAGCCGATCCGCCCCGACGGCGACCCGCTGGTCTGGCGCGAGATGTCATGGTACGGCGCCCACATCGCCTACAAGATGGAGGAGGCCGGCCTGGACGGCGCGGTGAACGCGGCGATCTACTCCGGTTGGGGGCATTTCGGTTTCCACTGGATCACGCCCTTCCACAACATCGCGGGGATGCTCACCGAATCCGCGAGCGCGAGGCTGGCGACGCCGCTCTACGTTCACCCGGATCAGCTCGGGGGCTCTCGCCAGCTCCCCGAGTACGAGGCGCAGACGACCTTCCCGAACCCGTGGCCCGGCGGGTGGTGGCACGTGCGCGACATCGTGGAGCGACAGAAGGTCGCCTCCTTCGCGCCCCTGGAGATGGCCGCCAAGAACCGCGAGACCGTGCTTCGCAATGCGTACCTGAAGGCGTCGCGGCAGACCGAGCGTGGGGCACAGGGAGACGTGAAGGCCTTTGTGATCCCCGCCGATCAGCACGATCCACTCACGGCGTCGAAGATGGTGAACAAGCTCCTGGCCCAAGGCATCGAAGTCAGGCGCGCGGCCCAGGGCTTCGAGCACGAGGGCCGCGTCTACGACGCCGGCACCTTCGTGGTGACGACGGCACAGCCCAAGCGGGGCGTGGTGCGCTGGCTACTCGGACGGACGCACTATCCGGACAACAGCTACACGCGCGACGCCGAGGGCGATCCCATCCGACCGTACGACATGTCCACCGACAACATGGCGGAGTTCATGGGGGTGCGCGTGGACCCGGTCCGCGCTCCCGTCGAGGCACCGACGACCGTCATCGGTGAGCCCATGAAGCTACGCGGACGGATCGAAGCCGGGTCCTTCGGATACCACGTCGACGGTCGCCTGAACGACGCGTTCGAGGCGGTCAACCTTCTCCTGGACCGCGGCGTCGCCGTGCGCCGTTTCGTCCAACCGCATGGACCCCACATGCCCGGTGACTTCTGGGTGCCGGAGGCACCCGAGGCGCTCGTGACGGAGATCGCCGGGCAGACCGGTGTCCCGTTCGGGCCGATGAACGTGGACGGCGGGAACGCGGCAGCTCGAGTCCAGCGGGCGCGCGTAGCCATGTACCAGCGGTACTACGGCGGGAACATCGACGAGGGGTGGACGCGCTGGCTTCTCGAGGACTTCTCCTTTCCCTACACGTCGCTCTTCGATCCGGAGCTGAAGGCCGGGAACCTCAACCGCAAGTACGACGTCATCATCCTTCCGGAGGACGACCTGGAGACGATGACGGGCGAAGGGCGGGAGGGTCCTGGAGATCGTCAGGAATATCCCCCGCAATTCCGGAGCGGCTTCGGCCCGGAGGGTGTGAACGCCCTGGAGGCCTTCGTCCGGGCCGGCGGAACCCTGGTCACGTTCGGCGAGGCCGGCGACCTGCCCATCGTGAAGTTCGGCCTACCGGTTCGAAACGTGGTCGCTGGCCTGCCGGGCAGGGAGTTCTGGTCGCCGGGATCGACCCTGCGTGTCGACGTGGACGGGTCGCATCCGCTCGCCTGGGGCATGCCGGGGAGGAGTCTGGCCACGTTCCTCGCCGGAAGCCAGGTGTACGAGACGGTGCCCGGTCCGCAAACCCAGCGTATCGAGCGACCCGTGACCTACGTCGACCGGGACATCCTGCAGAGCGGCTGGCTGCTGGGGGAACAGCACATCGCGAAGCGCGCCGCCGTGGTCACCGTCGGTCTTGGACAGGGCCATGTGGTGCTCCTGGGCTTCCGCGTGCAGCATCGAGCGCAGACGCACGGCACCTTCAAGCTCCTGTTCAACACGCTCCTGCGGGCCGAAGCGATGTAGGGAACGCCCCCAGGGACCCTGACAGTCTCCTACCGGATCACGTCCATGAGAACGTCGTGGATGATCCCGGTCGCAACCTCCACCAGGAGGACGTCGAGGCCGACGACCACGCGGTGGTAGCCATCGCGCGGCGGCAGCGCATGCTCCAGATCCTGTGGCAGGACCTGCTTGGCGATGCCGGGCGGCAGGGGCTTGCCTCGCGCGAGGTTCTTGCGGATCCCCGGCGGCAGCGCCTTCGCCCCGGATATCGGGTGGACCTGGTAGAACTCCACGATCCGGCTCCGCTCGGACTGCGAGAACACCACCCCCACGGAGACCTCGACCGCGGGGGCCCCGCTTCCCTTGGGCTTGCCCTTTCCGTTGCTTTGCGCGACGGCGGGTGACGCGGCGAACGCGGTCACGATGAACGCGGCGGCCGGCAGGCCGAGCAGATGGTGCGGGAATCGACGTTTCATGGCTAGGCGCTCCAAGACCTGCGTGTCGCGCCCGGGGAGGGGGCCTCTCTACAAGCTACGCTCGCGAGAAGGCCGGACTCAATCCTCCCGTGGACCCTGGCGGTTCCAAGCGACGACGATTCCGCACTGGGCGCTCGCTCCTCCGCGGCTCCGGTCCGCGGTCAGGTTCTCGAACCGCGCGGGGATTTGCGACGGACGTGGATAGACCTCGACCCCCTCGATGACCTGGACCTCCAGGATGCCCTCCCAGGGTGGATGGATCGCCATGCCCTCGAGCACCAGCATGGGAAGGCACGACCCCACGAAGGTCCCACGCAGGGTGATGCGGTTCTTCCCGAACCCGTCCGAGCTTAGGCGGACTCCGGTCCCAGCGGCCGCAAGGTCCTCACGCGTAGGCGTCCTTGTGCACGCCACGGACCGCGCGACCCGACGGCTCGTTCATGGTCTGGAACGCGGCGTCCCACGCGAGCGCTTCCGGCGTGCTGCACGCGACCGACTTTCCCCCCGGCACGGTCGCCTGGGCGGACGGGAGCCCGAAATGTTCTTCGAAGATCGACCGATACAGATAGGCCTCCTTCGAGTCGGGCGTATTGTGCGGGAAGCGGAAACGCGCGTTCTCCAGGTCGCGGTCCGACACCCGCGAGCCGGCGTGCCCCTTGAGGGCGTCGATCCAGCCGTACCCCACGCCGTCGGAGAACTGCTCCTTCTGTCGCCGGAGCACGACGTCCGGCAGGTGGTCGCTGAACGCCTCCCGCAGGATGCGCTTCTCCATGCCGTCGGGCCCGACCATCTTCAGCGCCGGATCCAGGTTCATCGCGGTGTCCAGGAACTCGAGATCGAGGAACGGCACCCGCGCCTCCACCCCCCACGCCGCCATCGACTTGTTCGCCCGCAGGCAGTCGTACCAATGGAGGCGTTGGAGCTTGCGAACGGTCTCGTCGTGGAACTCCCTCGGGTTCGGCGCCCTGTGGAAATACAGGTAGCCTCCGAAAACCTCGTCGGCGCCCTCGCCCGACAGAACCATCTTGATGCCCATGGCCCGGATGCGTCGGGCCATCAGATACATCGGTGTCGAGGCCCGGATCGTCGTCACGTCGTATGTTTCGATGTGGTAGATGACGTCCCGGAGCGCGTCGAGCCCCTCCTGGATGGTGAAGTGGAACTCGTGGTGGACGGTCCCGATGTGCTCGGCGACCTGCGCCGCGGCGACGAGGTCGGGAGAGCCCTCCAAGCCGATCGCAAAGGAGTGGAGGCGCGGCCACCACGCCTCCGAATGGTCGTCGTCTTCGATCCGGCGTGCCGCGTACCTCTTGGCCACGGCGGACACGATGGAGGAGTCGAGCCCACCTGACAATAGGACGCCGTACGGCACATCGCTCATGAGTTGGCGATGCACGGCACCCTGGAGTGCCTCTCTGATCTGGGCGGTGCCGATCCCGGCGGGCTCGATGTCGTCGTACCGCTCCCACCCGGGACTATGGAACCGTGTCGGCTCGGCGCCCGCCGCGCTGTCGAGGACGTGGCCCGGCGGAAAGATCTCGACGGTGCGACAGACCGGCGTGAGTGCCTTCATCTCCGATGCCACGTAGAGGTTGCCGTGCTCGTCTCGGCCGGTGTAGAGCGGGATCACGCCCAGAGGATCACGGGCGATCACATAGCGGTCGTTCGCGATGTCGTAGAGCACGAAGGCATAGATTCCGTTCAGCTCGCCGAGCCCCTCGACACCCCGGTCGAGGTACAGCGGGATGATCACCTCGCAGTCCGAATCCGTGGAGAAAGGGTGGTTCGGATAGCGGGCGCGAAGCTCCCGGTGGTTGTAGATCTCACCGTTGACGGCCAAGACGGGCCCGGTCGCGAAATCCCCGAGCGGCTGTGCGCCATGGAGCACGTCTACGATCGACAGACGCTCGTGGGCGAGCACCACCCGGTCGCTGGCGAACACGCCGGACCAGTCCGGGCCTCGATGACGTTGGCGCCTCGAGAGCTCCAGCGCGGTTTCCCTGAGTCTCGCGGCGTCCGCACGGATATCGAGAATGCCGAGCACCGAGCACATGTCGCGGTTACCTCGTCGGTCCGTGGTCGCCCCTCATCGCACCAACCACCACTTTGCCACCAGGATCCCGAAGCCGACGAGGGCCCCCAGCGACGCCTCCCATTCCCGGTTCCGCCGAAACTGCGCCACCGTGAACCCGCCGCTGGGCTCCCAGGGTGCGCGCCAGGGCGTCAAGCGTGGCACCATGGCGGGAACGTGCGCGGCGTATTGGTGGAACCGCTCTCCGAACAGCTCCCCCAGCAGTCGGGCTTCACCCGTCATCGTCCGCCCGTACACTGCCGTGTAGAACGCGACGAAGAGCACGGGCCAGATCCAATGTCCTCCGGCCACCGTGACCCCTAGCCCGAGCAGGAAGCTACCGACGTAGAGCGGGTTGCGGGTGAAGGCATACGGCCCGGTGGTGGTGAGCTCCGCCTCCTTGTGGATGGTCCCGGCGGCCCAGCCGCGCAGGGCGAGCCCTGCGACCGCAAGCAGGCCGCCGACCAGGAGCAGCGTGCCGTCGGGCTGGGACAGCCACAGGAAGGGCACGATCAGCAGCCAGACCGCCCGCAGGCGGAGTCGGCGCATGTTCACGGTCAATTCGGGGCGCCCCCCCCGGGAGACCCTGACCTCCGCTCGAGCGCCGCCGCACGACTTTCCGGATTGAGGGGAAGCCCTTCGTGAACCTCCTTGAGATGCAACGAAAGCGAGCCCGGGAACTTCGGGATGTTCGACTTGAGGTAAACGAGGATGCGTCGCTCGTCGTCGCTGAAATGCAGCTCGGCGTCCCCACCTTCGCCGAAGAGTCCGTCGGTCCTGATGATCGGCTTCACGATGATCGTCTTGAACTTGCCCGCCTCGGTCTCACGCTCTCCCCGGCCGATCACCTTGATGACCACGGGGTTCCCGTCGGCCTTGAAGTACCGGCTCATGGTGTACGTCCTTCCCTGCTCGAGCGGCAGGGTGCGGACGTAGTAGATGAACGCGACGTCGTCCAGCGGGAGCGATGATCCCAGGGGCCCGGACTCGTCGTTGTCCTCTCTCTCCCACATGCGGCGCTCCGGGTAGAACTCGAAGTGCCGATAGCTCTTGTACGAGAGCTCGTGGATGTCGCGGATGAACCGCCAGCTCACCAGATTCCTGATGTCGAACCAAGACGTGTAGGCGTCGTTCACGTGAGCCGGACCCAGGCCGCCGACGATGGTGAGCGAAGCCCTGTAGGTCGGATTCCCCCGCACCGTGTCGATGCCGAGGATCGAGACCTCCGCCGTCCCCGCTCCAAAGATCCCGACCTTCACGCCGTAGACGAGGCGCTCCCCGGGACCGAACGTCACCCGAGCGGCGCGGGGGTCGGCGGGCAGCTCGATGGCGGGCTGGACGGTGTCCGCGGTCTGGGCGTGCGCGGTCCCCGCGAGGGGCCCCGCAACGAGCAACGCGAACACGCCTCGGGTGCGCACCACGCTCACGCCGCTTCCGTGTCGAGTCCCTGCGCCCACGATCCGCGACGGATGCGCGCGAGGGACACGAGCGTGCTCAGGGGATGGAACCGCGAGGGTCGTGCCCTCCGATCGTACCGGATCTCCTGTGGGGACTCCCCGATGCGCCGCGCGTACGGGGCGAGCACACGGAGGAGCTCCAGGTTCGCCGCCCATCCATCGGAGCGGACGAGCGGTGCGCCCTCCGGCAGCTCCCTGATGGCTTTCTTCAGCACGATGACCCGGTAGGCCCGTAACCCACCGAGGGGGTCGGACACCGGAGACCGCCGCAGTACGCCCCCCGCCGCGAAGCGCGCCAGTCGACGCGCCCAGCGAACCGGCCGGGGAGCAGTGCGCTCCGCCTGGGGCGAGGTCTGGCCGGCCACGATGTCGGCCCCACCTTCCAGGATCTTCACGAGACCCACGACGTCCTCGGGGCTCTCCGTGAAGTCGCCCTGGAGGACCACCGCGCAATCCCGCTTGGGATAGGCTGCCTCCTCCACGACCCAACGGAGAAGGCGCTCCACCGATGCGCCGTAGCCGAGGCGCACATCGCTGTGCAGGATCGTGAGCGGCAGGCTGCGTCGATAGCGGGCGAGCACATCGCCGGTTCCGTCCGTGGACGCGTCGTCGAGCACGACGATCCGGTAGTCGCGCCCGAACGCGCCGAGGACCCTCCGTACCTTCCACAAGAGCACCCCGACGGTTCTGGCCTCGTCGTGGGCTGGAATGCAGACGTAGATCAAGGCAAGCGCTCGCGGGGGTCGACGGGTGGGATGGACCGGGGGTGATCGGACCGGCTCTTCCGGTTATACCGACCCCTCCGGGGCCGGTTCCTCACCGGGCCGGGTCTTCCAGCGCTTGTGCTGCCAGAAGTACTGCTCGGGGGCGCCCCGCACGGCGTCCTCAAGAGCCCGGACATGCGCGGCGGTCAAGAGCAGCACGTCCTTGTCCATATCGCCGGTACGCTCGGCCTCGATCCGCCGGAGGGTGACCCGGTACCTCGATCTCGATCCGATGCGGAGGCAGATCCCGAGGAAGAGCGGAGACCCGGCGCGCAGCGAGAACAGCGCCGGGCCGCGAGCGGTGAATGCGTCCCTGCCGAAGAAGGGCACGAAGACACTACCCTGGCGGGCATTCTGGTCTGCGACCAGGGCCGCGACCCTGCCACGTCGGAGCGTACGCAGCATCGCCCGCGGGGCGTCGGCCATGTCCACGACGGTCATCCCGAGGCGCCGACGCGTCGCCACCAGATCCGCATCGAAGCGACGGTTGGCCATCGCCTTGGACACCGCGTCGACCGGGATTCCACGTGCCGCCAGCGCGGCCCCGCCGATCTCCCAATTGCCCAGGTGCCCGGTCACCAGCACCGCCCCGTCTCCCCGCGCCAGGGCGGCGCTCATCTGCTCCAGGCCCTCGATCTCCGTCCGGGCGACGACCTCCGCCGGCTCGGCGTCGGCGAGTCTGAAGACCGCGACCGCCTCCCGTCCGAGGTGTCGGTACGAGGCGCGGGCCACCCGACGCCTCCAGCGCGGGCTTCGGTCCGGAAAAGCCGTGCGGAGGTTCTCGTCCACGTCCCGCCGGCGCACGCGCACGACGGTGGCAGCCAGCTGACCCAGTCCGGCGCCCAGCCACGATGCCCACGACTCCGGGACGGCTCGGAGCAGCGCCGAAAGAACCCGGAACAGCGCATACTCCACACCGTGCTTCGCCCTTCTGCCGCTCACGACGCCGAGCCGCCGTCCACGCCCTGGAGTTGGAGCTCGTGCAAGCGCCGGTACAACCCTTCCGAGGCCAGGAGCTCGGCGTGCGTTCCGCGCTCGACGATCCGTCCGCCCTCCAGAACCAGGATGCGATCCGCGCGCTGGACCGTGGACAGGCGGTGAGCGATCACGAACACGGTCCGACCTTCCAGCAGCCGCTCGACTGCGTGCTGAACCAGTCGCTCGCTCTCCGTATCGAGGGCGCTGGTCGCCTCGTCGAGCACCAGGATCGGCGGATCACGCAGGATGGCTCGCGCGATCGCGATGCGCTGCCTCTGTCCCCCCGAGAGCTCCGTGCCGCGCTCGCCGACCATCGTATCATAGCCACTCGGCAGCTGAGCCACGAACTCGTGCGCGTGCGCGGCACGCGCGGCCCGCTCGATCTCCTCGTCCGATGCCTCGGGTGCGCCGTACGCGATGTTCGCCCGCACCGTGTCATGGAACAGCACGGTCTCCTGCGAGACGATGCCGAGCTGGGCCCGCAGGTCGCGGATGCGAACGTCCCGTATGTCCACGCCGTCGATCGCGATGCGCCCGTCGCTCACGTCGAAGAAGCGACCCAGGAGGTCGACGAGGGTCGTCTTGCCCGCACCGGATCGTCCCACCAGGGCGACCACCGTACCCTTGGGCACGGTGAACGACACGTCTCTCAAGACCGTCTCGCCGTTGCGGTAGGCGAAGGACACGTCCTCGAACGTGATCTCACGCTCGAAGCGCCGGAAGCTCCGCGCCCCAGGACGGTCCCTGATCTCGACGGGGGCATCGAGGAACTCGAAGACCCGCTCCGCGGCGACCAGCCCCGGCTGCGCGGTAGCGGGGAACTTCGCGACGTTCTTGACGGGTGCGTAGAGCTTGAGCGAAAGCCCCAGGAAACCGACGAACTGGGCGCCCGACACGTCGCCCTGCACCACGAGCCCCGCGCCGTACCAGAGAAGCACCACCGTGCCCGCCGCAGCCAGCATCTCCGTCATCGGCATCGCGAGGGCGCGTACCCGCTCCGCGCGCAGGAACAGGCGGAAGTGCTGGTTCGTCAGGCCATGGAAGCGCTCACGCTCCCTCTCCTCCGCCGACGAGGCCTTCACAAGGCGGATCCCCGCCAGCGTCTCCTGGATGTGCGCGTTGATCTCGCCGCCCAGGTGGAGCACGCGTCGATCCCGGCGGCGCAATACCTTCACCAGCGGACCCCACACCAGCATCGCGCCCGGTATCACGACGAAGGCCGCAAGGGTCAACCTCCATGATATCAGCAGCATGCCCGCCAAGGCGGTGACGAACTCGAAGACCGAGGTGAGCAGGCGAGACATCTCGGCGGTGACCAGGGTCCTCAGCTGCTCGACCTCGGTGGTGAGCCGGCTGACGATCTGACCCATGCGCACGCGACCGAAGAAGGAGAGGTCCAGCCCGACGAGATGATCGTAGACGCGGTCGCGCAGGTCGCGATTCACCCCCTGCTCCGCACGCGCAACCAGATAGGTGCGCGCGAAGTGGAATACGTTCTTGACGCAGAACAGGAGAAGGATCAAGACGATCACGCGCCCGATCGCGTCCAACGGGTCGCCCTGCAGGTCGACCCAGCGGTAGACCGTGGCGTCCAGGAGCCGCTCCATCGGCGTGGTCCTCGCGCCCGTCGGCGCGCCGCCACCCGAGACGAAGAGAGCCTCCACGAAGGGGATGAGCAGGATGTACACGGCGGCGTCCAGGACCGCGAAGACGAACGTGGTCGCGACCGCAGCCGCGAACACGCCGGTGTGCGGCTTCAGGAAAGACAGGATGCGCCGGTAGAGGGCCACGTCGTGTCCCGACTCTCGTCAGAGCGGCCGTGGGGTCAGGCGCGCGACGGGAACGATCATCTCCTCCGGGCTGATGCCGCCGTGGAGGAACGAGTTCTTATAGCGGGACTGGTACTCGCGAAGCTTGGTCGGGTAGACGAAGAAGTGATCCTCCAGGGCCAGGAGATAGGTCATGCCCAGCCGTCCGCTCGGGAGCCGCAGGTCGTGCTCGTCCTTGGTGGCGAAGGCCGTCGACCGCTGCTCCACGCGCAGATCCTGCCCGAACTTGTAGCGCAGGTTTGCGGTCGCGTCGCGGCGTGCGAACACCGTGGACGGTCGCTGGCAGAGGATCGAGCCATGGTCCGTCGTGAGCACCACGCGATGACCGGCGTACGCCGCCTCCTTGAGGACCTGGAAGGCGGTGGAGCGCTCGAACCAGGACCGCGTCAGATCGCGCAGCGCTGCTTCGTTCTTCGCCACCTCCATGAGAATGGGCGATTCGGAGCGGCCGTGCGTCATCAGATCGACGAAGTTGAATACGAGCGCGATCACGCCTCCCGGCGTCCTCAGCGCCGAATTCACGCGAGCCCTCACCTGATCCGCCTCACGGTCCGAGAAGATCTTCTCGTAGTGGACCGGTACGTCACGTCCGGTGATTCGGCGGAGCTGCTCGGTGAGCAGCCGATCCTCGAAGGCGTTGAGGCTCCCTTCGTCGTCCGAGGCATCCCACCAGCCCGGGTTTCGTCGCGCGATCTCGTCGGGGAACTGGCCGCTGAAGATGGCGTTGCGCGCGTACGGGGTCGCGGTGGGGAGGATGGAGAAGTGAAGCGTTTCCTCGATCTCGAAGAGGTCCGCGAGCAGGGGGGTCATGGCGCGCCACTGGTCGAGCCGCATGCAGTCGAGGACGACGAAATAGACCGGATCGTCTGCCAGCCACGGCACCAGGAAGACCTCCACGATGTCGACCGAGAGCAGCGGACGGCCGTCACGACGCCGCATCCAGCGAGGATACTCGCGCATGACCCACACGCCGTACTCTCGCCTGAGATCGGTCATGAGCGAGCGCACCGTGTCGAGCAGCCCCTCCTCTCCCGCTCCCTCCAGCCGGAGATGCCAGTCGGTGAGCTCGGTGAAGACGCTCGCGAAGTCCTCGGGCTCCGATGCCTCTTGCACGTGCGCCGACAACCTGGGGAAACGGGCCGCGAAGTCCTGCGCGACCTGCTGCTGGCGGATGGTCGAGCCCTCGAGGATGCGGGTCACGACGGAGAGGACCTGGCGTGGGCTCGTCGGCTTCACGAGGTAGTCGTCGACCCTGCGGCCGATGGCCTCGTTCATCGTGTGATCCTCCTCCGACTTCGTCACCATCACCACACGAGCGTGTGGGTCCTGGCGGCGCAGCAGCTCGAGGACCTCGAGGCCTCGCCGGCCCGGCATTTGCTCGTCGAGCAGAACCAGGTCGTACGCGTTGTCGCGAAGGAGCGCGAGCGCGTCGTCACCGTTCGAGATCGCGTCGACGTGGTATCCCCTGGCCTGCAGAAACAGGAGATGCGGGCGGAGGAGGTCGATCTCGTCGTCGACCCAGAGGATCCGCTTCGAGGCTCGTTGGGGTTGGCTCATGGCCGGAAGGTAAAGCGTGCGCTGACGGCCACCAACGTGGCGCGTGCTCAGCCGAAGAGGACAGTGAGCCGTCGCTGGAGCTCGTCCCGCACGGTTCGGAAGGCGTCCATGCGCCCGCTCCCCTCCACCGCGGCGGGGTCGCCCAGCGCCCAATGCAGTCGCCATGCGCGCTCCAGCCAAACCGGACACACCTCTTCGGCGCACAGGGTGATCACCGCGTCGACCGGACGCTCGACCTCGTCGAGACCCTTGGAGCGCTGCTCATCGATGTCGATCCCGATCTCTCGGAGGGCCTGTGCCGCCTCCGGCCTTACGGAGGTCGGCTCCGAGCCGGCCGACGAGACCCGCACCCCTTCGGGAGCCAGCGACCGACCGATGCCCTCCGCGATCTGGCTGCGCGCCGAGTTCGCGACGCACAGAAACAGAACATGTCGCGGCGCGAGACTGCGCAGCGCCGCCGCTTCCAGCAACCAGTCGGGCAGGATCCCGTCCACCGCGGAGATGGGTCGGCCGTCCACGGCGAGCCTTCCGCCCGCCGTCGTGAAGCGTCGGGGATCGGCCCCCAGTCGCGTCACTACCTCCGCCAACCGCTCCTCCAGGCGGGTCATTGCCCCCACGTCTCCTGGAGCACCCTGAGCCAGTTGCCGTGTGCCACCGACCGCACCTCGGGCTCGCCGAAGCCGCCCTCCCGTAACGCCTCGAGCAGCGCAGGAAGCGCGCTGACGTCGTGGAGGTCGTCGGGCATCCGCGCGCCGTCGAAGTCCGAGCCGAGCGCGACATGCTCCACTCCGATGCGGTCCGCCACGTAGCGCGCGTGGCGAACGATCTCGGTCATGGACGTGGGGCGGTCGCTCTCCCCGTCGGACCGGAGGAACCCCTTGTGGAAGTTGACCCCGACAAGGCCGCCGCTGTCGCCGATCGCGTCCAGCTGGGCGTCGGTCAGGTTGCGCGGGGAGGCAGACAGGGCATGCGCGCACGAGTGGGTCGCCACCAGAGGCGCGTCCGAGGCGCGCGCCACGTCCCAGAAGCCCGCCTCGTTCAGGTGCGAGAGATCGATGAGGATCCCGAGACGATTGCACGCGCGCACGAGGCGCCGGCCGGCCGCCGAAAGCCCGGGCCCGGTGTCCGGCCCCCTGGGAAAGTCGAAGGGTACCCCGTGGGCGAAGGCGTTGGGGCGGCTCCACACCGGTCCGAGCGACCGGAGCCCGGCGGCATGGAAGACATCGAGTGCCTCGAGGCGCGTGTCGATCGCCTCCGCGCCCTCGATGTGCAGGATCGCCGCCACCGTCCCCTCGTCCAGGCATCGGCGGACGTCGGCGGCGGTCCGCGCCACGCGTACAGCCCCATTCGACCCGGCCTCGATCCGGAACAGATCCGACATCGTCGCCAGCGTGTAGGCCAGGGCGGAGCGACGGTCCAGGCGGGGAGGGAGCGCGACGGAGCGGCCTCCGGGCACCGCCGCACCGTCCGGCCCGAGCAGCGGTCTGGGGGTGCGATCCCAGTCTGGAGATGCCGTGAAGATCGCGAAGAAGCCCCCCGCGAAACCGCCGTCGCGCGCTCGGGGGAGGTCGATGTGTCCGAGAGCGCTGCGGGTGAGGAAGTCCCGTCTGCGATCGGGCGCCGCGTTCCGGATCTGGGTGAGCGTGTCGTTGTGACCATCCAGGACCGGGATCCGCGACACGGGTCTCGGGTCCGGATCCATCAGAGCCTCCTCCCTGCGCGCGACGCCATTCGTTCGAGCTCCTCCCTAGGCGATCCGACCGGCGGCGGCGGCTCCTCACCCGGGTTGATGAACAGGTCCTCGAGGAGTCCGTGTTGCTTCTCATAGAGCCGGCGATAGAGGCCGCCCCTGTCCATCAGCTCCTTGTGCGTCCCGCGCTCCACGACCTCACCGGAATCGAGGACCAAGATCATGTCCGCGCTGCGGATCGTGGACAGTCGATGCGCGATCACGAACGTGGTGCGGCCCCGCCGCAGCGTGCGTAGCCCGTCCTGGATCAGGGCCTCCGCCTCGCTGTCCAGGCTGGAAGTCGCTTCGTCCAGGATGAGCACGCGCGGGTTGGCGAGGATCGCCCGGGCGATCCCCACCCGTTGTCGCTGCCCGCCCGAGAGCTTCACGCCGCGCTCGCCCACGACGGTGTCGTAGCCCTGCTCGAAGCGGGCGACGAACTCGTCGCAATGCGCGATCCGGCTGGCCTCGCGGATCTCCTCGTCGGTGGCCTCGGGCTTCGAGAACGCGATGTTCTCCCGAACCGTGCCGTCGAAGAGGAAGTTGTCCTGCATCACGACGCCGAGATGCTCCCGGTAGTCGCGCAGCCTCAGATCCGCGAGATCCTTCCCGTCGACGAGGATTTCGCCCCGCAGCGGGCGGTAGAACGCCATCGCGAGGCCGATGAGGGTGCTCTTGCCGGAGCCCGACGGCCCAACCAGAGCCGTGGTCGTCCCGGCCGGCGCGTGGAAGGAGATTCCCTTGAGGACCGGGGTGTCCGGCTTGTACTCGAACCAGACGTCGTCGAAGACCACGTCCCCCACGACCTCGGGTAGGGGCGCGCGGGCCTCGTCCTCCTGGTCCTCGGTGGCGACCGCCCTGAGCTCGTGGATGCGATCGAGCCCGGCGAACGCCTCGGTGATCTGCGTGCCGATGGACGAGATCTGCACGAGCGGCGCCACCATGACGCCCACGTAGAGCACGTAGCTGAACAGCTCTCCGGTGGTCATGTCGCCCGCGATGATCGCCCGGCCGCCCACCCCGAGGATCATCACGCCGATGCCGCCCACGATCAGCGTGGAGAACGCCTGCACCGCGGACGTACCGGTGATGGTCGAGGCGATGTTGCGGAACAACCGGTCGACGCCCTCCCCGAAGACCTTCTCCTCGCGCTCCTCAGCCACGTACGTCTTGAGCAGGCGGACGCCCCCGAGCGCCTCCGCCAATCGACCGGTCACCTCGGCGTTGATCTCCCCACGCTTGCGGAAGATGGGGCGCAGCTTCTTGAAGGCGATCGACATCGCGGTCGCGAAAGCGAGCAGCAGGCCGAGCGTGCTGAACGTGAGCTTCACGTTCAGCGCGACCAGGATACCGAAGGCGATCACCGCGGTGAGCAGGCCACCCACCAACTGCACGATCCCGGTGCCCACGAGGTTCCGGATCCCCTCCGGGTCGCTCATGATCCGCGAGATGAGCACGCCGGTCTTCGTGGAGTCGAAGTAGCCCACCGGAAGGCGCAGCACGTGCGCCTGCACGTCCTTGCGCATCTCGGCGATCGCCTTCTGCGCGGCCACGCTCACGACCTGCGAGAGCGTGAACGATGTGGTCGCCTGCAGCAACGCCGCCCCGATCGCCGCGAGGACCAGCGGCGTCAGCAGCTCGGTGCGTCCGTTCGCGAACACGTCGTCGATGAGGAACTTCGGCAGCGCCGGAATGACGAGCCCGGACAGTCGGTTGATCAGCATCAGCCCGAGACCGATCGCGAGCGTGCGTCGGTGCTGTCGCACCAGATGCGCCGCCTCCGCACGCACGTTGGCGAAGTCGACCTTCCGCTTCCTGCGTTCGTCGGCCATCCGGTGAAGCTAGGCGTGCGCGGGGCAACGTGGAATGGCGGTGCCCTTCGCACCCCCTCGCCGGGCCCGTGCAACCCTTCGCGGCCGCCCGGCGTCAGATGGGTCGATGATGTACCTAGGATTCTCTGTAGGAGCGCCCATGGGTCGACTGTTCAGCCTCACTTATCCGACTGCAGCCGTGCTCTTGGCGATCCGCTTCGGACATCGGTACGGCTTCGACGTCATGGACGCGACCGGGCTCCCCGACGGAACCGTATACCCGATCCTGCGGCGTCTCGAGCGACGCGGGGTCCTGGAGGGAGCCTGGGAGGACGAGGCCGTGGCGAAGTCCGAGCAGCGTCCACCGCGCCGCTACTACAAGCTGACCCGGGTGGGCGAGGCGTCGATGGCCGACGTCGTAGGCCGGTTCCCGTCCCTGGTGCGCATGTTCGACGCGCGGACCGAGCCGGCCCGATGACCCCGCCGGGCCTCCGTTCGATCGCCGCGGCCTCACGCCTCTTGCCCGGGGCTCGCCGTCATGCATGGCGCCGCGAATGGGAGGCCGAGGTCTCGTACGCGTGGCGGCGGCTCGAGCGGGAAGGACGCACCGGACACCTCACGCGCGCACGCCTGCACCTGCGGGCGCTCACCTGTTGGATCGACGCCCTCATGGAGCGGAAGGAGACGATGACGATGACGGGGCTTCTGAACGACCTCCGTTTCGCGGCGCGGTCACTGATGCGGTACCGCGCCTTCACGGCCGTTGCGGTCCTGACGCTCGCCCTCGGCATCGGCGCGAACACCGCCGTGTTCACACTCGTCGACCACGTACTCCTGAAGCCGCTCCCCTTCACCGAATCGGAGCGACTCCTGTCGCTGGAGCACCTCGGACGCGACGGGCAGGACGCGCTCCCCATCTCGCCGGGGCTCTACCTGCTGTATCGGGACCGGGCACACAGCATCGAGGGGGTCGCCATGTACACCGGGACGGCCGCGAACTTCATGACGGACGGTCGCCCCGAGCGGATCATGGGGCAGTCCGCCACGCCGAGCTTCTTCCGGGTCTTGAGGACCTCCGCGCTCCAGGGCCGGACCTTCGGGGACGAGGAAGCGATCCCCGACGCCGAGCCCGTGGTGCTCCTCTCGGAGGGCCTGTGGCGCACGAATTTCGGGGCCGACCCCGCGATCGTCGGTCGCACCATCGAGATGAGCGGCACGACCCGCCGGGTGGTCGGCGTGATGCCGGCCGGGTTCGGCTTCCCGGACCGGACGGCTCGGTTCTGGGTTCCCCTGGTCGTCGACGAGACCCACGCGCCGTTGGCGGCCTTCTTCGCGAGCGGGCTCGCGCGCATGGCGGACGGGGCCACCCTCGAGTCGGTTCGCTCCGAGATCGAGGGTCTCACGAGCCGCCTCCCCGAGATCTTCCCCGGAGACGGTGGCGCCACCTTCCTGCGGGAGGTGGGGCTGCGTGCGCGCGTCGAGCCGCTGAAGGAGCGCCTGGTCGGAGACGTCGCCCGCACGCTGTGGATCCTGCTCGGCACCGTGGGCACGGTTCTGGTGATCGCGTGTGCGAACGTCGCGAACCTGCTCCTCGTCCGCGCCGAAGGTCGGCAGCGGGAGCTGGCCATGCGCGTCGCCGTCGGGGCCGGCCGCCTGCAGGTGCTTCGTGGCTTCATGGGTGAGAGCATCGCCCTGGCGACTGCCGGGGGTGGCCTCGGCCTCGCGGTGGCGGCGATCGCCGTGCGCGTCACCACGAGAATGATCCCCACCGACCTCCCGCGCCTCGAGGACGTCGGCGTGGACCTGCGCGTTCTCGCCTTCACCGCGGTCGTCGCGCTCGGCTGCGCGATCTTCTTCGGCCTCTTCCCCCTGCTCCGCCACGGAAACGACGATCTGGCCGCACAGCTCCGCGAGGGCGGCACGCGCGGCACGATCCCCGGCTCGGGTCGAAACCGTCTGCGGAACGGCCTCGTCATCGGGCAGATCGGGCTCGCCCTCGTCTTGCTCGTCGGGTCGGGGCTGATGTTCCGCAGCTTCCTCGCACTCCGTTCCGTGGATCCCGGCTTCGATACCGACGGCATCCTCACTGCCCGGCTCATCGTCCCGAGCGGTGAGATCGCGGACTGGCAAGAGACGATGTCCTACTTCCGTCAGGTCCGGGACCGGATGGCGCAGCAGGGCGGTGTAGTCTCGGTCGGGCTGACGACCTCCGTTCCCCTCGGCGGGGAGGCCGGCTTCCAGGTGATCGAGGTCGAGGACCAACCGCGCGCGGAGGGCGAGCTGCCCGTGTTCGCGGCGACGCCCCAGGCCGACGTGGGCTATCTCGAGGCGATGGGGATCGACCTGGTGGAGGGACGCACGTTCGAGCGCGGCGACGGTGGCGACGGGACCCGTGCGGTGGTCGTGAGCCGCTCGTTCGCCCAGCACTGGTGGCCGAACGGCGGAGCGCTCGGACGGCGGCTCCGGTACGGCGCGCAGGACGAGGACTGGTACACGATCGTGGGCGTGGTCGACGACGTCCTCGAGCGCGGGCTCGAGGAGCCGCCCCAGGAAACGGTCTACTTCCCGACCCTCGTCGACTTCGGCGGGCAGTATTTCCCCGCGCGCGCCCAGGACATCGTGATCCGCACGGACGGCGACCCGACGTCGCTCCTGCCGGTGCTGCGCCGGGAGATGCAGGCGGTCAACGCCCGCATCCCTCTGGCGAACCCGCGCACCATGGGCGACGTGTTTCGGGCGGCGACCGCCCGCACCTCGTTCACCATGTCGATGCTGGGTGCGGCGTCCGGCATCGCGCTCCTCCTGGGGCTCGTGGGGATCTACGGCGTGGTGTCGTACATGGTGTCCCAGCGCACGCGCGAGATCGGGGTGCGCATGGCCCTGGGCGCGACCGCGGGCACCGTTCGTGGCATGGTCGTGCGCCAGGGCCTCGTGCTCTCTGCGGGCGGCGTCGCCGGCGGCCTCCTCGGTGCCTTCGGGCTCAGTCGCGTGATGGGCTCGCTCCTGTACGGGGTGAGTCCGACCGACCCGGCCACGTACGTCATCGTGTCCGCTCTCCTGGTGGCGATCGCGACGCTGGCGAGCTGGCTTCCCGCGCTTCGGGCCGCCGGGGTAGACCCGAGCCGGGCCCTCCGAGCCGAGTAGCGCCCAGCGGCACGGCCTTGCGCGCCGTCGCCCCGTGCGCCAAGGATCGGCATGCGCCTTGGAACAGCCGGCCGGGTCGCGGCGCTGGCCATGCTCACCCTCGCCCCCGACCCGGCGAGCGGTCAGGACGTCGAGGAGATCCTCTCCTACGACGTCACCGTCGTGGTCGAGCACGATGGATCGATGGAGGTCACGGAGGAGATCCGCGTCAGGGCGCTGGGCGGCGAGATCCGGCATGGCATCTACCGCGACATCCCCACGAGCTTCCCCCGCCAATCGGGCTTCGGTCGGGTCACGGCGCCCCTCGACGTGGTGCGCGTGCTCCTGGACGGTCGGAACGAGCCGTACGTCGTCCAGAGCGTCGGCGGACCGGCGCGGCGAGGGGGAATCCGGATACGGATCGGAGACGCCGATGTCTTCGTGAGCCGTGGTGAGCACACCTACCTGCTCACCTACAGGACCGCCCGTTGGCTGACGTTCGGCGAGACGTTCGACGAGCTCTACTGGAACGTGACCGGGAACGGCTGGAGCTTCCCGATCCTCGCCGCATCGGCACGGGTGGCCCTCCCAGGGACGCCCGCGGCGCAGGACGTGACCTTGGAGGGATGGACCGGCCCGGAGGGGTCCACGGCGTCCGACCTCGTGGCCACCTACGAGGCCGAAGGGGCGTCCGGGTCGGTCGCGAACTTCCGGACGACCGCCCGGCTTGGACCCATGGAGGGGCTGACGATACGGGTGCGCTTCCCCAAGGGTCTCGTCGCCACCCCCGATGCCGCTCAGGAGTCCGCTTGGTTCCGGCTCGACTGGGGTCCGTGGATCGACGCAACGGTCCTGGCCGGCCTCGTCCTCTCGCTGTATCTCCTCATGTGGAGCCGGGTCGGCCGGGATCCTCCGGCGAGGACGCATGTGGTCCAGTACGAGCCACCGGCGGGATTCTCCGCCGCCGCGCTGGGATACATCCGCGAGCGCGGGTATCAGGCGCGGCACCTCGTGGCCGCCGTGGTGAGCCTCGGGGTGAAGGGAGCGCTCACCATCGAGCGGGAGGGCCGAAAGTGGATCCTCCACCTCGCGGGAGGCTCCCCCCCGGACGCCTCACCGGAGGAGGCCGAGGCCCTTCGCGCGCTGTGGGCCTCCGGCGGAACCGTCACGCTGACGGGCAACTCGAATCCGACGGTGCGAAAGGCGGCCCGGTCCGTGCGGAGTCAGCTGCGCCGCACGCTGGCCCGGGACTATTTCGTGAACAACCGAGGCTGGTTCTTGGCCGGCCTCGCGGTCACCCTGGCGGGGTTCGCAGCCCTCACCTGGAGGGCTCGATTCTCGATCCCTCCGGAGGGTTGGTTCATGGGGATCTGGCTCTCCGGCTGGAGCCTCGGGGTCGGCGCGCTCCTGGCCCGAGCGTTCCGCGAGTGGCGGCAAGCGCTCGGCGGTGACGTGCTGGCCTGGCTGACCGCAGGATTCACCTCGCTCTTCTCGATCCCCTTCATCGCGGCGGAGCTGTTCGTCGGCTACCTGTTCTGGCAGGCGGCGCCGCGGCACCTCCTCGTCGCCGCCCTGGTGCTCGCGACGATCAACGTCCTGTTCTACGAGCTCCTGGAGCGGCCGACGCTCAAGGGTCGCGGCGTGCTCGATCAGCTCGAGGGCTTCGCGACGTTCCTGACCTCGACGGAGGCGGACCGGTACGACCGGCTCCAACCCGAGGATCGCCCGCTCGAGCTGTTCGAGCGGTATCTCCCACACGCGATCGCCCTCGGGGTCGAGAATCGGTGGGCGGAGCGCTTCGAGGGCGTCCTCGACGCCCCGACCCCGTCCGGCGGCGACGGCTCGAGCTCCTCGTGGTATTCCGCGAACGGATCCGGACGCGGTGGCACGACGGGGATGGCGAGCGCCCTGGGCGGAGCCTTCTCCAGCTCCCTGTCGGCGTCGTCCGCTGCGCCGTCTTCGGGGGGCGGCGGCGGTGGCGGAGGAGGATCGTCAGGAGGCGGCGGGGGCGGCGGCGGCGGCGGCGGCTGGTAGCCGGGGCCGACGCTTCGGACCGGGGGGACCCCCGGTCACCGGCGCGTGAACACCTCGATGGCGCCGGCCGTCATGTCGGTGCCGTATCGGGTGGTCGCGTCCCGGGCGTTCAGGAAGCGGAGCTCACGCACGTCGAGGCCCCTCATGCTCCGCAGCACCTCGACGCTCCCGGGCTGGCGCACCGAGTCGACGATGATCGCGATCTGCGCGGGGCCCTGGACGGACGACATCCCGCGCACCTGCAGCCACCGCGGCCGGAGCCTCTGCACGATCGCATAAACGTCCAGGCTCTCGAGTTCGGTGATCTGCTCTTGCGTGATGAGATTGGGATTGCCCCTACTGTTGCTTCCCCCCGGGGCGCCGGAGCTGGCGCACCCGCCCAGCAGCGCGGCCAGGGCGAGCGCGGGGGCGAGCTTCGACATCGGCTTCCTCGTGCGCATCGGGCTTGTCCTCCACCTGGTGGTCGGCCCGCCCTCGGCCGCAGCGACGGTCCGGGGACGGCGCCTCCATGGCCTACGCTCTCCGCTCCATGAACTTACGGCCAGGGACCCGTCGCGTCTCGATGCCCGCTCCAGCGCGGACGCCGCCCCGGCCCTCAGACCGTCGCGGCCTTCCACCCACCGCGTCTGAACAGAACGCCGGAGGCCAGCGCGAGCGTCGTGTAGGCGACCGCTATCGCGGTGAAGACCCCTTCCGCGCCGAGCCCCGTGGGGAAGGCCAGCGCCCACGCCAACGGGATCTCCCAGAGCCAGAAACAGCACAGGTTGAGCCACGTCGGCGTCCACGCGTCGCCGGCACCGTTGAAGGCCGCTGTGAGCGTCATTCCATACGCGTAGAACAGGAAGCCGGCGCTCACGATCCGGAGCCCATGTTGCGCGTACCCTGCCGTGAGGGCATCGACTCCGAACAGACCGATCAACTCGGGGGCGAAAGCGACGAACAGGATCCCGACCGATCCAAGAAACGCGAGGTTCAGGGCGCAGGCGCGCCAGACCGACGCCTCGGCGCGGTCGGGCTGGCCCGCTCCCATGTTCTGACCCACCATCGTCGCGGCGGCGTTCGACAGCCCCCACGCCGGTAGCAATGCGAACAGCACCACCCGGATCGCGACCGTATACCCCGCCACCGCTTCCGGCCCGAAGCTCGCGATCACGCGGACCAGGCCGATCCAGGACGCCGTACCGATGAAGATCTGCAGCGTACCGGTCGCCGACAGCCGCAACAGCCGTTTCATCACATCCGGGCGGGGGCGAAGGTGCGACGCCGCCACGCGCAGGCGATCGGACCACCCGAACAGGGTCACGAGCTGCACGCACACGGCGGTCCCACGCCCCAGGGTCGTCGCGACCGCAGCCCCGGTCACCCCCAGCTCAGGGAAGGGTCCGAGACCGAAGATGAGCATCGGGTCGAGGAGGATGTTGAGCGCATTCGCGAGCCAGAGCACGCGCATGGCGATCGCCGCGTCACCCGCTCCACGGAAGGCCGCGTTGAGCAGGAACAGGAGCACGATCACACCGTTCATGCCCAGGAGGACCCGTGCGTATCCGAGGCCCTCGGCGACGACGGCGTCGGTCGCCCCGAGCACGTGGAGGAGCGCCGGGGCCTGCCAGGCCCCGAGGGTCCCGAAGACGAGGGCCACGGCAACGCCCAGCAGCATGCCCTGGCCCGTCGCCACGCCCGCGGCCTCGGGCTCGCGAGCGCCCACGCGCCTCGACACCGTGGCCGTGACCCCGATGGAGAGCCCCATGGCGACGGTGTAGACGATCGTCATGATGGACTCGGTGAGCCCCACGGCGGCGACCGCGTCGGAGCCGAGCCGGGACACGAAGAAGATGTCCACGACGGCGAACACCGACTCCATGGCCATCTCGAGCACCATGGGAATCGCGAGCATGAGGATCGCCGAGGTCAGGGGGCCCTCCGTGGGTGAGCCGCCTCTGCCTCGCAGTGCGTCCGCCACGAGGCGCAGGGTACCCGCCATTCGGGAGCTAGGCATCGATCGGGTTCGACGGTCGGGACTCATGACGCCTCCGGAGGAGAAACGAGAACGGCCTCCCGGTGAGGAACCGGGAGGCCGTCCGGAGTCGTGAGGACTCGCTGGATCCGTCTACCGCCACCCGGGAGGTGCGAGGGTGCGCGCGAGCGGAAACGTCCCGGCCGGAACCGGCCGGATCGCGTCGAGCGCACGGGTGGCGGTGCAGCTCATCGAGTCTCTCCCTCGAAAGTCATACGATCGCGGAAGCTATTCCCTCGGGACCTCGGGATCAACCTCGCTCGGAGCCTGTCGCGGCCCGGGCTCCGAGGGGCTACCGTCCGGGATGCCCCGTCGTCGCGGCCCGGCCATCCGGGCGATACCGTTCACGCTCACCACCCTGTTGGGGTGCTCGGGGCCGTCTCGCGACTCGACGGCTGCCTCGGGCGCGGACGCCTTCGGCTCCCCCGACAGCGTCACGATCTGGACCGCGGCCCAGAAGACGGCGGGCTTCCCGCACATGGAGCGCGTCTTTCCGACGCGACGGATTCCAGCCGGGCCGACGCCGTGGGTGCTTCCGCAGCGACCGGCCGACCTCGGGCGCGTGGCCTTCGAGATCGACGGCGACACGCTCGACGTCGAGCGGTTCATGGAACGCCATCGGGTGTCGGGACTCCTCGTCCTGGCCGAGGGCGCGGTGGCCTACGAGGCCTATCGGAACGGGCACGGCCCCGCCCGGCGTTGGACGTCCTTTTCGGTCGCGAAGTCCGTGGTGTCGCTGCTGGTGGGCGCGGCAGTGCAGGACGGCTACATCGGTTCCGTGGATGACCCCGTGTCCCGATACCTGCCGGCGCTGTCCGGCACCTCCTACGAGGGCGTGCGCGTCACCGATCTGCTGCACATGGCTTCAGGGGTCTCGTGGAACGAGGACTACCTGGATCTGGACTCGGACGTGAACCGCACGTTCCGGCTCACCCTGGACGAGCAGATCGCCTACATGGGCGCCCTCCCGCGGGCAGGGCCCCCCAATACGATCTTCAACTACAACACGGGCGAAACGGACCTCGTCGGCGCGATCGTCCGGGCGGCGGTGGGAAGCAACCTGTCCGACTATCTGGAACGGAAGATCTGGGTGCCCGCGGGAATGGAGGCGGACGCCTACTGGATGCTCTACGATACTGGCGGCGGCGAGTACGGCGGCTCGGGACTGAACGCGTCGCTTCGGGACTATGCTCGGATCGGTCTCCTGGCCCTGAGAGGTGGTGTCCTCGCCGACGGCACGCGCGTCGTGCCCGAGGGGTGGATGGAGGCCTCGACCACGCCGTCGCCTGCGAACCCCGGATACGGCTGGTTCTGGTGGCTACAGGGTAACGGCGCCTACGCTGCGCTAGGGATCTTCGGTCAAATGATCTGGATCGACCCGCAGGCTCACGTGGTGATCGTCACACAGAGCGCCTGGGAGACGCCTACCGGCTCGTTCCCGGCGTATTTCACGATGGCCCGGGCCGTGACGGACGCGATCGCCGCCGCGGTCACCGGCCCCCGCTGACGTCCTTCCAAGCTCGCGTGCGTCACCGGGCGACCGCCTCGACCCCGGCGCTGAGGGCGCCCACCAGCCGCTCCATCTGTGCCGCCGGCGTCGAGCACAGGCCGACCCGGACCGCGCCCCGGACCGGCACGACATAGACGCCCATGTCCCTCATGGCGGCAGCCGCCCGCTCACCGTCGTCCGTCATCACCGAGACGAAGAAGCCACCGTGGTGGCGCGGGAAGCTCAGCCCGGCCGCCCGGGCCGCGTGATTGAACGCATCCACCCTTTCGTCCAGGAGTTGGACCAGCGCCCCGCGCTCCTCGTCGGCCTGGGCGACGATCACAGGATCGGTGAGCAGCCGCTGCACCGCGATCATGCCCCGGTGGTTGCAGTTGGACCACGTGGCGCGGCACGTGTAGCCGACGGCATCCGCGATGCGCGCCCGTTCCTCCCCGTCCCCGTGGAGCGCGACCAGGGCGCCGACCCGGGCGCCGTACTGCGTGAAAGACTTCGACGCGGTCCAGCCCACCAGGAGTGTGGCGCGCTCCAGGATGACCGGAACGACGTCGAGCCAAGCGGTCGATGCCGCATCTCCGAAGCGCGCGTAGGCGTTGTCCAGGACCACCGCGACGGGGCCCGACCGACCCGCGTCGGCAATCACCTCCGCCACCGCCACCCACTCCTCGGCGTCGAGCGAGTAGCCGGTGGGGTTGTTGCAGGGGAAGTTGAGCAGCACGAGAACCCTTCCCTGTTCGCGCAACTGGCGGTCCATGCCCGCCGCCAGCGCGTCCACGTCGAAGCGGAGGGAGGGCGTGAACGTTTCGAAGGTCTCCACCCGTCGATCCTGGTGCTCGGCGATGACCCGGTACGGCCCCCAGTAGAGGTGCGGAGCGAGCACGGCCTGCCCACGCTGCAGGAAGTTCCCCACCGCCTGATAGACGGCCCCCGTGGAGCCCGGCGTCGCCACGGCGACCGCGCGCTCGGTCAGCGGGCCAGCCCCGAAGAGATCGCCGAGCACCGCCGCGAGAAAGCCGGGGGTGCCCCCGATCGGCGCGTAGCCAGCGGCGACGCCGGCCGGCACCTCGTCGAACGCGGCCGTCGCCGAGGGCATCACCGCGAGCGAGCCGTCGTCGTGAAGCAGCGCGCCCAGTGTGGCGTTGAGGATGGATTCGCCGGCCTCCGCGCGGGCCCTCGCCTCGGCGTTGAGCGCGAAGATCGGGTCGTTCCCGACGCGCCCGACGGTATCGGGATTGAGGACCGTCATGCGCCCCCTCCGGCGGAAGGAGGGCCAGGGCGAGTCGCGGATGGTTGTCGGAGCGGCGGCGTGGGCGGGGACATGACGAGCGGGTGCCGTGGATGGGGCCGGTCGGGAGCACGACGGTAGGCGCCCGCCGGTGGGGGGCGCAAGCCACGAAACCCCGCGGGCGGCGCCGGCGTAGGGCCGGGCGCCGAGCACGCCGACAACCTGCCTAGGAGTTCCGCCGTGGACGCGCTCCTCGCCGACGTCCGTCAGGCCCTTCGCCAGATCCGGCGCCGGCCGGTCTTCGCCCTCGTCGCGGCCGCGTCGCTCGCCGTCGGGATCGCCGCAAACACGGCGATCTTCGGCGTCGTGAGCGCCGTTCTCCTCCGTCCCGTCCCGGGAGTCTCAGAGCCGGAGCGGGTCGTGGAGCTCGGACGCAGTGACGAAGGTCGGGGCTTCGACACGTTCTCCTACCCCGAGTACGAGGACATGAAGGCCGGGGTGCCGGCTCTCGAGAGCATCGCCGCATACACCTTCGAGATCCTGAGCCTCAGCCGCGGGAGCGAGGGCGAGCGAATCACGGGCATGCACGTGTCGCCGGCGTACTTCCAGGTGATGCGCGTGAGCCCCGCCGCCGGCCGGTTCTTCACGGAGGAAGAGGACGCGGCCGGGAGCCGCCCCGCCGTGGTCGTCCTCAGCCACGCCTTCTGGCGCGACCGCCTCGGGGGGGACGACGTGATCGGCACCACGGTGATGATCAACCGCGTGCCGGTCACGGTGGTGGGGATCGCGCCCGAGGAGTTCAGGGGGCACACGATCGGGTTCCAGCCGGACGTCTATCTCCCCATGCGGGCCATTCCGCTGGTCGACAACGGACTCGACGAGTTTTCGTCGCGCAACGCGAGCTGGCACATGGCGGTCGGGCGCCTCGCGTCGGGGGTGTCGATCGAGGTCGCGTCGGAGCAGGTGGCCGGTGTCTTCGTCGCCTTGCGGGAGCAGTTCCCGGACCGCTACGCCCGGCGGGGCGCCCGGGTCGTCCGCCTCGGCCTCGTGCCCGGCGGGGTACGCGGCGGCGTTACCGGCTTCCTGGGAGCGCTCACCGGAATGGCGATCCTCATCCTGCTGGTCACGTGCGCCAACGTCGCCGGGATGTTCCTGGCTCGCGCGGCGACGCGCGAGCGCGAGATCGCGGTGCGCCTCGCGCTGGGATCGGGAAGGGGTAGGCTGGTGAGGCAGCTCGTGACCGAGGCGCTCGTGGTCTTCACCCTCGCGGGCGCATTGGGTGCGGCATCGGGTATGTGGCTCGTGGGACTCGCGCCGTTGCAGCGCCTCCCCTTTCCGATCCCCATCCACGTGGATCTCGCCCCCGACGTGCGCGTCCTGCTCTTCGCTCTGGGAACGACGCTGGCCACGGGGCTGGTCTTCGGCCTGCTTCCCGCCATCCAGTCCACCCGGTTGGAGCTGGTGCCTTCCCTCAAGGACGACGGGAGTGGACGCGGGCGCGTCGGATGGATGCGGCGTGCCTTCGTGGGGGGACAGGTCGGGCTTTCCCTGGTGCTGCTGGTCGCGGCCGGGCTGTTCGTCCGCTCGTTGCAGCGCGCGGCCGAGGTCGAATCGGGCTTCGACCCGACAGACGCCTACATGACCATGGTGGACCTGTCGGTCGAAGGATACGGTGCGTCGGACGGGGCCGTCTTCCAACGGGCCCTTCTCGATCGCCTGCGGGCACTCCCCTTCTCGGAAGGGGCCGCGCTGGCGACCGATCTGCCCCTCGACCTGAGCTCGTCCGGCACGGGCGCTCGCCCCGAGGGGTGGTCCGAGGACGAGCGCCTGGCGATCGACTTCAACTATGTGTCGCCCGGATACTTCGACGCGCTGCGCATCCCCATCCTGCAGGGGCGCGACTTCTCCGACGACGAGGTGCCCGGATCGGAGCCGTCGATCGTCGTCAGCCGTACGTTCGCAGAGCGCGTCTGGCCCGGCGAGAGCGCGCTGGGGCGTCGCGTGCGCCTCGGGCTGACCGGTCGGCAGGAGACGAGCAGCACGATCGTTGGCGTCGTGGAGGACGTGAAGAACCAGGTCATCACGGAGGCCGCAAAGCCGTTCGTGTACGTGCCGCTCTGGCAGTCGTACCGTCCCACCTCCCAGATCATCCTTCGGGCGCCGGGGGGCATCGCGGCCGTGGCTCCGGCGCTTCGGGGGGCGATCCTCGACGGTGACGGCACCCTTGCGTTGACGCCCGTTCTCTCCCTGGAGCGCTACACGTCGATCGGGATCCTTCCGCAGCGCGTGGCCGCCTGGATCACGTCCGCGCTCGGAACCCTCGCGCTGGTCCTGGCGGGGATCGGCATCTACGGGGTGGTCGCCGTATCGGTCACGCAGCGCACGCGCGAGATCGGTGTTCGCCTCGCGTTGGGGGCCACCCGGAGGCGCGTGCTGGGCCTGGTGGTCCGGGGCACCTTGGCGTTGGCGTTGCCTGGGCTCGTGCTGGGGGCAGTGGGCGCGCTCGGGGTCGGGCGGCTCCTCCGTTTCCTCCTGCTCGGCCTCAGCCCCGTGGACCCCGTGGCCCTGGTGAGCGTCGCCGTGATGCTCGCCGTCGTGGTGCTCGCGTCGGCCACGGTTCCCGCGCGACGCGCGGCGTCGGTCGCGCCGACGGAGGCGCTGCGGGGCGAGTGAGGCGGGGGAGTTGCGCGGGCGCCGGTGAACCCTACATTGTGTGTATTGCTCTGGGAGCCTCGTGTTCCCGGTCCAGCCTCCGTCGGGAGGCCACGTCGACCCTCCTCAGCGGATGCCCCCATGCACAGCTCCCCCATCACCCGCCGTACCATCGCCGCTCTCGGCCTGGTCTACCTGACCGCCTGGGTCCCGGGGCCGGAAGGACGTTGGGAGGGGACGTTCACCAGCCCTCACGGTGACCAGCCGCTGGCCGTGGAGCTCAAGGCCGAGGGCGCCGGGTGGAGTGGGCGCGGAGCGGCGGGTACCACGGACCTCAGCGCGGGCTCCGAGCTCCTCGACCTCGAGGTGGCCGGCGACAGCCTCACCTTCGGACTCGAGATCACCACGAGCATGGGCAAGGCCGTCATGCGCTTCGCCGGCGCGGTGAGCGGCACCGAAGTCGCGGGCACGTACGACATGAACATCGAGTCGATGGCGGTTCCCATGCGCGGACGCTGGCGCGCCGAGCGCAGGTAGGCCGCCGCTCGAGCCCGTTTTCGGCCACTCCAGACGCGCTGGCGGCCCGTTCGCCGGCGCGACCTACACAGGGCCCGTCCTCCTTCCGAACCTCGATGGGTCGAGCACCCACGGGGATGGGAGGGGAACGCATGTCGACGCTCGCGCAGGACCTCAGGTTCGCGTTCAGGACACTGGGCCGGAGGTGGTTGATCACGGCACTCGCCGTGCTCTCGCTCGGCATCGCGATCGGGGGGAACGCCGCGGTATACAGCCTTCTCGACGCCTTCATCTTCCGCCCTCTGCCCTACCCGGAGCCTGAGAGGGTCGTGCTGGTCGGAGAGCGGGAGCAGACGCAGCCCGAGTTCTCCGGGAGCCTCGGATCCTCGCTGCCGGCCTGGGCAGACTGGCGTGAGCGGAGTCGTACGGTGGACTCCTGGGCGGTGATGCAGCCGCGAACACTCGGCGTCCGAGGCACGGAGCGTGCGGACGCCGTGTCGGGCGTCGCCGCGACACCCAGCGTGTTCACGGTCCTGGACGTGTCCCCCGCGCGGGGGCGCCTCTTCACCGACGAGGAGTCGGTCGAGGGCGGCCCACGCGTGGTGCTCCTCGGGCACGAGTACTGGGCGCGCACCTGGGGAGAGGATCGGGATCCCCTCGGCCAGATCCTCACGATCGACGGAGAGCCATACGAGGTCATCGGCGTGCTCCCCCCGGGGTTCGGGTTCCTCACGCCCAACCAGGACCTGTGGGTGCCGCTGCAACGCAGCCCCCAGAGCGCCGCGCGCGACCGCCGGGACGTCTTCGTGTTCGGGCGCCTCGCGACGGGCGCCACGACCGAGCAGGCGCGCAGCGAGCTGACCGGGATCGCGCGAGAGCTGGAGTCCGAGCACCCCGACATCCAACGTGGGTGGACCGTCGACGTCTACAACCTGCGCGACGATATCCCGACCAGACAGAGCCGCATCCTATTCGCCATGCTGCAGGGCTCGGTGGTCCTCGTGCTGGTCATCGCCTGTGTGAACGTCATGAACCTGCTCCTCGCCCGCGGTCAGGAGCGTGCCCAGGAGATCGCCCTGCGCACGGTCCTCGGTGCCGGGCGAGCCCGGATCGTCCGTCAGCTCCTCACCGAGAGCTCGCTCATGGTGGCGGGCGGCGGACTCGTGGGCGTCGGTCTGGGGGCGGTGGGGATCCGCGCGTTGGCGGCGAACTTCGTCGGCGCCCTCCCCCCCGGCTTCGACGTGCGGCTCGACGGGCGGGTGCTGCTCTTCACCGGAGCGGTGTCGATCGTGGCCGGCATCCTGTTCGGCGTCGTGCCCGCGCTCCAGACCTTCCGGCAGGGGCACTCGGACGCGCTGAAGGACGGCGGCGGGCGGGGAGGCTCGGGGAGGTCGAAGAAGACCTTGAGTCGCGCCCTTGTGATCGGGGAAATCGCGCTCTCGTTCCTGGCGTTGGGTGGAGGGAGCCTCCTCGTCCGCAGCTTCCTGCAGATCCAGGCCTCGGACCCGGGCTTCACCAGGGAGTCGGTGCTCACCGCAGTCGTTCGGGTGCCGGCCTCTCGGCGGGCCACGGACGACGAGCGCGTGCTCTTCCAGGGACAGGTCCTCGAGCGCGCGTCGGCCGTCTCCGCCGTGGAGGCCGTCGCGATGGTCAACGTGTTGCCGCAGGCGCCGATCGCGAGCTCGGATACCTTCCGCGTCGACGGCGCCCCCATCGAAGCCGGCATCGCGGCCCCCAGGGCCGTGGTGGTGAAGGCGACCTCGGACTACCTGGACGTCCTCGGCATCCCGCTCGTACAGGGCCGGTTCCTCCAGCGAGGTGACCGGGCGGACACGGAGCCCGTCGTGGCGATCAATCGCAAGCTGGCCGAAGCCCGTTTCGGCCACGAGAGTCCCCTCGGGCGCCGGCTCCACGTCGACGGGAGGGCTCGCGAGATCGTCGGTGTCGTGGAGGACGTCCAACAGGTGCTCCTGCGGACGGGCAGCGCAGGGAACGGAGAGACCGTCTACCTGCCGGCGGGGCAGTCCCCCGGTGGAGTCGGGTTCCTGATCCTCCGGACCCGGGGGGAGCCGCACGCGGTGGCCGAGCCGCTCCGCGTCGGGCTCGAGGCCCTCGATCGCGACCTCACGGTCTCGGGGATCCTGACCATGGAGGAGTACGTCGATCAATTCCTGGTCGGAGTGCGCGTGTTCAACGTCGTGCTGGGCGGCTTTGGGTTGGTCGCCCTCCTGCTCGCATCCCTGGGCACCTACGGCGTGCTCTCCTATTCGGTGAGCCGGCGCGGTCACGAGATCGGAATCCGGATGGCCCTGGGTGCGGAGAGCCGGCAGGTGGTGCGCATGATCGCCCGCCAGGGTCTGTGGCTGGGAGTCGTCGGGCTCGTCCTGGGAGCGCTCATGACGCTCCCGCTCGTGGGCGTGCTCCGCTCGCTGCTCGAGGGCCTGTCGACGGTGCAGCCCGCGATCCTGCTGGTGATCGCCGCCGTCCTGTTCGCGGTGACCATGACCGCCAGCCTGGTTCCGGCAGGAAGGGCCGCGTCCGTGGACCCCATGCGCACGCTCCGCGATATCTGATCGGGGCGGGGGAGACCGGCTGGCTGCGGGCCCCCGGCGGTCCTATGGTGAGCCGCGATGAACCCCGTACGCGCCGCATCCTCGACTGCCCAGGCAGCTCCCGTCCGCGTCGACGGTCAGGGAGCCGGCGGCCTCGTGCTCGGGCCCCGCGGGTTCTGGAGCGTGTTCGCGGGCGCGTGGCTCGCGTACGGGGCGATCTTCCTCACGGCGGCGCTGATGCAGGGGGAGGCGCCCGGGCGGGCCGTCCTGGGGGCCGTGATCAGCGTCCTCGCCCCGGGGCTGCCCTCCCTCGAGCTCGTGCGACGCCGCGCCCGCCTGGTGGAGGGCGCGGGCAGCTGGAAGGCCTTTCTCGGACGGCGGGCCGTCGAGGCCTTTGTGTTCGTCGCCGTGACGAGCTTACTCGCGGCCGGGCTGATGTGGGTCTGTCGCCTCGAGCCCCGGAGCGAGATCGGAGAAAGCCCGGCAATGGTGGTGTTGGCGTGGTCCGTCAACGGGACCTTCCTGTACGCCGTCGTCACGACCTTTCTCATGTGGACGGAGTCGCTCGAGCGGGTCAATGAGACCCGCTCCCTCGTCGCCCGCGAAGCGGTGCTGCGGGCGGAGGCGGAGGCGAAGGCCATCCGCGCCCAGTTCAACCCCCATTTCGTGTTCAAC
>QJYK01000007.1 GCA_003248075.1 Gemmatimonadota bacterium | reverse complement strand
GCCGCGCCGGACGAGATCCAGGACCCGCAGCGCGAAGAAGCCCACGTTGGCGCCGAGGTCGAGCACCGTGAAGGGATTTCCCGCTGGGGCCGCGGCCAGCGCCGCCAGGACCGGCTCGTCGTACTCGCCGTCGACGAAGATGTCGTTGTACAGCACCCAGTCGCCGCGACTGCGCACCTCGAGCTCGAGGCCGGCCCCGAGCGTCCAGCGCAGCGCCAGGCGACGCCATGCGCGGCGCTCGAGCCACCTCCTCCCCGCCTTGGGCCAGCCTTGCATGCGCCACTCCCCGTCCGGGGCGGGCGGCCGGGGGGCGCGAGACGCGCCACCGGATTCGGGTATCCTACCAGCCCCGCGGAGAGGTGGCCGAGAGGCTGAAGGCGGCGGTTTGCTAAACCGTTATACGGCCAAAAGCCGTATCGGGGGTTCGAATCCCCCCCTCTCCGCCAGTACGAAGCCCGCCTCGCGCGGAGAGATGGCCGAGCGGCTGAAGGCGCACGCTTGGAAAGCGTGTGTACCCGAAAGGGTACCGTGGGTTCGAATCCCACTCTCTCCGCCAAGTAGTCTCCGTCTCCGCGGTTCGTTGACCCGCGGCGCGAGTCAGCACCAGAATTCCACCGTTTGGCGCGGGCTTTGGCGGGACCCCTTGCGCGCCTGGATCGGAGACCGCGGGTTCCCGGCCCGCAAGGCGCCGCGGACCGCGTTGTTCTCTGTCGCGAGAGTCGGCAGTCCGGTTTCGCCCCCGATTCGCCTCGGCGAGAATTGAGCCGCAGAAAGGGCGTCCGAGAATCGCGACCATCCCCTCTCAAGCGCGTCGACTAGCCTCCGCAGGCAGACGGCGTGGAGTAAGTCGGCGTTGCGCTGGCCTACTGCTGCTGCGTGATCGCCCGTCGGATCGACTCTCACGATCGCCGTCGCCCACATTCAACGCGTACGGGCATCGGTCGGTGCACTCAACCACGGCTACCGTCGCATCACCGCACTGCTGCGATGGGAGGGCTGGCAGGTCAACGCCAAGCGAGTGGAGCGGATCTGGCACGAGGAGGGCTTGAAGGTGCCGAAGAGACAGCCGAAGCGGGGCCGCCCGTGGTTCTCAGACGCCTCCTGCATCCGGAGACGAGCCGAAAGTCGCGATCACGTCTGGTCCCACGGCTTCGTCTTCGATCGCACGCACGACGGTCGCCCCCTACGGATGCTGACGCTGGTGGACGAGTACACGCGGGAGTGCCTGGCCATCGATGTGGAGCTGCGGCTCGACTCGGAGGACGTCCTGGATCGGCTGTAGGCGCTTGTCGTCTCACGCGGCACGCCGGAGTTCATACGCTCTGACGACGGCTCGGAGTTCACGGCGAGGGCCGTCCGCGAGTGGCTCCAGCGGGTTCAGCCCGACGCCCTGTTCATCACACCGGGAAGCCCCTGGGAGAACGGCTGCATCGAGTCGTTCAACGGAAAGTCGCGTGACGAGCTATTGGATCGGGAGATCTTCTACACGTTCGGAGAGGCAAAAATCTTGCTCGAGCGCTGGCGCCAGAAGTACAACACGTTCACGCCGCACAGCGCCCTGAGCTACCGGCCCACCGGCACCCGAGACCGCGGTATGGCCACTGACTACCGAGCTTCAGTCCGCGAGCGCGGTCGGTCTAACGTAGGACGCGGACTAAACCGGGGGGCGGGTCAGGACTCAGGAGCCTCCCTGGGGCAGATCCGGAAAGCGAGCCGCTAGCCAATGTCCGCCGCCCTTCGAAGCAGCTCGCGGGTCACGCCAAGGTCTACTGCCAAGGCTTCGGCATCGAAGTGCTCACCTCTGAGGGTGTATCCGTGATCGAGCCCTGGGTGAACAACGAACCTGACATCAGTGCTTCCGCTGCAAGCCGACTCGATGTTCGCGATCGTCTCCGACGGCGTCATCGGGTCGGCGCCGCCGAACTGCATTCGAATCGGACAATCGATTTCTTGGACGCGGTCGAGGAACTGGTCCATTCGACTTCCATGCCAGGTCACCAACCCGGCCAACGCCCCTGATGCCGCCAAGTCGAGAACCACGGGTCCCCCGAAGCAGATCCCCAGCCCGATCACTCTGCCATTGCACCGCGGGCGGACCCACTCGACGACCGATCGCGCCTCGACGAAGCACCGCTGCAACTCGAAGCCGCGAAGCCTCTCTATCGCACATTGCCTCTCGCGGTACGGAATCGCCCCGCCTCCCGCTCGCCAGAACGGGTCCATGATCACGGAAAACGCGACGTCATTCAGCGAGGCAATCGACTCCAACAGGTCCGGCGTCGGACCAAAGATCGACGGAACGACAACCAGGCCCGAGAGGTCTTGCCTTTCCTCGCCGGGGGCGTGGAGCGGGACTGCACCTCCGTCGACTTCCACCTCGAAGACACTCTCAGTCAAGGTTCTGGACTCCTCGCTCCCACCAGGCTTCTCGCCGGCGCACCGGCGCGAATCCTGGTCCAAATCGGCGTGCCGGCTGCGTGGTTCGCGGACCTCACGCGGTGAGATACCCCTGATCGGCCGTCCAGATCAGCGGGAACTCGTCGCTGTCCATCAGGTCGCCATTCTCGAGGGCGTCTGATTTCTGGGAATCCGGAGGAGATCCTTCGCGCTCCAGATAGCGCACATCGTCTCCGACATAGCGAAGCGCGAACGCACGGCGATCACGCTTGCTGGCATTGCCAGTCGATCCGTGCACGGTGCGCACATGGTGGACGATCGCGTCCCCGGGCTTGGCCGGGTAGTAGACGACATCGTACTCGTCCTCGCGGCCCTCGATGTCCGGCAACTGTGCCAATGTCGAGCCCGGAATGGGCGCCTGGCCGGCAAACACGTTCGCCGCGTGAATCTCCCATCGGTGAGAGCCGCGCACGTAGCCCATCATGCTGTTCTCCGAGTCCACGACGTCCAAGGGCATCCAGACGGTGCAGCACTGCTCTCCGCTCAGGTGGAAGTAGGGCGCGTCCTGGTGGAAGGCCGTGCGGTGCAGCGACCCCGCCTCCTTGAAGAACAGCTGCTCGCCATAGAAGTTGAGCCGCTTCGACCCCATGAACTTCGCAACCGCTTCGGGCATCGGCGGCGCGCAGCCGAGCGCGACGACGGACGGAAAGCGCCGCCAGTTGAAGGTGCGAATCCAGAAGCGGCCGGTAGCCGCCTTCGAGTCGCGGGCCAGCAGCTCCAGCCCCTGCTGCTCGAGAAACTGTGCGCCCGACCTCAGATCCAGATGGTTGAGTCCCTCCGGGTCGGCGAACATCTCCTCGGCAAAGGCGGCTTCCATGTCCTTCAGCCAGCCCTCGTCCAGAAGGTCCGGTAGATACACCACCCCGTGCTGCCGGTAGTGTCGGACCTCGTCTTCGGTGATCTCGCGCATTGGCAGGCTCCTCTGCGGCCCCTTCTCGTCTCGCTTCCTGCGTTCCTCCGGCCCCCTACGTGTCGACCTGGAACAGGCGAAGCAGGAACCGCACGTGGTCCTCGACGCGCCGCTTGGAGTCGGGCCTGGCTCGGGTCAGGAGCTGGTGCTCGGGAGCCATGGCGTAGGGCAGAGAAGCGGCGCCGATCAGGGCGTAGAAGACCTGCTCGGCCCGACCCTCGACGATGGAGCCGTGGGCCTGCCCCTCTTCGATGAGAGCCACGGCGGCGCGGTAGAGCGGACGGACGTGCGTGTCGACCAGCCAAGCCAGGCGTTCTCCGCCATCCGTTCCCTCCTGGAGCATGAAGCGGTGCAGCTCGGGGCGCTCCGACGCGAAGAGCACGAACTCGCGCAACAGGACAGGGAGTCGGGATCGTGGATCGGCTCCGTCTGTTTCGCGCTGGTACGTTTCGAAGTGCTCGGCGAGCAGGCCGAAGATGCGATCGGCCGCGGCCTTCCAGAGCGCCTCCTTGGTCGTGAAGTGGTAGGGAAGCGCGGCCAGTGCGACACCGGCCCGGCTCGCGATCTCGCGGGTCGTCGCCCCTTCGAAGCCGTGGCTCGCGAACACCGCGAGAGCCGCCTCCACCAGGCGCTCGCGCGTTGCGACCGACCGCTGCTGAGGCCGGCGCGCAGCCGGTTTGCGTCGGCGCATGAGTTGACCCATGCCCGCGAAAGTAGTACATGCGTACAGATCGAGACAAGCTGGAGGACTCGATGACCGACACCCCCCGCGTCTGCTTCAGCCACGTCGGCATCCACGTCCACGACATCGAGGTCATGGTGGGCTTCTACACGAAGCTCCTCGGCCTGGAGGTCACCGACCGCGGAAGACTCCCGCTCCCTGGTGAGCCAAGGATCGTCTTTCTGAGCGCCGACCCGAAGGAGCACCACCAGATCGCCCTCGTCGAGGGCCGCCGGGACGGGGGCATCCTCGGTGGCGTCATCAACCAGCTCTCCTTCCACGTCGGAAGCCTGTCGGAGTTGCGGGCAATGAAGGCAGCCGCCGAGGAAGCCGGCGTTGAGCGCTTCCTGCCCCTGAACCACGGCCGAGGCTGGTCGCTCTACTTCCCGGACCCTGAGGGCAACAGCATCGAGTGCTTCGTCGATTCTCCCTGGCACGTCCGGCAGCCGGTGGTCGATCCACTGGACCTCTCGCTCTCGGACCAGGAGATCCTGGCGCGGACCGAGGCGGACTACCGGAACGCCCCGGACTTCCAGCCCATGAAGTCGTGGGAAGAAGCCTTCGCGCGACGCCTCGAAGAGCGAAGGGACGAATCCTGAAGGCGAGCGGGGCAACACTCGGGCTTCCCCACTCCTGCATCAGAGAATCGCCGTCGCCGGGTCGAGGTCCAGCGCCACGCGTCCCATGGTGCGGGCGGCCTGGATCGGGTCGAGGGCTGCGTGGGCCGTCATGGCGTGGGAATCGCGGAGCGCGCGCTGTATCGGATTCGTGAGGAACAGCCCATGGGCGCCGCTCGCGCCCGCGAGGCGGGCAACGATCTCCTGGCAGGAGCGAAGACCGAGCCCGACATCGCGCTTGTAGCGCGCCCGTTGCGAGATGGTGAAGTTCCGATTCTCCCGGGTCAGGCGGGCGATCTCGGCCAGGTCGCGTTCCAGGAGGAGCTCCACCGCGTCCAGCTGGTACGTCACCTCACCCAGCATCACGTGGACCGGAGTCTGTTCGCTCTGCTTCTCGGCGCTGTAGGTGATCTGGCGCGTTCTGGCTCGCTCCAGGAACGCGGCGTAGGCGCACCGCGCCAGCCCGAGCGACGGGCCCACCAGGGCGAGTTGCAGCATCGTCCCCGATGGAACGCGGTAGAGCGGGCTGTCCGCATAGAGATCGCGTCCGGGAGACCGGCCGGCCATGGCGTCGAGGAGGGACAGCGATCGGTGCTCGGGCACCACGGCGTCGTCGATCACGATGTCCTTGCTCCCCGTTCCCGCGAGTCCGCTCACGTACCAGTTGTCATCGATGCGGTAGTCCTCCTTGGGAAGGAGGAACATGCGCAGGTCCGGTCGAGGGCCGTCGGAGGGAACGACGGCACCCACCATCATCCAGCGGGCCACATCGCAGCCGCTGGCGAACGACCAGCGCCCGCTCACCCGGACGCCGCCTTCGACGCGCCCCGCCTGTCCGGTCGGCGCGAACGATGCGGCCAGCAGGGTGTCCGGGTCGTCCCCCCACACATCTTCCTGGGCGCGTTCCTCGAAGAGACCGAGGATCCAGTTGTGGGTGGCCAGCACCCCCAGGCACCAGGCGGTCGAGCCGCAGCCGCGCCCGAGCTCCGCGGTAGCCGTCACCAGGGATGCGGGCTCCAGCTCGTAGCCGCCAAAGCGGCGGGGCTGGAGGAGCTTGAACAGCCCCGCCTCGCGCAGCTCGCGCTCTGCCTCGGGCAGGAGGCGACGCGCCGCCTCGGTCTCCTCCGCGCGGCCCGCGGCTCTGGAGGCCAGGCTACGGGCGACGGGGGCGACTTCCTCGAGCTTCATCGGGGGATCTCCTCTGTGATCGGCGGTGACGAGAGGGTTGGCTCAGCGAGAAAGAGTGCGTACGATTGTACTGATTTATTCGACCGCGTCCTTTCATCGCATGAGCGCCTCTCCAACCCACGCATGCACGAGCAGTGCAGGAGCATTGGCAATGAAACTGCTTCCCCTCGCGGCCGAGCCGTTCACCCCTCCGACCGATCGTGACATGCTTCCCTCGGAGCGCCGCGATTTCGCGCTCACCCACCGGACCTGCGTCTTCGGCTACGCGCGTCAGAACGACGGTCCCGCCATGTCGATCGTCTACTACATCCCGATTGACTCCGGCGAGCTCCTGGTCGCGACGATGCGTGAGCCCCTTCTTCGCCTTGCGCAGCGGATATGCCCGACACGCATATCGAAGCGTCAGGGACTCATAGCCGAGGCATAAGGTGAGTTGTAGATTCTAACCGAGCGACGAATGACTCGTCGGCATCACCCGATTGAGCGGCGATTCGTCCCGAGCAGGCGGACGTCGCAGGCCGCGTGGTTCTTTGGTTCCGGACTGCTTCGAGCCGGTGTGCGAACCTCGCAGGACTGAGCGCTGTTTGCGCCCGTGGAGGACAATCGAAAGTGAGTGAGGATCTCCGAGTTGCCGTTGTCGGCCTCGGAAAGATGGGCGCCGGTATCGCCCGGAACATCCAGAAGGCCGGATTCCCGCTGACCGTCTACAACCGGACTGCATCCAAGACGCAGCCGTTCGTCGAGGCCGGTGCGACCATGGTCGCTTCCGCACGTGAAGCCGCCGCGCGAGCGGAGGTCGTGCTGACGAGCCTGATGGGCGACGACTCCGTCAAAGCCGTCGTCGAGGGCAGCGAGGGCGTTCTCGCCGGCTTGAGTCCCGGAGCCGTTCACGTGGGAACCAGCACCATCTCCCCTGCCTGCGCGACGGAGCTCGCCCGCCTCCATGCTGCCCACGGGAGCCACTACGTCGCCGCCCCGGTGCTGGGTCGCCCCGACGTAGCCGAAGCGGGAGAACTCCGAACCTTCGTCGCAGGGGACGAGGATGCGATCGCGCGATGCTCTGCCCTCTTCGAAGCCTACAGCCAGATGGTCGTGCCTGTTGGCAGGGAGCCGTCCGTGGCGAACGCCGTCAAGATCAGCATCAACTACATGGTCGCATCCGTGATCGAGCTGATGGGACAGGTCTACACATTCGGCGAGAAGAGCGGAATCGGCGCGCCCTATCTGGCCCTCATCATGAAAACGCTCTTCCCTCAGCCGCAGATTCAAGAATACGCCGAACGAATTCAGGCCCGGAACTTCGAGCCAGGGGGATTTGCGATGACCGGAGGTCTCAAGGACGTCGACCTCTTCTTGAAGGCTGCCGGAGACCTGCACGTCGCCCTGCCCTACGCCAACATCGTACGCGACAAGCTGCTGATTGCCGTCGCGCACGGCATGGAAGAGCGCGACTGGAGCGGCATCTACGAGATCACCCGGCAGCAGGCCGGGCTCGACTGAGGCCGGACAAGGCAAGGAGACCTCATGTCCCTGCAGCGCTTCGTTCCGACACCCAGGTTCGATGACTACCGGGAGAGCTTCAAGGACTGCTACGCGCTGGAGCGCGGCGACGATGGCATCATCCTGGCCCGCGCCCACACGCAGGATGGCCCCGTCCAGCTGAGCGTCGAGAACCACCGATCCGTCGGCCAGCTCTTCAAGACCATCGGTGCCGACCCCGAAAACGAGGTCATGATCTTCACCGGTACCGGGTCGAACTTCATGTTGAGCGTCGATCCCGATGGCTTTGCACTCGAAGAGGAAGACCTCGAGCACTGGGCCTACGAGTACGCTTTCAAGGACGGAAGGGCCAACGTCTCCTCCTTGATCAACGACCTGGAGATCCCCACGATCGGTGCGCTCAATGGGCCCGGCTTCCACGCCGAGCTGTGCCTGATGTGCGACCTGACAATCTGTTCAGAGGATGCGGTCATCTTCGACCCACACTTCCCGGGCATTGGATCGGTCCCTGGCGATGGCATCCACAGCTGCCTGCAAGAGCTCC
>QJYK01000059.1 GCA_003248075.1 Gemmatimonadota bacterium | reverse complement strand
CCCTCCACAGGCTCGATCGTGACCAGGCCGCCGATCGACTCCGCGTCCTCCCAGTCCGCTTCGGACAGGATGCCGTCGAGCCGGATGGGGCCGGTGAGCGGGTGTGCCCGCAGCACCGGTCGGTTCTGCGGCGCGGCCTCCGCGGGCTCTTCCTCCTCTTCCTCCTGACCCATGGCAGGAGTCGCCGCGACGGACAGGAGCCCCATGGCGAGCGCGACCGTCCACCACGACCAGCGTCGATCTATGGTGAGCATCTCGTCACATCCCTTCTGCTGTTGTGAAGCCGTTCTCGATGAACGACACGTTTCCGTTCGAGCCCACGGTGCCGATCGCGAGCTGGTAGCCGGTCCCCGGCTTCAGGAACTCGTCCGGTACGGACAGACTACGCGCGCTCCCGGCCAGCGTCAGCGTCAGCGCCGCTCCCGTGTCCTCGTCCTCGACGATGACCTTGTACGCGACCACGCCCGGGACCGACCCCCAGGTCACGCGCAGGCCCTTGCTGGGGACGTCTTCGGCGTCATCGGCGGGAGCCACGACGGTCACCGGAGGCGGGAGCCGGTGGCTCAGCGTGGCCTGGCTCCGCAGGGTATCGCCCCGGGCGGTCCCGCCGGTGAACGTGTAGACGCCCTCCGGGTAGGCCGCCATGACCACCCTGGGGTCGGGCGGCTCCGGCGACTCGAACTCGAACTGACGCACGCCCAGGGTCGACGGGTCCGGCGCACGGAAGTCGACCACTTTCCGCCCGTCGGGACCGGTGACGCTGAGCCAGGCCAGCCCGTCGGTCCCACCCATGACCTCGAACACCACCTCCACGTCGCCGTCGGTGGCGTTCTGCTCGAAGCGCAACGTGGCCAGCGCGAACGGCCTCGCGCGGATGGAGGGTGCGTCGGACGGGTCGTCGCTCGGGTGAGCCACGGTCAGGGTCGCGCCGGCGAGGATTGTCAAAAGGGACTTCATGGAGCCTCCTTCGAGCCGATGTGCGACGCCCCCGGGCGGCGAAGCGCACCCGGGGGCAGCCGACGTGTGGGAACCTCAGAAATCCAGCTGGAGCTGGATCTGGAAGAAGTTGTTCTCGATCTCCGTTCCCTGCTCCTTCCGGATCGTGAAGTCGGTCTGGACCTTCAGGCTGTGATCGCGGATGTAGAAGTTCGCCCCCACCGACGTCCACGTGAGCCGATCGTCGTCGCTCGAGTCGCTCGGATCGAACTGCTGGAAGCGGGCGGTGAGCTCCACCCGCGGAGAGGCGAGGACGCCTCCCTGGGCGAAGCCGCCCTTCCCCACCTCGGTGGAGCTACCGTAGTCCTTGCCGTAGCGTCCGAACTCGCCCTGCAGCGAGACGAGACTGTTGTTGTAGAACAGGTCGACACCCACACCGCTCAGGTCGTACTCGGTCGTTCCCTCCCAGGCCGACGGGAGGAACGCGCCGCTCGCCCCGAGGGCGAGGCGTCGCCCGCTGCCCACATAGGAGCCCCGGTAGTCTCCGTATCCGCCGGCGGAGCCGGGATCCAGGAGGTTCAGGGCCAGGCGTCCGGCCACGGTCGGATTGTCCGCGTGATTGCCGGAGTCGCCGGAGGTCTCGTACGCCAGGTTGTCGAAGACACCCGCGGCGTACTCGAAGCGTCCCGCCGAGGGACGGCCGTGCGCCATCACGCCGATCGTGTTGTCGGCGAAGCCCACCGACGTGAGCCCGTCCTTGATCAGGCTTCGGTCGACCATCAGCAGTTTCGAGTCCGAGGTGAGCGCGTCCCGGGAGAACGGGATGTCTCCGAACCCGACCCGGATCGCGAACTCGGGATTCACCTCGAAGTTCAGCCAGGCGTTCTCGATCTGCGCGCTGGCGCTCTTACCGAAGCGCCCGGTGTTGTCCACCTTGAGCTCGGTGTAGTAGGTCGCGATTCCGAAGACGTTGCCCGCCCCCTTGAACCGGACCCTGGCGGTGTAGAAATCGCTGTTGTCGTCGGAAGCGTCGTACACGTACCGGGTCTGGACCCGCAGTCCCGGCGTGAAGGTGATGCCCCCGTTGGGGCCGATGCTCAACGAGCTCTGACCCGCTGCCGGCGAGCCGACGAGCAGGCATGCGCCCGCGGCCATCATCGTGGCCGTACGCCCTGCCCTGATCCAAACTTTCGCTCGCGCGGTCATGGTCTCACCTCCGTCTCGGTGCTGAAGAGCTCTGCGGCGCCCACGGACACGATCTCGGTCCCGGGCGGAGGCCCCTCGTTCAGATAGGCTGCGTCCCCCTCGATGGAGGTGATCATGATGGGCCTGCGCACGTAGGTTAGCGGCTGCGGAACCGTATAGACCCACGTTCTTCCATCTGTGTCGTACAACACGGCGGCGTAGGGCACCGAAGCGGTCACCTGATCCCGACCGCCGATTCCCATCACCGCGGTCGTCCGGATGTCGAGCCGACGAGCGGCCTCGTTCG
>QJYK01000251.1 GCA_003248075.1 Gemmatimonadota bacterium | reverse complement strand
TGGTCGACGGCATCGTCCAGGGCCGGGTGCGCCCCGGCCACCCGGTCGCCGAAGGCGGACAGCGCAGCCGTCTGCTCCGCGAACGATCGGTCCCCCGCGAGCCACAGATCGCGCGCGTCACCGGTCAGGTTGAGGCGCGCCTGTTCGAGGAGCTGGGGGATCGCACCGATGCGCTCGGCCAGCTCGTCGGCGTCGGCGTCCGAGAGCGGCACGGGGTACGTCCACAGGTCGATGAACCCCTCGATGGTGGGACCCTCGTGGGCCGGAACGTCACTCTGCTCGGCGTAGACGTTGGCGTAGAAGGCCGGGTCCCGCTCCCAGGGTCGACGCACGCGCTGGTCGAAGTCCAGGCCGTTCATCTCGGCGCGCACGAGCTGCCAGTCTACCTGCTGTGAGACCGGCCAGCCGTCGGTGTCCATGGCCTCCAGCCGAGACTTCCACTCCGGGAGGGCCGCGTACTGCGCCGACATCGCCTCCCGGGAATAGTCCGGGACTCCGTCCACCATCACCGGTGCCTGGAACCGTCTCCATTCCTGGAAGAGCGCCACCAGGTCGGCGTACCCGGCGGGCGCCCCCGAAGGCTCGGCGGCCCTGCAGGCACCGACCGCCAACAGGGTCAGGGCGAGACCCGCTCGTACGTGTCGGGATCGCACGGAGGGCGGCATGGCGGTACTCCCGTAGGTCGAGGGACGCCCTGGGGCCCACGGGACCGGCCCGGGACACCCGGCCTCGGAGGGTACGGTGCGCGCCTCCGCCCGAGCAAGCGGGGTCGGCCCCTCAGCGACGTCCCGTACCTCCTCGGGCCCGGGCTCCGACGCTCCGGAGGGTGTGGCTCGACCTGGCGTTACCTCCAGGCGGCGCCCACGAATGCCGAAAAGACCGGGTCGTTCCCTTCCTTGAAGATCTTGCCGACCCGGCCTCCGATGACCAGGACGCCGAAGTTCAACGTGAGGCCGCCGGTCACCGCGAACACGATTTCCCTCATCACTTCGCCGCTGCCGTCTGACGTCTCGCGTGTCCAGAGGAACTGGGGCATGGCGAAGGGCGTGACGCTCGCCGAGCCGTCCCAGGTGAGGTCCAGGGTCCGACCGACCGCGACCCCGAACGGGATCGTCAGCTCGTTCCCGACATCGTCCCACTCGTAGGTCAGGCCCCCCCGTGGACAGAGGCTCACCTGCTCGTTGAGCGGCTCGATCTCCCATCCGAGCCAGCCACCCACCGACTTCGTCGACGTGGTGTCCGCGGAGGTTTCCTTGTCGGGCTCCTGAAGCGCGAACTCGCCGGAGAGCAGGAGGCCGGTGTCCTGGTTGGCCGACGCTCCCTCCAGGCCGTACCGAAGGGCTGCGTCCGGAAAACCGAGGGAGAACGCGATGCCGCCGGCGCTCCCTTGGGGAATGCCCAGGCACGCCTGTGCCTCGGCGTCAGGAGGGTTGAGGGCCGCAAGAGCGAAGAATGCGGCGAGCGCGCCCGCGCGCGCGGATGCTGACCAGTCCATCCTCGGATCCTTGCCCGGGGGATCTTCGGGACCCCACAAGCTGATCGGGAGCGTCCGTGGCCCGCAAGGATCTCCGACCAGCCGTCACGGCACGTCCGGGACGGTCCCGCCCGGACCGTTGACTGCGGGGCGCCGGTGACGGACTGTGATTCAGGGGAGGATGCGCGATGCCACGGGACAAGCCGACGAGGAGCGGGATGGCCGCACAGACGCTTGCGGATCGAGTGCGGGAGCGGCTCGAGCGCGGTGCCGCGCGCCGTCGTCTGCGTCACGGCGCGGCCCGCTTCCTCCGCTTCGTGGCCTTACTGGCCTCCGTCTATGCGGTGGCCGGGTTCCTGACCTTGGAGCTTCGAGTGCAGCGGACCGCGCCGGCACCCGCGGCGGAAACCCTCTTTCCCGACTCGGGCGCCACGGTCGTGACCGGGGTGTTCTCGGTCCACTCGGGGCGCTCGCACGATGCGTACGGCAGCCTCGAGTCGATCGGGGCGGCGGCGCGGCGCGCGGACCTCAACTTCGTGTACGTGAGCGATCATCCGCCCGATGAGCGGCGGCCGAACCTGCCTGAGGTTCAGACCGCGTGGATGGAGGGCGTCCTGGTCATCCCCGGGCAGGAATTGGTCGCCAACGACCTGGGGCGCGTCCTCGCCGTCGGCCTCGACACCACGTTCCGAGGCTGGACCGCGGGGGAGGCGGCGTTCACACGGCTCATCGCCGAGCAGCATGCCACGGCGTTCGTCATCCACGGCCGGAGCCCCAGGGATGGCGAGCGCTGGAAGTCGAGCTCGGTGGATGGCATGGCGGGCTGGGAGGCCTTCGACATGTCGGAGACGGCGAAGCGGAGGCTGACCGAGCCGTGGGCACTGTACCACATCGGGACACTGCTGCTCGGCATGCCCCTCGGCCTCGGCGAGTTCAGCCTGCTGCACCTGACCCGGGACGGCTTCGACACCCCGAGCGTGGCGGCATACGACTCGCTGCGCATGAGCGGCCCGCTCACCGCGACGGCCGCACTCAACCACCATCCCAAGTGGTCCATCGGAGGCCGCCCCTTTCCGCCTTACGGGCCCTTCTTCCGCACGTTTCTCAACCACGTCACCCTCGATGAGCCCCTCCCGGACGAACCCGCGCGCGCCGAGGCAGCGCTGAGCGACGCGGTGCGCGCCGGGCGCCTCGTCATCTCGCTGGGCGACGGCCTTTGGGCGCGCGCATTTCGCCTCGAGGCGAGAACCCAGAATGCCCGGGTCGCGCGCGTGGGTGAGCGCGCGCCTCTGGCGTCGGGAACCGTGCTCCGGGCCGGTTTCCGGGTGCCGCCGCCCGATCGGCTCGCCTACCGCGTGCTGCGTGACGGCCGCGAGGTCGCGTTCCTCCTCGGCAGCGAGCTCGATTGGCGCGTGCCGGGTCCGGGAATCTACCGGGTCGAGGTCTATCGGTACGGTGCGCACGTCCGCAGCTTGTTCGCGGGACTGCGGCCGTGGATCTTCACCAACCCGATCGAGTTGCTCCCCGCCCCGGCGGCGCCGACGGACATCGTCACTCCGAACGAGGCGCCAGCGGACAGCATCGCGCCGAATGCGACCCCGCCGAGCGACTCCCTGCCCCGTGACGGGGGCTCCCAAGGACGGATCCCGTGAGGATCGGGCTCGTCATCGCCGTCGGCCTTCTGACGGCGACCGCCCCGGTCGGTGCCCAGCTCCGTCCACTGGACCCGGTCGACTGGAGCGACCTCGACGGCCTTCCGGTAACCGCCTCCGTGGGCGTGGACGTGCTCCTCGACCAGCGGGCGTCCCTTGCAGGCACTTCGGGCCGACTCGTGGAGCTGGGCGTCTTCCGGGCCGTCTGGCGGGTGAACCGCGTGGCGATGGAGATCGCGGGAACTCCGGTTCGTGTCTTCCAGGACCAGTTGGTCTTCGCGCAACCTGCCCAGGGCGCCGGACCGGCTCCGGAGGGACGCCGCATAGACGCCGGCGATTTCCGCCTGTCGACTCACGTGCGGCTGAACGACCCGGACGCCTCGCTCCAGGCCGGGCTCCGCTTCGGGGTGCGGCTCCCCACCACCGACGAGGTCGTCGGCCTCGAGCGGGACCAGACCGACTTCTTTTCGACCCTGACGGGTCGCGTCCGACACGGGCCCCTGGACGTCAGCGGAGAGCTGGGTATCGGGATCTACGGCTCCAGGGTGGGAATCGACCAGACGGACCCGGTCATCTTCGGGGTGCGCGCGTCGATGGATCTCGGGGCCGTCTCGCCGGTCTTCGCGGCGACCGGGCAGCACGACACCCGCGCCAACGGGCCCCGCAGGGGCACGGAGGATCTGGGGGAGGTGCGCCTGGGGCTTCGCGCCGGGTCGCGCCGGTGGGTGAGCCTTTCCGCGGTCCGAGGATGGGCGCACTTCAGCCCGGGCTTCGGGATCTCCCTGAGGCTCGGGAGTCGCTTCTGAGATCCGGCCGGGGTAGCTCCGGCGTCAGCCGGGGACCTGGGCCGCCGCGATCACGTCGAGATTCGGAAGCATCACGATCTCGATCCGGCGGTTGAGGCGGCGCCCCTCCCGGTCTTCGTTCGACGCCACCGGCTGGAACTCGCCGTACCCGGCGCCGGACAGGCTCGCCGGCGCGACGCCCTGCTCGACCAGGAGCGTCACCACCGAAAGCGCGCGCGCCGTGGACAGCTCCCAGTTGGAGGGGAACCGCTCCGTGGCGATGGGCACGTTGTCCGTGTGACCCTCCACCTGGAAGGTCCGGTCGGAAAGCTCCGCGAGGACCCGACCGACCTCGGACAGGGTCGCCCGACCCTCCCGCGCCAGCGTCGCGCTTCCGGACTGGAAGAGGATGTCCTGGGGGAGCTGGATGACCATGCGACCCCGCACGATCGCGACCGTGAGCTGCCCCCCGTCGATCAGCGACCGGAAGCGCCCGATCACCTCCTCGTAGATCCGGTTGCGCTCACGGACCTCGCGCTCGATGGCGCCGAGGGCCTGGATGCGCTGCTGCAGCCGGCGGTACTCCTCGCCTCGCTGCGACTGGATCAGCTCGAGACGATCGATCTCGGCCCTGGCCTCGGTGAACCGTTCCTCCGCCTGGGCACGCAGACGCTCCGTTCGATCGAGCTGGGCCTGGACATCGGCCAATCGAGCCTGCAACCCCTGGATCTCCGCCCGCAACGCCTCCTCTTCGCGGTCGCGCCTTGCGGCCTCGTCGGCCATCTGGGCACGCGTCTCCTCTTGCTCGGAGCGCGCTCGGGCCAGGTCGGCGAGGGTGAGCTCGTGGGTGCTCTTCTTCACGCAGGCGGAAGGAGCGAGGAGAAGGACCATCGGGACGGCGAGGTCGACGCGGGAACGACGGGGCATGTAGCCTCCGGTCGGGGCGTGAGGAAGGCGGTGGATTCGAAAGGATAGCGCGACGGCGGCGGCGGGCACCACGGTAAACATCTGGCGCGAGCCGCCGCGTCCCTTCGGAGCGTCCGGCGCCGGTGTCGACTTCTTCGGCGAGCCACGGGCCCTGGTACGGATCTGGCATTTGCATCGTGGGCAGCGCGGGCCGGACTCCGGCCCGCCCGCTCCCGGTCGGGGAAGCACCTCCGGCGCGAGCCGGGTGAGAGTGCCCAGAGTCTCCGCGAGAGATCGTTCGGCCGCCCGCCCCTGATCGCACGGGCTCGGGAGTGGGGGCGTGAGCTCGATCACGGCCGCGGTCCACTCCAAGCTGTAGGAGGTATCGTGTCGCATCGCCTCGTCCGTCGTGCCGCCGCCCTCGCCCTCGCACTGTCGGCGATGGCCTGTCACGACTCGGCGTCCCCCGGTGAGCCAGCACGGCTTTCCGTTCATCTGACCGATCTGGCCGGAGACGTGGCTCACGTCTGGTTGGACGTGTCCGAGGTCTATCTGCAAGGAGGTGGGGACGGCCGCGTCGTTCTGCTCGACGAGCCCACCGGGTGGATCGAGGTGACTCAGCTCGTCGGGACCACGCGAATGCTCGTCGCGGAAGCCGAAGTCGATCCTTCACTGTACCATCAGCTCCGCATCGTCATCCTGGCGGCGGTGCTCGAGACCGACGACGGCGGCGTGTACGTGATGGGTGATCCGGCGGAGCTCCCGCCGGACCTCGAGGCCAACGGTCTGCTGCAGTGTCCGTCGTGCGCACAGAGCGGCGTCAAGGTCATCATCCCCTCTGACGGGATGGACATCGGCGAGGGCGAGTCGCTCGCGCTGATCCTCGACTTCGACGTCCACCAGAGCTTCGGTCACGTGGCGGGAAACTCGGACATGTGGGTGATGCACCCCACCCTCTTCGGCCTGCTGCTCGCGGATGCGAACGAGGACGGCATCCCGGACGATGAGCAGCCCGGTGCGATCCACGGGATGGTGTCGGACGGCGGCGTCCCGATCCCCGAGTGCCCGGCAGGGACGCCCCGGGGCCTGGCCGACTTCGTTCCCGTCGCCACGGCCGTGAACCTGGTCGACGACATGTTGGATCCCATCGTGCGTGCCGGTGTCACGCAGGAAGGGGGCGCGTTCTCCATCGATTTCCTGCAGGCCGACGACTACGACCTGGGTTTGCTGGGTCAGGTCGACTTCACGGGCGGGTCGCTCGTGTTCACCGCCGACGTCGCTCCGATGCAGGTGCCGGTGAACGACGACGTGGTGGAAGGCGTGGTCTACACCCTCACGGGCGCGCAATGCAATTGACCCGGGCCTGACTCGGTGGGCCGGGTCCACGCCTATCGCCCGAAGGCGCGATAGAGGGACTCGAGGGCGAGCATCACGTCCCGGTCCTCGAGGTAGATGTGGAACTCACGCGTGGTCGACGCCACCTCCTGCACGTTGATGCCCTGGAGCGCGAGTGGTTGGAGCAGCCGGTAGAGGACGCCCGGCGTCGCGAGGTTGTCTCGGGTGAGCGTGACCGACAGCCCCGCCGCGCCGGGCACGGCCCGGGTCGGGCGTTCCGGCACGATGCCGTCCACGACGGCGCGCAGCGACGAGTCGACGATCAGAGTGATCTCACGCACGCCCTCGGTGATGGTGACGAAGCCGTGCTCCTTGCGGATGCGCTCCTGCAGGCTCAGCAGGGACTCCTGACATCGCCGGGTGTTGGGGAAGGTCAGCACGGAGAGACCGCGCTGAACCGTGATCCGATCGGCGAGGCGGAGCCGTGGAGCCGCGTCCAGGTCGGGGAGGCGGGATTGCAGCCGCGACAGCGCCATCGCGATCGCGGACGGCCTGACCCGCTTCATCGTCCGGGCCTCCACCGCCGCGTGAATGTGGCGCGCGACCTGGCTGAGGTTGAGCAGGCGGCCGGCGAGCGCGGGGCGCAGTACCGGGTCGCTCTCGACGATGGCCTCCACGGCCTCCGAGATCTTCAGCATGAGGTGTTATATATCAAACAATTTTTGTTGGCAATGAACGAAATCGGTGCTTTCCTTGGGCCCCGCGGCCGACGCCCCGATCTTCGCCCGCGAAACGGGTATCCACCTTGGAAGGAGATGGGAGCCGATGAGCGTCGCAGCGACGATCGAGTGCCCGATCTGTGCGGGCGCCGTAGGGCTGCCGGCGGACGTCATGCTGGGGGAGCTGCTTGAGTGCGATGACTGTGGCTCTGAGCTCGAGGTCGCCGCCGTGTCGCCGACGCCATCGGTGCGTGAGGCGCCCCTGTCCGCCGAAGACTGGGGCCAGTAACGGGCGATGCCCGACTCTACCCCGAGGACCACGGAGGTCCGGACCGGAAGCCGGCCCTCCGTGGTCCTCGTTTGCTCCGGGATACGCCCCGAGGAGAAGATGCTCGTGGAGGCGTTCGCCTCGCGGGGCGTGGAGCTGACCGTGACGGACGACCGGACGATCCGCGGCGACCTGGGCACCTGGCCTCAGGGCCTCCAGGCCGCCGACGCGTACGTGCTGCGCTCCAAGAGCCACTGGCGCAATGCGGTCCTGGCCCGGTGGCTGGAAGCGCTCGGTGCCACCGTGGTGAATCCCTCGCGCGTGATCGAGACGTGCGGCGACAAGGTCGCGACCACCCTCGCGCTGGTGCACTCGGGCGTGCCTACCCTGTCGGCTTCGGTTGCGTTCACTCCCGAGAGCGGAGCGATGGCCGGGACGGCTGTCGGGTTCCCGCTGGTCGTCAAGCCTGTGATCGGGTCGTGGGGCCGGTTGATCGGTCGGGTCAACGACGCCGACGCCCTCGAGAGCATCCTCGACCACAAGGAGGCCCTGGGCGGGGCACCGCACGCCGTCATCTATCTCCAGCGCTTCGTGGACAAGAGGGGCCGCGACATCCGGTCCTTCGTGGTGGACGGCCGATGCGTCGCGGCGATCGAGCGCACCTCCGCGCACTGGAAGACGAACACGGCGCTGGGAGCGACCGCTTCGGCCCGAATCGTCGACCCCGAGCTGGCGGCAGTGTCCGAGGCGGCCGCGGCGGCGGTGGGCGGAGGCGTCGTGGCCATCGATGTCTTCGAGACCGACCGGGGACTGCTGGTCAACGAGGTGAACGGGAC
>QJYK01000023.1 GCA_003248075.1 Gemmatimonadota bacterium | reverse complement strand
CCAGGACCGCGTCCCGGTCCGGCAGCCGATCGACGGGAAGCGAGCCGGCCACGCGTGCGGTCATCATCTGTACGGGACGGCCTCGTCGGCCGGCGCCTTCGCCGCGGCGGAGTGGCTGAAGCGCACGGGGAGCCCGGGCACGATTCGCCTGTACGGCACGCCGGCCGAGGAGGGCGGCTCGGGGAAGGTCTACATGGTCCGGGCCGGGCTCTTCGACGACGTGGACGTGGTGCTGGCCTGGCACGCGGGCGACGAGAACGACGCCAGTCCCGGCTCGAACCTCGCGGTGAAGTCGGCGCAGTTCCGCTTCTCGGGCCTGTCGGCCCACGCGGCAGGGGCTCCGGAGCGGGGGCGCTCCGCGCTGGACGGCGTCGAGGCCCTGAACTTCATGACGAACCTCATGCGCGAGCACGTGCCGCAAGAGACCCGCATCCACTACGTGATCACGTCGGGCGGGAGCGCCCCGAACGTCGTGCCGGACTTCGCGGAGGTGTACTACTACGTGAGGCACCCCGAGCCGGAGACCGTGCGTGAGATCTTCGACCGCTTGGTCAGGGCGGCGGAGGGAGCCGCCCAGGGCACCGGCACTTCGATGGAATACGAGGTGATCGGTGGCGCGTACTCACGCCTCCCGGTGGTCGCCCTCCAGGAAGTGGTCTACGAGAACCTGAAGACCGTCGGCGGGGTGCTCTACGACGACGAGGAGTGGCGCTTCGCCGAAACCCTGAAGCGATCGCTGCCCGCGGACCCTGCCGTAGAGACCGCGGCGGACATCCAGCCGTTCGAGTGGGCGCGCACCTACGCGTCGTCGGACGCCGGCGACGTGAGCTGGATGGTCCCGGCCGGCACGCTGTCCACGGCCACTTGGGTCCCCGGGACCGCCGCGCACTCCTGGCAGGCGATCGCGGCCGGGGGCACCTCCATCGGCGCCAAGGGGATGATGGTCGCGGCCAAGACCCTCGCGCTCACCGCTGTGGACCTCTTCTCCGACCCGTCGAAGGTCGCGGCGATACGCGCGGAGTTCCTGGAGCGGCGGGGCAACGACTTCCGCTACGAGCCGCTCCTGGGCGACCGGGACCCGCCCCTCGACTACCGGGCCTCGGTCATGCGCTGACCGGGTCGGTCACCGGAGGCGTCAGCGCACCTCCGGCCCGCCCCTCCGGTCGTCCGGCACGAACCGCCCGGCGGCCGGCATGCGCACGGCGGCCAGCGTCGACGCGTCCATGACCACATCGTCGGCGACGATCTCGTTTCTCGCGAGGATCCACGCGATCACCGCGTAGGTCTCGTCGGCCGTGAGCGAGCCTGGCACGTTCTGCGGCATCGCGCGCGTGATGTAGTCGAAGAGCGTGGTGGCGTACGGCCAATAGTTGCCCACCGTGCGAGGCCCCGCACGGGGTTCCGCGCCGAATGGGAAGCCTTCGCGGGGCTCACGACCGACCAGGCGGTCATTCGGTCCCTCCGTCCCGGTCGGGCCGTGGCATGCCGAGCACTTGGCGATCCACACCCTCTCGCCGTCGGCAGCCCGTCCGGACCCCGGGGGCAGCCCTGTGCCATCGGGCCTGACGTCACGGTCCCAGGGCGCGATCCGCCCAGCCCCGGCCGCGGTGCCCAGGCCGAAACGCTCGGGCGAGCCGGCGGGAAGGGGCCACGCAGGGCCTTCGGAGACGTCGGCGAGCCGGAGCGACCACGAGCCATCCGCCTCGACGGGCACGGTGGCACCCGCTCCCGGCGTCGCACCCTCCGTGCGGGCAGGCTCCTCCGCCCGATCCCGTTCCTGGCTTCCGTCCGGCGCCCCACAGGCCGCCAGCGCCGCCAGGACGGCGAGCCCGGCCGCCGCCAGCCCGGCCCGCCTCACGCCAGCTCTCCCTGGGCGAACGTCACCTCGCCGGTCCGGGCCACCTTCCAGGTGCGGACGTGGTTCGCATGGTAGGAGGTCCCCGCACCGCGCGCGCCGACCAACATGTCCCACATTGGTTGTACGTACCCGGTCTCGTCCGTGGCACGGCTCATGAGGAAGGCCTGGCTCCCGTTCCACCGCCAGAGGTGCCGGAAGCGCGTGGTACATTTGGGCAGCACAGGGTCCTGGAGCCGCGCATCCGCCCAGCTCCGGCCCCCGTCGGCGCTCACCTCCACCCGCGTGATGCGGCCGCGACCGCTCCAGGCCAGGCCCCGAACCTCCCACCAGCCGCGGTCCGGAAGCGCGTACGGAAAGGAGGGGAACGTGATGATCGACTTGGCGTCCATGGCGAAGCTGAACTGTCTCGCCGTCCCGTCCGCCAGGGGGTCTGTGTAGCGGGATGTCTCCTCACGGGTCATCGTCGGCCGATCTGACACCTCGATGCGACGCAGCCATTTCACGTTCGTGTTCCCCTCCCAGCCGGGAAGGAAGAGCCGGGCGGGATAGCCCTGTTCCGGACGGGTCGCCTCGCCGTTCTGACCATACGCCACCAGGGCGTCGTCCATCCCCTTCGCCAACGGGATGGAGCGCGCCAGGAGGGCGGCGTCTCCCCCTTCGGCCAGCAGCCACGACGCGGTAGGCCGCACGCCCACCTCGCGCAGGAGCGTCGACAACGGCACACCCAGCCATTCGCTCGTGCTCAACAGCCCGTCGATCTCCTGAGGCGTCGACTCCGGTGAGGGATCACGCCGGAGCGTGCCGTTCCCGTTGCCCGAGCACTCGAGGAACGCGAGACGTGAGACGGCGGGAAAGCGACGCAGGTCGCTCAGCGTGAAGACCGTGGGGCGATCGACCATCCCATGGACGAGGAGCTCGTAACCGTCCGGACGGATCTCGGGCACGCCACCGTGGTGTCTCTCGAAGTGGAGGTCCGCCGGGGTGATGATTCCATCCAGCTCGTGCAGCGGAGAGCGGGATGACGAGGAGGGCACTTGCGGACCGGGTAGGCGTCGGGGGCGCTCACCGGGGGCTCTCGAGCCGAGCTCGGAGGGCGGCCGACCCGGGATCGACCGTGGATCCTGCGCCGGTACCTGCCGCGCCGACAGATCGACGGCGTCGAAGCGCGTCCCCACGAGCCCCGCGGCCACGACGCCGGAGGTGGTGGTCAGCCAGGCGCGTCGCGACAGGCGGCCGCGTGGAGGGTCGGCGGAGTCCATCTCGGTCCTCGGCGTTGGGGCAGGACGGCAAGCACGAACGGGTGGTGAATCTGTGCCCCCGACGTCCTCGGCGCACGCGTCGCGTCAGTCGGCATCGCCCACGCCCTCCGGCCGGTCCGCCGGCGTGAAGAGTCGCAGCGCGCCGCCGGCGTCCACGAGGGCTTCCTCGACGTCCTCGACCAGGACCGTCATGGGCCCGAGCCTCCGCCGCGCCTCGTCGGTGTCCACGACCCGCGCGGGCGAACCCCCGTGGATGGCATGGCCCGAGCGTACCAGGAGGGTCGCGGCCCGCAGGGCCTCCTCACGCGCGCCGGTGCGCGGGTCCCACGCCTCGAGCCTGCGCAGGGCCGCTTCCGATGCTGCGACCGCATGCGCACGCGCCTGGCCCGGCGACGCGTACCAGAGTGCGAGACCGAAAAGGAGGAGGACGATCCCCACGCCGGCGACGACCGCCGCGGCCCCGTTGGTGATGCCGAGCCTTCTCCCGGCGATCGGCAGAACCAGGAGGAGCAGCACCCCCGGCAGCCCCATCACGCAGCCGATGGGCGCCAGGTCCCGGGGAGGCGGCGCCGCCCGCAGCTCCTCGAGCGCCTCCAGGACCACGGCGAGGTCGGCCTCGCTCAGCGCGCTCACCGGCCGAGCCGCGTGTTCCCCTTCCACCAGTCCGCCTCTGCGACGCTGGCGGGCCCCATCTTCCCCCTCACCGACTCGAAGAGCGCCACGGGATCGTAGGCCCGGCCGGCCTTCACAACGCGGTACGCGCTCCTGGTGGCCCTGATGTCCGTGAGCGGGTTGCCACGGAGGATCAGGAGGTCGGCGTACTTTCCCGGCTCCACCGTGCCCAGTCGCCCCGAGACTCCGAACGCGCGGGCGGCGTTGATGGTGGCGGCGCGAAGCGCGGCCGCGTTCGGGATGCCGGCGCGCACCATCGCATGGAGCTCGCGGTGGGCGCCGAAGCCGCTCCAGAACTCGCCCCAGCTCGGGTGATCCGTCCCGAGGGTCAGATGGTCCCCCCCGCCCGCGTCGTAGAAGGCCTTCACGGTGCGCCTCTTCACGTAATAGATGCGCCTGAACTGCTCCAGGGGCGCGCGCGGGAGCCGGGACTCGACCACGGAGCGCGCATAGGGCGTCAGGAAGCCCAGCTCGTCCGCCCAGTACCCGAACACCTCCGGCTCCCGGTCGGCGAAGTACCCGTAGGCGCTGAGCGTTGCGTCGAAGTAGGCCCCGTGGTCCAGGAAGAGGAGGGCCTGGTCGCGGATCTGAGCCGCGGCCGTGACGTCGTCCAGGTCCAGCGCCTCCAGCGACGCGTAGGCCGACCGTGCCGCGGGAAGCGCCTCCCCGCCGAGGAAGTGCTCGATCCGGTCGATCCCCATCCGTATCGCGTCCGCAGGGTTCACGCTCCCACGGAACCCCGAGTCGAGGTGCCCGGTGACGGTCAGGCCGTGCTCGTGGGCCACGTCGATGATCACGCGGAGTTGCTCGGGGCGGATGCCCTTGGCCTTGAAGCCCCGTGCGCCGTGGAGCGCCCAGTACTCGGCCTCGGCCCGGATCGAGTCCGGCGTCATCGCGTCCGGACGCCAACCGGGGCGTGCGGTCCCCCAGTACGGCCCCGAGCTGTAGATCCTCGGGCCCGGGATCTCTCCGCGGGCGATCCGCTCGCGGCCCCGCCGCGCCTCTGCCGGATCCACCTCACCGGCCGGAAAGGTGGAGGTCACACCGTTCGCGAGGAAGAGCACCGGATTGACCGTGTACTCGTCGACGCGGCCCTCGCCGAAGAGGTCGACGGCGTAGTGGGCGTGCAGATCGAAGAGGCCGGGCATGACGAACGCGTCGTCCGGTAGATCGAGCCGAGCGACGTCGGAGGACAGCGCGGACACGTCCACCCCCACGGCCATGATCGTCCCGTTCGCGATCAGGACCCCCGGGTTGGGACGTGCGCCGTCTCCGGTTCCGTCCCAAAGGAGTCCACCGCGCACGACGAACTGCGATCCGTCGGCGCCGGCGAGGACCTGCCGGGCGGAGAGCGGCAGCGGAACGATGCCGGTGAGGGCGATGACGGCTCCCACCGTGACGGGCGGGGCGGACGGGAATCGGCTGCGCGTCATGGGAGCTCCGGGCGGAAGGCGCGTTCGGGCCCCACGGTCGGCGGTGCCCGGCTATCCTGTCAACGCCTTCACCGGATCCACGGAGGTCGCGCGCCGCGCGGGTAGCACGCAGGCGGCCAGGCCCACGGCGCCCAGGATGAGGGCCACGGACACCATGACCCTCGGATCCGCGGGCTCGACGCCATAGAGGAGCGAACGCATGAGGCGGGTCAGCCCCAGGGCGACGCCCGCTCCGATGAGGAGGCCGGCCAGGGTCACCCGGGCTCCCTGCACGACGACCGATCGGAACACGTCACGCGGCGTGCTCCCCATGGCCATGCGAATGCCGATCTCACGGCTGCGCTGAGATACCGTGTAGGCCAGGGCGCCGTAGATGCCCACCGCTGCCAGGAAGAGCGCGACCGCAGCAAATACGCCCATCAGCTGGAGGGGGATACGCCGAGCGGCGAGGGACGCGTCGATCCGGGATTGCATGGTCTGAACGCCGAACAGGGGCAGCTCGGGATCGATGGAGGACAGCACCTGGCGAATCGCCGGGGTGAGCCCCGTCACGTCACCCGCGCCGCGCACGACGAGGGTCAGGAACGAACGCGGCCGCTGTCGGATCGAGAAGTAGTAGGCGCCCGTGTGGTGCGACGCCGGAGCCGTCAGATCGTTGTGCCGAATGGTCTTCACCACCCCGACGATGGTGTACAGGTTCTCGGGTGGTATGGAGTCCATCCCGGGCACCGCGCCGTAGAGCATCCGGTCACCCAGCGGGCTGCGGTCGGGCCAATACCGCTTGGCGAGCCACTCGTCGAGCACGATCGCGTTGGTCGACTCGGGGCCGTCGGACTCCTCGAGCGTTCGTCCCTCCACCAGCTCGATGCCCATGGTCTCGAAGTAGCCGGGTGCCACGAAGCTCGACAGCGGCGAGAGCAGCGATTCGCCCGGCTTGGGAACGTACCACTCCGGCATGGCGACGCTGCTCGAGAAGTCGCCCGAGAACGGGAGCTGGGCGGTCGCGCTCGCCGCGGCCACGCCCGGGATGGCGCTCAGGCGGGGCAGGAGCTCGTCGGCGAACGTCCGCCTGGCCTGCGCGTCGGGATAGCGGACCGAAGGGAGCGACACGTACGCGGTTAGGAGATCGTCGGCGTCGAAGCCCGGGTCCACCGTCAGCGCGGCCCGAAAGCTCACGAGCATGAGCCCCGCGCCGATCAGCATGATGAACGCCAGCGCGACCTGGCCCGTCACGAGCCCGCTCCTCAGCAGGACGGCGCGCCGGCTCGCGGTCCCCGTGCGCGAGTCCGTGCGGAACACAGGGGAAAGATCACCCCGCATCACCTGGGCCATCGGGATCGCGCCGAACAGCAGTCCCGCTCCCACCGCGAGCGCGAGCGTGAACGCCACCACCGTGCCGTCCACGCCGATCTCGGTGCCCATGGGCAGGTCCGCGGCCCCGATGGTCTTGAGCAACCGGATGCCCACGGCCCCCGCCCCCATCCCCGCCAGGCCTCCGAGCACTCCCAGCAACACCGCCTCCGTGAGGAGCTGCCGAGCCACCAGGGCGCGGGGCGCACCGAGCGCGAGGCGTGTCGCGACCTCTCCGGCGCGATCGTGCGCCCGGGCCAGCATCAGGTTGGCGACATTGACACAGCCGATGAGGAGGACGAAGCCGACACCCGCCCACAGCAGGTAGAGCGGCGCACGGGCATCCCGGACGAGATCGTCCTGGGTCGGCTCGACCACCGTACGGTACCCTGCGTCCTCCAGGAGCTGCCTGCCGTTCGGGACCGGCCACTCGTCGATCAGCGCCTGGTTGAGCGCCTCGTTCTGAGCCCTCGCCTGCTCCAAGGTGGCCCCGGGCGCCAAGCGCGCGATCATTGAGTAGTTGTTCGAGTGCCACGCGTCCATCTGGCGTGCGCGCTCGTCGAAGGCCAGGGGCATGAAGAATCGCGTCTCCGGCCTGGTCGGCATGACGAAGCCGGTGGGAAGAACGCCGACCACCTCGTAGGGACGGGCGTCCACGCGCAGCTCGCGGCCCACCACGTCCGTCGCGCCCCCATAGCGCTCCAGCCAGAAGGCGTGCGTGAGGACGACCTCGTACTCGTTGCCGACCTCCATCTCGTCCTCGGTGAAGGTGCGCCCGAGGGCAGCCTCGACTCCGAGAAGCGGAAAGAACGAGGGCGTCACCCGCATGGAGGAGATGCGCTCGGTGCTTCCCTGCTCACCCACGGTGCTGCCCGAGCCCTGGTAGAGGGCCACCTCCTCGAAGGCGGTCACGTGCTCGCGCCGCTGGAAGAAATCCACGGAGCCGTTCTCGCCTCTGCCCACCGCCGCACCCGGGTAGACGTTGTACAGCGTGACCAGCCGGTCCGGTTGGCGGAACGGAAGCGGCTCGAGGAGCACCCGGTGGACCACACCGAAGATCGCGACGTTCGCTCCGATGCAGACCGCCAGCGTCACCAGCACAGTGGTGCTGAACGTCTTCTCCTTCCAGGCCGATCGCAGGCCGGCGCGAACGTCGCGCAGCAGCGTTTCCACGGGCGCACCTCTCTCGCTTCGGACGGAAGGGTCTGCGGGACCCGACGAGGGGAGCGGGCAGGCGGTTTCGCCTACCGATCCACGAGCCATGGGCGGCGTTGCCGGCCCGCCCCCCGACCCCTACGGTGATGGGTCGTCGCGCACCGCCGGAGGCTCCCATGCGTACCACCGACCCGAACGCCCGCCGCTCCGACCCCCTCCGTCCGCAGGCATCTGGCCGCGCCAGGCTCGCGATCATCGCGACCGCGGTCCTCCTCGCGCCGTGGGGCGCCCGAGCCCAGAGCCGGCCCACCATCGAGCAGATCCTCGGCCCCGGCTTCCCCTACGAGTTGGTCTCGGCCCACGCCACGGATCGCATCGCGTGGATCGAATACCAGCGTGGCATGCGCAACGTCTATACGGCGACGCCTCCGGATTTCACTCCCGTCCGCCTGACGGGCTTCCTGGAAGACGACGGCATCGACCTGACCGAGCTGAGCATCACGGACGACGGGGCGCTGGTCACGTTCGTGCGCGGGCACGCTCCCAATCGTGACGGGTGGATCGCCAACCCCACCTCCGACCCCCGCGGCGGCGAGCGCGCGGTATGGGCCGTCGCGACGTCGGGTGGCAACGCGTGGCGCGTGGCGGACGTACGCGACTACGCGCTCTCACCGGACGGCCGGTGGATCGCCTTCGCACGGGATGGACAGATCCAGCGCGCGCCGATCGGCTCCGGGCTCCGCGCCGGCGAGCCGAACGGCGAGCCCTTCTTCCGCGCGTACGGCGACAACACGGACCCGACCTGGTCCCCGGACGGCTCTCGGGTCGCGTTCGTCAGCCGTCGCGACGATCATGCATTCATCGGCGTCTACGATGCGCGCAGTCCGGCGATCACCTACCTGGCGCCCGGGGTCGACCGCGATTCGTCACCGACGTGGTCGCCCGACGGGACCCGGATCGCGTATCTGCGTCGGCCCGGGCTGGCGTTCGGCGCGGACCCCTCCGCCGGTCGATTCGGAGGTGGCGGCCGTCGCCCCGGAGGGTCCGCGGCCGACTCGGCCGACGCTCCGCCCGCCGGTTTGTTCGATTCGCGGTTCCGGGGCGGACACGCGCTGGAGATCTGGATCGCCGACGCGACAACAGGCGAAGGAGGCCGGCTGTGGGCGGCGCCGCCGGACGAGCGTGGCTTCAACGACATCCGCCAGATCCACTGGGCCGGAGACCGGATCGTCTTCGAGGCCGAGCCGGAGAACTGGCGGCATTGGTTCTCGATCTCCGTCGAGAGCCCCGAAGCGACGCCCCTGGAGCTCACGCCCGGCGACGGCTTCGTCGAGCAGGTGGCCTTCTCCTCCGACGGGTCGACGCTGTTCTACGCATCGAACGTGGACGACATCGACCATCGGGACCTCTGGAGCGTTCCGGTCTCGGGTGGCCGCGCCAGTAAGCTTACCGAGGGGAGCGGCATCGAGACGTACCCGGCCGCTCTGGCATCCGGAGATCGTGTCGCCGTGCTGTACGCGGATGCCAAGCGCCCTCAGTCGGTGGCGGTCGTCCCCGCGCGCGGCGGGTCCGCCCGGGTGATCACCGCCCTGTCGGCGGACTTTCCGGCCGCCGCGCACGTGGTCCCAAAGAACGTGACGCTGACCGCACCGGACGGGCTCGAGTTCCACAACCAGCTCTTCCTGCCACCGGACCTGCGGTCCGGCGAGCGGAGGCCAGCCGTGATCTTCATCCACGGAGGGTCGCGCCGGCAGATGCTGCTCGGGTACCACTACATGCACTTCTACCACATGGCGTACGGCATCAATCAGTACCTGGCGTCGCAGGGTTACGTCGTCATGTCGGTCAACTACCGGAGCGGCATCGGCTATGGCCGTGAGTTCCGGGAAGCACCCGGGCGCGGCCGCGAGGGGAACACCGAGTACCAGGACATTCTCGCCGCAGGGAAGTACCTCCAGTCGCGACCCGACGTCGATCCCGACCGTGTGGGCCTCTGGGGGCTCTCGTACGGTGGCATCCTCACGGCGCAGGCGCTGGCCCGGAACTCCGACGTCTTCCGCGCCGGTGTGGACATGGCTGGCGTGCACCTGTACGGCGACCCCACGGACCGGCAAAGCGTCGCGTACCGGTCGTCCGCGATCGCGGCCATCGACTCGTGGACTTCGCCGGTGCTCCTCATCCACGGCGACGACGACCGCAACGTGGACTTCAGTCAGACCGTGGGCCTGGTGCAGCTGCTGCGCCAGCGCGACGTCCCCTTCGAGCTGATCGTCTTCCCGGACGACGTCCACGACTCGCTCCTCTTCAAGCGTTGGCTCACCGCCTTCGGTGCCACGGACGACTTTCTGAGGCGCCGGCTGTGGAACGCGGGGGCGCGGGTGACAGACGAGGGTGTCGGCCAGCCGGCTCCCGGACGTCGCGAGCCATGAGCCCGGTGGGTGTCGGCCAGACGCCTACACCACCGTTCCGCGTCGACTTCGCCGCCGGGACCGTCGCCGGCCTGCTCGGGATGTTGACGTTCGGGGTCTTCCACACGTTCTGGATCGCCAACGTCCCGAGTGTCTTCCTCGAGGGTCTCGTCCACGTGCTGGCGTTCGCCGCGGCGCTGGCCTGGGCGGTGCGCCGTGTGCACGCGCGACGCCCGGTGCGCTCCGACGAGCTGGGCGGGTTGGCGCTCGGGGCGATCCTGTGGGCGACGTTGGTGCCGTACGAGATCGCGGGCCTCCTTCTGGGTCCATTCCCCCCAGTCGCCAGCTTCCGGGCGGCTCTGCCGGTGATCTGGATCTCCCTCTTCGGCGTCCCGGTGGGTGCCTTCGCGGGTTGGGCGCTCGCGCGAGATCTCCGAGCCGTCCTCGCGTGCGCTGTAGCGGCGCTCGCGCTGGACTTCTTCCTCGGGGGATCCATGGCCTTCTTCGGCGGACGCGGCCCCGTGCTCGGTCTCTTCCTGGTGCTCCTGCCGGTGTGTCTGGCGGCGGGGCTCGCGTACATGGCGGTGCGCCGCAGGTTCGCCCGCCCGACCCCGTGACCCGCGCTCAGTCCGGGAGCGCGAAGGCGACGAGTCGACCGGGGGTGGCCCGGTCGCCGATGGCCACCACGACATACTGCCTGCCCCCGGCCAGGTAGGTCATCGGCGCCCCCGACGTGCCGGCCTCCAGGGACACCTCCCAGAGCAGGTCCCCGGTCGCCTTGTCCCACGCCCGGAACGCCTTTCCTCCTGCGACCGACAGGATGGACAGCGCTGCCTCGGAGCCCTCGCCGACGAACAGGAGGGTCTTCGTGAGCAGGGGCGCGGCGCGCCCGCGCTGCCCGAGCCACGGCAGGTCGAGCCCACGCAGGTCCGGATGGTCGCGCGGCCCGGGCCCGTTGGGGCGCATCCACAGGTGCTCACCCGTATGCATGTCGATGGCGGTGATGCGACCGTAGGGCGGTTTGAGGATCGGGAGCCCGCGGGGCATCGGCACCTCCCTGGGGAGGCCCCGCACGAAGTTGAAGTCGGAGCTGTCCGGGTTCGGCGCGACCAGCGCGGTCACGTTGGGCGAGGTCACCGACGGGACGTAGAGCACGCCCGTCTCCGGATCCACCGCGGCCCCGCCCCAGTTCGCCCCACCGACCCATCCCGGCATGAGGATCGTCCCCTGCGTGCCGCCCGGACGGTCGTCCCTCACGGACGGCGGTGTGAACATCGGACCGTACACGAAGCCGGAAACAATGCGCTCCGCCTCGGCACGGAGCTCCGGCGTGAAGTCGATCAGGTCGTCGGTCGTGATGCCCTGACGGTCGAAGGGAGCGGGGCGCGTGGGGAACGGTTGGGTCGCCGCCGCCACCTCACCCGGCACGTCGGACGCCGGGACGGGCCGCTCCTCGATCGGCCAGACCGGCCGGCCGGTCTCCCGGTCGAAGGCGAACACGAAGGCCTGCTTCGTCACCTGGGCGAGCATCTTGACCGGGCGCCCGTCGACGACCACGTCCAGGAGGTTGGGCGCGGCCGGCGGATCGTAGTCCCAAAGCCCGTGGTGGACCATCTGGAAGTGCCAGAGCAGCGCTCCGGTCTCCGCGTCCACCGCGGCGACGCTCTCCCCGTACAGGTTGTCCCCCAGGCGATGTCCACCGTACCAGTCGTTCGTCGTCGTCTTGAGCGGCAGATAGACGTGTCCCAGCTCCTCGTCCGCGCTCATGAGCGTCCAGACGTTCCCGTTTCCCGAGTATGCCCAGGACGAGTCCGCCCAGGTCTCGATGGCCGGGTCACCGGGCTCGGGGATGGGGTTGAAGCGCCAGCGCAGCGCACCCGTGCGCACGTCGTAGGCGCGCACGTAGCCCGGTGGCGCGGTCTTCCAGTTGCGAGTCGGCGTCATCGCCGTGGCCCCCACGATCACCACGTCGCGCACGACCATGGGCGCCGAGGTCCACTCGAACGTCTCGACCCGCTGGTCGGGGTCGTCCGCGAGGTCGACGGCACCACCGCCCCCGAACTCCGGCACGGGCATCCCGGTGGCGGCGTCGAGCGCCACCAGGTACGGGCCGGAAAGCAGGAACACGCGCTCCCCGTCTCCCTCCGACCAGTACGCGACGCCTCGGCTGGCGCGTCCCCCGGGACGACCCCGCAGACCCGAGGCATAGGGGTCGTAACGCCACAGCTCGCGTCCGGTCTCCGGATCCAGGGCGACCGCCTGGCCCATGTTCGTGGGCACGTACAGCCGCGCGCCGATCTTGATGGGCGTGGCCTGATAGTTGGGGTTCACCTCGACGCCCGGGAACCGTTCCGGGAGGTCGTAGTCCGCGGATTCCCAGCTCCACGCGACACGCAGCTGCGAGACGTTGGAGGGGTCGATCTGGTCGAGAGGAGCGTACTTCGTGGCCGCGAGGTCGTGGGCGTAGTGGGGCCAGTCGCCGGTATCGGACCCCGCGGTGCGGACGGTGCCGCCAGGCTCGCCGCACGCGACCGTGAGTATGGCGGTGATGGCGCCGACGGCACGGGTGGGGTTGGACATGCGGGCCTCGGCGTGAGGGAGCGGCGTGGAGAGGGGGCTACGGTCGTCCTCGCCGGGGCGAGGCGCCAGCCCCCCGGCCATTCCCGACAGAAGAGCGTGCGCACGCCGTCGGGCACCTCCGCCGTCCGGGCCGAGGCGTCTACTCGTTGCGCAGCGCGGCCAGAGGATCGAGTCGGCTCGCGCGCAACGCAGGCACATAGCTCGCCAGGAGCGCGACCGCGCACAGGATGCCGGCGACGGATGCGAACGTAATCGGGTCCGTCGGCTCGATGCCGAAGAGGAAGCTCGCGATCACCCGGGTCAGCCAGAACGCCGCGGCCATGCCCATCAAGACCCCCCCGACGGTGAGAGTCAGGGCCCTGCGCACGACGAGCCCGCGCACACTCGAGCCCGACGCGCCCAGCGCCATGCGCAGGCCGAGCTCGCGGGTGCGCTCGCTGACGGTGTACGCCATGACCCCGTAGATGCCCACGCCGGCCAGCACGAGGGCCAGGACGGCGAAGAGCGTCAGCAAAGTCGAGTTGAAGCGCGCCTGTGCCACCGAATCGCTCAGACGGTCCTGCAGCGTGCCGACGCCCACGAGCGGCAGCTTCGGATCGAGGCTCCAGATCGCGTCCTGCACCGCCGGCAGGAACGTGCCCGCTTCGGACTGCGTGCGCACGGCCAACGTCATCGTCGTCCCGAACGTCGTCTGCGCATAGGGCAGGTAATCCGTGGGCTGCGCGTCGCTCCCGAGGCCCGTGTTGGCCACGTTCCCCACGACCCCCACGATTTCGCGCGGCTCGTCCTCGAGCGTCCGGATCTGTCTGCCGATCGGGTCCTCGTTCGCGAAGTGTTGGTCCGCAAAGGCCTGGTCGACGATCGCCACGCGCGCCCCTTCGGCGCGGTCGTCGGCCGTGAACGTCCGCCCCCGCAGCAGCGGTATGCCCATGGCCTCGAAGTACCCCACGCTCACCGACCGCGAGCGCGCCACGGGCAGGTCCATGGTCCAGGCGTCGTGCACGCCTTCGATGCGCACGTGGAACTGACCCCCGCTCGCGGGAGGCGCCACCGAGGTCAGCGCGGCGTCGCGCACGCCGGGAAGGGCGCGGGCCCGCTCGACGAGCCGGTCGTAGAAGAGCACCTGATCGGCGTCCTGCGGATAGGCCGCCGGGGGCAGCGTGAACTGTGCCAGAAGGACGTTCTCGTTGTCCACGCCGACGTCGACGTCCAGCAACGAGCGTACGCTCTGGATCATCAGGCCCGCGCCCGTCACGAGCACCAGCGCGAGGGCCATCTCCGCCACGACCAGGAAGCCACGAAGGCGGTGCCCCGCGGTGCCGGCCTGCCCACGCCCACCGTCCTTGAGCGAGCTCTGCAGGTCGGTGCGCATCACCGCGATCGCGGGCGCTGTACCGAACGACACGCCGGTGAGCAGAGCCCCGAGCGCGGTGGCCGCGAGGACCGTGGTGTCGATGTGCACACGACCACCGCCGGGTACGACGATGGGGCTCAGCGAGAGGAGCAGATCCAACCCGAGCCACGCCAGGCCCAAGCCCAGCGCGCCGCCCAGCCCAGCGAGCAGCACGCTCTCTGTGAGAAGCTGTTGGACCAGCCGCGTTTTCCCCGCGCCGAGCGCCGAGCGCACGGACAGCTCGCGAGTGCGGCCGGAGGCCCGGACCAGCAGCAGGTTGGCGACGTTCGCGCACGCGATGAGGAGCACGAAGCCCACGGCGCCGAGCAACACGAGTAGCATGCCGCGCACCTGGTTCGTCATCTCGGCGTGAAGCGGTCGCACGTCGATGCCCCACCCCTCGTTGGAGCTCGGGAACTCCTGGCTCAGTCGTGCCGCGATCGTCGTCAGCTCGGTGCGCGCCGCCTCCAGCGTCGTGCCCTCGGCGATGCGGCCCACGGTGAGCAGGAAGTGCCAGTTCCGATCCTCGAGCTGCGCGTCCGAGAACACGAGGGGAGCCCACAACTGTGCAGCGCTGGGGAACTGGAAGCCGGGCGGCATGACGCCCAGGACCTCGTGCCCCTCGCCGTCCACCTGGATCGTGCGTCCGACCACGCGCGGGTCGCCGCCGAAGCGCCGCTGCCACAGGCCATGCGAGAGCACGACCCGGCGGTGCGCACCGGTCACGTTCGCGTCCGGCCCGAAGAAGGAGCCGACCGCGGGCGCCACGCCGAACACACTGAAGAAGTCCGAGGTGACGCGGAAGCCGGGCACCTGCTCGGGCTCGCCACCGTCGGTGAGAGCGAAGGTGGCGTTGGCCCCCCCGGAGAGCGCCTGCAGCGCCCGCGTCTCGCCGCGCCAGGTGAGGAAGTCCTCCGCCGAGCCCGGGACCCGGTCCCAGCCCCGCGCCCGGTCCTGCTCCCACACCATGACGAGCTGGTTGGGCTGCGGATAGGGCAGCGGGCGCAGGAGCACCGCGTTGACGACCGTGAAGATCGCGGTATTCGCGCCGATCCCCAGCCCGATCGTGAGGAGCGCTAGCACGGTGAACGCGGGTCGCCGCATCAGGGCGCGCGCCGCGAAACGCAGGTCCTTGAACATCGATTCCAAGGTGAGCTCCTGGAGCCGGAGGTGGGCGGCGTCGACCGTGGCGAACACGGCGCGGTAGACGAGGCGCAGGCGGGCGCCCCCACCTGGAGGCGTGGCCGGCGGCGGTGGGTCGAAGCCATGCGTCAGCTCCGCCTCCCACTCGCGCACGAAGTCGCCGCGCTGGACCCACGGAACGAGCCGCGAGGCGATGCGCACGAGGCCGCGTGCCACCCACTCCGCGAGCGTGGGACGCGTCTCGCTCAAGCGTCGGCCTTCGCGGCACTCGCGAACGTGCGCGCCACCCCCGGGAAGCGCGCACGAGCCCCCCGTAGGGCCTCGGTGCCCTCCGCGGTCAGGCGGTAGTACTTGCGGGCCGGACGGTTCTTCGCGGCGGCCTCCCCGGCGTCCTCCCAGCGCGCGGCGAGTAGCGCCGCCTTCTCGAGACGACGCAGGCAAGGGTACACCGTCCCGTCCGGAATCCCCGTGGCGTCCATGATGTCGAAGCCGTATCGGTGTCCGGAGGCCACCGCTTCCAGCACGACCGCGGTCAGGTACGTCATGCGCACGGGCTTCGCCACGACCGTCCTAATCCCGAAGGGTACAGAGTCTTCTATATAGGTACGGTACGCCGGCGGAACGGAGAGGTTCCGCGGTAGGCCGGAGTGCCGCACGCACCGCCCGATCCGCGGCGTCCGGTCGGTCGACGGCTGTCGGACGGTCTAAGGCAGCTCGACGAGCTCGATCCCCAGGCCGTCCGGCCCCTCGACCAGGACGCCGCGCCCCTCGCCGAACTCGTAGGGACCGTCCAGGAGCGTTACGCCCTGGGCCCGCAGCCGCGCGATCCACGGGCCGATCGCGTCGACGCGGAAGCCCACATGGTCGAGGACCTGCCCCGCCGAGGGGACGAGCGGACCGTCGCCGGCTCCGCACCGGCCGTCACGGCACTGACGGGGATAGAAGCCGATCGTGCCGTTGGCGAAGCGCACGGACCCGTTGGGCGACCGGAGCGTTCCGCGGTGCTCCAGGGACGGCCATCCCGCCTCCCCGACAGGCTCGGACGCGCAGTCGGGCCAGCGCTCGACCGGGATCGTGTCTCGCGTCCCGGGGTCCCGTCGCGGCGGGATCGACATGCCGAGGTGCTCGACGTACCAGTTCGCTGCGCAGCGCGGCTGCTCGTGGAAGAGATGGACATGGCTGAACGACGGGTTCGTGCGGGCCGATCCCGTGAGCTCGACGATCGCCCCGTCCGGTCCGTGCAGGTACCCGAAGCCGCCCTCGCGCGGCGGCGCCGCCTGGGCGTCTGCGAGGGCGCTCGCGCCGACGATACCGGCGTACGGCGTGAGGCCCGAGCGCGGGACCCCGCGCGGGTCGTCGGGGCCCGTCCACAGCGGGAGCACATCGACGCCCTCGGACGCGAGGCGCTCCAGGAGGCCCGTGGTATTCACGAATGCGCCGATGTGCCAGAACGCGCTCTGCGGGTCCGACCGCTCGAGCGCCGGGCTCCAGCCGCCGGCCGGCGGCGTGTCCACGCGGTTGAACAGAAGCGCCATCTCCGCCACGAACGCAGGATGTCCGGCGATCTCCTCACGGGTCCCGGAGGGCCAGAGCCTCAGATAGAACTCGATCGCCGCGTCCGGGTCGATCGAGTTGAGATGTGCGTGGTGCAGCGTGGGCACGCCCGGCGCCGGGCCCGGGTCGGTCGTGTCGGGAGGCTCTCCGTCATAGCGGAGGCAGCCGAGGGCCGCCAAGGCCAGCATGAGGGCGCGGCGCCGCCGGCACGCCGCGCTCCCCGGCCGTGCGCTCACCCGGCCCGCTCCAGCTCACCGAACAGCTCGTCGAGCTCCGCTTCGGTGTTCATCACGTTCGGCGAGACCCGGAAGGCGTTCAGGCCTCCCCCCTGGAACGCCCGCAGAACGATCCCGCGCTCCTGGTAGAGCCGATCCGACAGCGCGTTTGCAGGAGAGGCGAAGCCCACCGACACGAGCACGGAGCCCATCTCCCAGCGTTCCGGAGAGTTCCAACGCAGGGCCGCCCCCCTCGTACGCTCGCGCATGGAAGCGAACAGGCGCCGATAGCGCGCTTCCTTGTCGGCGGCGCCGAGCGCGTCCTGAAAGTCCATCGCGTCGCCCAGCGACAGCACCTCGGGCCAGTTGCGTGTGCCGTAGTCCTCGTACATGCGCGACGTACCGCCCCACCGGGAAACGCCGTAGCGCACCCACATCGGGCTGAGCCGCTCGCGCAGCGTCGCGCGTACGTACAGCAGCCCGAGCCCCTTGGGCGACTGGAGCCACTTGTGGGGGCTCGCCGAGTAGGCGTCCACACCGCTCGCCGCCGCATCGACGGGGATCATCCCCAGCGCCTGCGCCCCGTCCACCGCCACCACGTCGACCCCTTGCGCCCGGGCCATCGCGGCGAGCTCGGCCATCGGGTGCCGGAGACCGACGATGTTGTCGACGTGCGGAAAGACCAGGACGCGGGTCGCGGGGCGGATCTCGCGACGGTGCAGCTCGACCACGTCGGCCACGTCCAACCGCGGCACGTCGTCGATCGGGAAGTCGAAGCGTCGCACCGTGTAGCCGCGTGCCTTCGCGGCGTGCTCGAACGGGATGCTCGCCCCGCCGTGGTTGAGCGAGCTGAACAGGACCTCGTCGCCCGGCCCGAGGGGAAGTCCGTACGCCAGCGTGTTGAAGCCCTCGGTGGTATTGTGCGTGATCGCGACCTCCTCGAGCGAGGCCCCGAGGAAGCGGGCAGCGCGGGCGCGGACCTCCTCGACCATCCCGTCCCACGCGCCACCCCACACATACAGGTGGGGGTTCGACTCACAGATTGCGGAGTACTCGACGCGGGCGTCGTGCACGGCCCGCGGCATGGTTCCGATGCTCGCGTGGTTCAGGTACGTGACCCCGGGATCGATCATGTAACGGTCGGACAGACCCTCCGGGACCCATCGGCGCGCCGCGAGGCCATTCAGCTCGTCGGCGAGCGCCTGGTCGACACGAAGGAGGCTCGCGGCCACGGGTCCCAGGACGCCCGACACGCCCAGGGACCTGAGGAACGAGCGGCGCGTGCTTGGGTTCGCGGGCATCACCCCTCCTCGATCCGGGAACGCTCCTGGCCTGCCGTACCGCGCTCGACGTGCCGGCCCAAGATGAGACCGGGTCGCCGGTGACCGCCAGTCGGGGAAGCGCGGGGCGTCGCGCCCCGCGAAGACGCCTGGCCCTGCGCCACCCGACACCCCCACATTGGGCACTTTGCGAACCCGATCCGAGAGCCTCTCCATGCGATGTATCGACGGCCGCCCTTCCCTCCCCATCGCCACGCTTCTCGCCGCATCGATCCTGTTGCCGGCCCCCGACACCGCCCGAGCCCAGGCGCCCAAGTATCCACCCAGCTTCTCCGAGCCCATGCCGTTGGCGCACGCAGGGCTGGGTCCGTTCAGCAGGCCGATCACGACCTCATCGACCGAGGCGCAGGACTTCTTCGATCAGGGGATCCAGCTGCTGTACGCCTTCGCGCCGCTCGATGCCGCCCGCTCGTTCCGCGAGGCCGAACGGGCAGATCCCGCGTGCGCGATGTGCTGGTTCGGTGAGGCGTGGGCCTGGGGCCCGTATCTGAACGGCCCCATGGGTCCGGACGACGCCCCCCGCGCCTTTCACGCCATCGAGCAGGCGAAAGCGCTGTCGGGCGACCACGCCACACCGGTCGAGCGCGCGTTGATCGAGGCGATGACCGTGCGCTACGAGCCGACCCACGACCCCGATCGCCGCCGGGAGTTGGACGAGGCTTGGTCGGAGGCCATCGCCAACGTGTACGAGCGCTATCCGGAGGACCTGGACGTAGGGACCCTCTACGGCGAGTCCCTAATGCTCCTCCAGGAGCGACGCGGCCGTAAGGACATCCACGACCCGGCGGTGCAGAAGGTGCACCAGGTCCTGGAGGAGGTCCTGGCTCGGGACATCTCCCACCCCGGCGCCTGCCATCTGTACGTCCATGCCACCGAGCCCACGGTGCGGCCGGAGAAGGCGGAAGCGTGTGCCGACCTCCTGGGCAACTCGATTCCCGGGGCGAGCCACATCAACCACATGCCCTCACACACCTACAACCGTGTGGGACGCTGGGGCGACGCGGTGCACGCCAACATCCAGGCCTGGCATTCGGACCTGAAAGCGGAGGTCGGCGAAGGCTTCGCGATCTACCCGTCCCACAACCTGCACATGCTGCTCTTCGCCGCGTCGATGGACGGCCAGGGCGCTGTGGCCATCCAGGCCGGGAAGGACTACGGCAAGATGATGGACGGGGGGCAATTCTACCATGCGCTCGCCCTGCTCCGCTTCGGTCGCTTCGACGAGATCCTGGCGATGGACGACGCGCCGGACGGGCCCATCTTCCGGGGCTTCTGGGACTTCGCTCAGGGTTATGCGCAGCTGCGCTCCGGCAACGCCGTTGAAGCGCGCAGGCTGCTGGGCGAGGTGCGCCGCGCCATCGACGAGCACCCCGACGAACAGTTCCGTGGTCATCCCGCCAGGGAGCTCCTGGGGGTCGTGGCCGACATCCTCGAGGGCGAGACTCTACGCGGAGACGGGGACCTCGACGGGGCCGTGCGGGTCCTGGAAGAGGCCGTGGACCTGGAGGACGGGCTCCGCTACGACGAGCCCGAGCCCCTCAACTTCACGGCGCGCCACTGGCTCGGCGCCGCCCTGCTCGAGGCGCACCGACCCTCGGAGGCCGAGACGGTCTACCGGCTGTCGCTGGACGACCACCCGCACAACGGTTGGTCGCTGTTCGGGCTCGAGCGGGCGCTCCGCGATCAGGGAAAGGACACCGAGGCCGAGGCCGTGCACGCCGAGTTCGAGGATGCCTGGGCCCGGGCGGACCACTGGATCCGGGCATCACGCTACTGACCGACGAGGAGCGTCCCCCCATGCTGGAGGAGCTGCGCGCCCTGTACGCGTTCAACCGGTGGGCCAACCTGCGCTTCCTGGACGCCCTCGCCGGCCTCTCGGCCGAGGAGTACGCCCGCGAGCTCGGCGGCTCGTTTCCTACGGTGGAGAAGACGCTGGTGCACCTGCTCGGCGCCGAGTGGGTCTGGCTGTCACGCTGGAAGGGATCCTCCCCCACCGCCTTTCCCGAATCCGAGAGCTTGGACAGCGTGGCGGCGGTGCGCGCGCGATGGGACCGGCTGTGGGCCGAGCAACAGGAGTATCTGGCCACGCTCGATGAGACGACTGTACGCCAGGAGCTCTCCTACGCCCGCATGAGCGGCGAGCGCCACAGCCAGCCGCTCCACGAGCTTCTCCGCCACGTGGCGAACCACGGCACCTATCACCGCGGACAGTTGGCGATGATGCTGCGGATGCTCGGGCGGGTCCCACCCGGGACCGACCTGGTGCTCTGGTACCAGGAGCGGGGCGGGCGCTGAGGGCGACGCGCGTCCCCCTACGTCGAGCACAGGGCCGATCTACGTATCCCGACGTAGGGCGCCGCATGCGACCCTTCCCCCATCGTGTCGTCGATTCATGCGCCGGCTGCGGCGCGCCACGGCACGCACTCGGGAGGGCACCATGCGCTGGGCATCCTATCGACTCGCAACGGTCCTGCTGGCGGCCCTGGCCGCACTGCAGCCCTTCGACCCCGCGACCGCCGCTGCACAGGAGGCACGCGCCGTCGTCACGGGCCACATCACCGACGACACAGGAAGGCCTTTCGCTCAGGTCGAGCTGATCGCCCTCGCCGGCGACAGGGCCGTGGGATGGGCGGTGACCGACCGTGAAGGGCGCTACTCCGTGTCCGTGCCCCCCGGGTCCGTCCGGATCCGCGTCGAGGCCGGCGTGGGGTGGGCCGGCGCCGAGAGCCAGGAGGTCAGGGCCACTCCGGGCAGGGCGAGCACGGTCGACCTGGTCGTCGAGTGGATCGTGCACCCACAGCAGGAGCTCTTCGTGACCGGGGTGGGCCCCGGGGGTCGCGGATCCGTGGACAAGAATCCGGGCATGGCCCGGGTCGTCCAGAACGCGAAGCTCCGGAGCAGCGCGACGACCAACCCGACGGATGCGGTTAAGACTGAGCCGGGCGTGCACATGGTCGACACCGGCGTGGACGGTCGCGTGGTCACCTTCCGCGGCTTCAACAACATCTTCAGCGGGTCGCTGCGCTACCTGGTGGACTACCGCAACGCGAGCATCCCCTCGCTCCGGGCGAACTTCACCCACTTCGTGCCCACCGCCTCGGCGGACATGGATCGGATCGAGCTGATCCTCGGGCCTTCGGCGGTGATCTACGGACCGAACGCGGCCAACGGCGTGATGAACGTGCTGACGCGCTCCCCGCTCGGGCTGCCCGAGACCACGGTGTCGATCTCGGGCGGCACCCAGTCGGTGTTCCAGACCGAGCTGCGCACGTCCCAACGCCTGGGCGACCGGCTGGGCTTCAAGGTCTCCGCCCGGCGTCTCCAGGGACAGGAGTTCTCGTACGACGACCCCGTCGAGATCGCCATCCGCGAGCAGGTGGAGACGGACCCGCAGAGCTTCATCGAGAGCCTCGAGGACATCGGCGTCCCGGGCTCCCAGATCCCCATCCGCATGGGGCGCGTCGGTATCAGGGACCGGGACATCGATCGCTGGAACGCCGATGCCCGTCTCGACTGGGCGCTCGGTGACGGAGACACGCTCATCGTCCAGTCGGGTCGCACGTCCACGACCGGCATCGAGCTGACCCCCCTGGGAGCGGCCCAGGCCGGGGACTGGCACTACGACTACGTCCAGGGGCGGCTGCACAGCGGTGCCTTCTTCGCACAGGCGTTCCTGAACGCCAGCGACGCCGGCGAGACGTACCTGCTCCGCGACGGCGCCTCGCTCGTGGACCGGTCGCGGCTGTTCGGCGCCCAGGTCCGTCACGGCTTCTCCATCGCCGACGGGCGTGAGGAGATCACGTACGGCGGCGACTGGTCGCGCACGACGCCGAAGACCGGCGGAACGATCCACGGCCAGTTCGAGGCCGACGACCAGATCACCGAGTGGGGCGCGTACGTGCAGTCCCGCACGACGCTGGCCGAGCCGCTCGACCTGGTGGCCACGCTCCGCTACGACGAGTCGAACGTGATCGCGGACCCCGTGGTGTCGCCTCGGGTCGGAATCGTGCTGACGCCGGCGGAGGGGCACAGCTTCAGCGCGTCCTGGGCGCGGGGCTTCTCGACGCCCACCCCGACGAACTATTTCCTCGACCTCTCTGCCGGGAGTGCTCCCGACGTGCTCGGCGACCTGGGATACCGGGTGCGGGCGCGTGGGACGGGCCGCGAAGGCATCCGCTTCCACGACGACCAGGGCGGGCTCCAGGGCATGCGCTCGCCGTTCACGCCGATGTCGCTCGGCGGCCCGTCGCAGCTCCTCCCGGTCTCGTCCTCCGTGATGTGGCAGTACGGCGTGGGGCTCCTCCAGGCCCAGGGCGCCATCGACGCCGCCACCGCGGCGTACCTGCGCTCCCTGGACCCGGGCAACGCGGTTGGGATCAACGCGCTGGACCCCGCCACCGGAACCCTTCAACCCCTCGTCGCCGGGTCGGTGGAGGACGTCAGCCCCCTGGCCGAGACCCGGACGACCACCTTCGAGGTCGGCTATCGCGGGCTCCTGGGCGAAAGGCTGTTCGTGCAGACCGCGTTGTGGCGGACACGGAAGGACAACTTCACGTCTCCCCTGCTCGTGCGGACGCCGCTCCTGGCCCTCGACGGGGCCGGCTTGGGAGCCTTCCTGGTCTCGAACGGGATCCCGGCGGCTCAGGCCGAGGCCATCGCCGCCGGGCTGGCGCCCGTGCCGTTGGCGGTCCTGTCGTCCGAGGACGTCGCGGCTCAGGGCGCCGAGCTGATCGCCACGTACGAGAACTACGGAGAGCTGACCTATTGGGGCGTGGACCTGGGGGCCGAGCTCGAGGTAGCGCGCGAGGTCCGCGTGTCAGGAAGCCTCTCCTGGATGAGCAAGGACCACTTCGACGTCGACGGTCGCCTGGTGCCCCTCAACGCCCCCGAGCTGAGGGGTTCACTCGCCCTCGGCGTCGACCCCCGGGCGCTGCCGCTCTCCGGAGAGGTGCGCCTCCGCTACCACAGCGGATTCCCTGTGGTGTCGGGGGACTATGAGGGTACCGCGTGCCTGGGTCGGTCGGGGCCGTTGGTGGAAGCCTGCGTCGCCGACGCGGCGCTGGTCGACGTGTCGCTCGGCTACCAGGGCGTCCTGACGCGGGACCTGGGTGTGCGCGTGGGCGTCATGAACGTGCTCGACTCTCCGTACCGCTCGTTCGTGGGCGTTCCGACCACCGGGCGCCAGGTCGTCGCGCGCCTCGAGTATCGGCTGCGCTGACCCTCGGCAGGCCGGCGGGCGACGTCAGGGTCGCCCGCCGGCCTCGGCGTCCGCGCGGGCCAGGACCCGAAGCGCCCACCAGAGTCCCGCCTGCGTGGGCAGCGCCCAAGCCACGAAGATGCCGTTCTGCTGGACGGGGAGCATCGACACAACCGCGCCGACCAGCGTGATCCACAGAGCGACTCGCCCCACGCGCTCTGCACCGCGGCGGGCGCGCCCGAGCACCGACAGCGGCACGAGCGCGACGAGCGCGAGGTGGAGCGGATTGAACGGGAACAGGTTGGTGTTCCACCTCATGGCCCAATGCTCGGTGAACAGCACCGCCACCAGAAGCACGCCGGCGATGCCGCCCAGCAGGCTCCAGATGGCGCCGCCGGTCACCAGGACCGAGGCGGCCAGCCTCGACCGGCCACGAGCCACACGCTTGCCCGCCCAGGCGAGGACGCCTCCCATCGCGATACCGAGCAGGAGGTAGAAGACGAGCCAGTGCGGCGGGGCCTGCGGCTCGACGTTGTCCCGGGCGGTCAGCACGACGTCCTCGGACAGGACCAGGGGCCGCGCCACCCCGTCGGACCCCGGACGGCTCACGGCGCGGAGGGCGTCGCGCAGCACCATCGGCACGAACATCTCCTCCCAGACCGCGATCGGCTCGTCGCCCGGCGGCCCGAGGAGCAGGTCCATGCCCGTGAAAAGCGGGACGTCGACGCGTGTCAGGCGGCGTGTATGCCACCGGTAGCTGGTGCCCGGCTCGCGACGAAAGCGCTGGGACAGCACTCCACCCGTCACGCGGTCGAGGAGGTCGCGCACCCGGGTCGAGCAGTTGTCGACGAAATAGTCGTATCGGTACTCACGGTTCTCTGGGAGGGCGTTGAGCTCCGCCAGCTCGAGCAGCTCGCTCTTCTCGGACGCGCTCAGGTCCAGCTCCTGGAACACCACCTCCCGGCCCGAGCGCGAGTACGCCTCGATCATGGGACCCGTGGAGAACGCCGCCATCATGTACAACATCTCGCCGCGCAGGAAGCGGGGAATGAAATCCGCCTGGCGGAAGTCGAAGATTCCCCAGTTGTACGAGACGTCGCGTCCCGTGCGGGTGTCGAGCACGCGGATGGCGTTGTGGCCGAAGCGCTCCCAAACCGCCGGTCCCGGGCCCATCGTGACGAGCCAGACGCGCAGCTCCGAGCCGGGTGCCGGGGTCGACGGATCGCCGAGCTCCGGCGTCTGCGCGCCGGCGCCTGTAGCGGTGCCGGCGGTCAGCCCAACGACGAGCCCGACGGCAAGGACCGCCGGGCGTCGCCGACGGGCGCGTGTCGGCTCGGAGCGCTGACGGGCGCCGCTCACTAGACCCCGCTTCCCAGCTCGGCCCTGACCGACGGAGCCACTTCGGTGCCGAACAGCTCGATCGCGCGCAGGACGTCCTCGTGCGGGGTCGGGCCCACTGTGAGCTGGAGCAGGAAGCGCTCGTTTCCGAAGATGTGGTGCAATCGGAGGATCTTCTCGACCACGGCCTCCGGATCGCCCACGACCACCGGGCCACCCGGTCCGATCGCCAGGTCGAAGTCACGGCGCGTCGTCGGCGGCCATCCCCGCTCGCGCCCGATGCGGGTCATGACCTCCGCGTAGGGCGGATAGAGCACGTCCGCTGCCCGTTCCGCCGTATCCGCGATGAAGCCGTGCATGTTGAGGCTCACCGGAAGTGCCGACGCGTCACGCCCCGCGCTGCCTGCGACCTCACGGTAGAGATGGATCAACGGTGCGAATCGCTCCGGCGCGCCGCCGATGATCGCCAGCGCCAGGGGGAGCCCCAGCGTGGCGGCGCGCACGACGGACTGGGGCGTGCCGCCCACGGCGATCCAAACGGGGAGCGGGTCCTGCACGGGCCGCGGGTACACGCCCTGCCCCGACAGCGAGGGTCGGAGACGGCCCTCCCAGGTGACCCGTTCGCTCGTGCGCAGCGCGAGCAGGAGGTCGAGCTTCTCGGCGAAGAGGGCGTCGTACTGGTCCAGCTCGTAGCCGAAGAGCGGAAAGGACTCGATGAACGAGCCCCGGCCGGCCATGATCTCGGCCCGACCGCCCGACAGGAGGTCCAGGGTGGCGAAGCTCTGGAACACGCGCACGGGGTCGTCGGAGCTCAACACGGACACGGCGCTCGACAGACGGATGCGACGGGTCCGGGCGGCCCCCGCGGCGAGAATCACCGCCGGAGCCGACGACGCGTAGTCGGGCCGGTGATGCTCCCCGACGGCGAAGACGTCGAGCCCGACACGGTCGGCGAGCTCGATCTCCTCGAGGAGGTGTCGCATGCGCTCCTCGGTGTGCGCCGGACTTCCCGTTTCAGGGTCGAGGGGGACTTCGACGAAGGTGTAGATGCCGAGCTGCATGGCGTCCGCGGTCATGTGGGTAGGAACGGGCGTGGCCAAAAGGTGGCATGCGGGCACCACCGGGCGGTAGACTCGAAAAGGAAGTTGCGACACGCTACGGAGGCGCGAATGGAGTATGAGCCGGATCTCGACGTGTTCGATCTCTTCGACGATGGCCGCTTCTCGGACGCGGCGGGCGTCCTGGACGAGATCATCGACCGGGATCCGAAAAACGGAACGGTCCTGGGGCCGCCTTCGCCCATTGGACGCTCGGTGCGGTCCTGGAGGACGCTCGTCGCTACGAGGAGGCCGAGACCGCGGCCCTGCGCTGTCTCGAGCTCGCACCCTGGCACGTGCTGGGCTACACCCTGCTCGCCCACGTCCACTTCGGCCGTGGGAGGTGGCCCGAGGCCATCGCGGCCGCGGACGCCGGCCTGGCCGTCGATCCGGCGGACGAAGGATGTCAGGCGCTTCGGATCGTGGCCTTGCGCAACCGGGATGGGTCGAACCGATGGGCGTCCTCGCTGGGGTCCCTGCTCAAGCGCTTCCCCGCGTCGAGCTGGGTACGCACGGGCCAGGGGTGGGCAGCGCTCGAGGGGGGGGCCGCGACCGACGCGGTGACCCACTTCGAGCAGGCGCTCACGCTGGACCCGACCTCGGAGTGGGCGAGGTCGGGGCTGATCGAAGCGACCAAAGCGCAGAACGCGATCTACCGGATCATCCTCCGCTTCTTCCTCTGGTTCGATCGCCTTCCGACGCGGTTGCGTTGGGGGATCATCGCGGCGGGTCTGATCCTGTTCGCCGCCCTCCGCGACGCGACCCAGGCGGATCCGTCGCTGGCTCCGGTCACGTACCCGCTCATGGCGTCCTGGGTCGGGTTCGTTCTGCTGAGCTGGACGGTGCGCCCCTTGTCGGACTTCGTGCTCTGGCTGGACGTCTCGACACGCCCGCTGATCCGCGGAGCCCGTCGGCAGGCAGCCCACTGGGTCGCGGGGACCATGGGAAGCGCGCTCTCCATGGCCGCCGTCGCGGCGATCACGAGGAGCGAGCGCGCCGGCGTGGTCGCGCTGGGCGCCGCAGCGCTCATCGTCCCGATGTCCGCCGTATTCCACTGTCCGGCAGGACGGCCACGCCGTGCCATGGCTTGGTTCACGGCCGTCGCCGCGATGCCGATCGTCGTCGCCGCGGTGCCCGGGGTGTCCATCGCCGGCTATCTCGTCGGCGCCTCGGTGATCATGAGCGTCGTGGGGAGCTGGGTCGGCAACTTCCTGGCGACGACCCGACCGGCCGGCTGAGCCCGTCGAGCCGCAGGGCTAGCTGGGCGCGCAGGCGTCGAGGGCCAGCGTGAGGTCTTCCAGGAGATCTCCCGCGTCCTCGCACCCGACGCTCATGCGGATGAACCCCGGCCCGATCGTGTCTCCACCCCAACGGGCACGGCGCTCCGCGGTCGTGTGCAATCCCCCGAAGCTCGTCGATTCGTCCACCAGTCGGCATTCGCGTAGAAAGGCGTCGGCGCGCGCCTCGGTCGCGAGATCGAAACCCACCACGCAGCCGAAATCGGCCATCTGACGCCGAGCGATGTCGTGTCCGGGATGTGTGGTCAGGCCCGGGTAGCGCACGCCCGTGACGTCGGCGCGCGCGGCCAGCATCGAGGCCACCCGATAGGCGTTCGCGCACATCCGCTCGAGCCGAACGTCCAGGGTGCCGATGGAGCGGTGGGCCAGCCAGACCTCCATGGGCCCGGGGATCGCGCCCATGCGGGTGCGCCAGGTGCGTAGCGCCTCCACCAGAGCGGGATCGCGCGCGCTCACGTGGCCGAGGATGAGGTCGCCGTGACCCGCCAGCGCCTTCGAGTCCGAGGCGATCGAGAAGTCGGCGCCCAGCGCCAGAGGCTTTTGCAGGAGCGCGGTGGCCGTCGTGTTGTCCACGGCCAGGAGCGCTCCGGCGGCCCCCGCCTCCTGGGCCAACGCGCGCACGTCGCAGATGCCGAGGCCTGGATTGCTGGGCGTCTCGATCCACACGAGGCGGGCACCGTCCAGTAGACCGCCGAGCGGTCGGTCGACGTGGTCGGTCGTCCGTACCTGGATGCCCAGGGGCGCCAGTTGCTCGTTCGCCACGACGCGCACCGAGTAGTAGCCGTCGCCCTGCAGCACGAGGGTGTCGCCTGGACGGAGGGAGACGCCCAGGACCGCCGCCACCGCGGCCATGCCCGACGCAAACGAGACCGAGGGACCGCCCTCCAGCTCCTCGAGCGCCCGTTCGAATCCGCTCCAGGTCGGATTGTGGAAGCGACCGTACGTGAGCTCGGAGGTGCTCGGGTCTCCCTTCAGATGGTACATGCTCGCGAACGTCGGACCGGGTGCGAGTGGACGGCCCTGCTCGGGTGCGGGCTGCCCGGCGCGAATCACCCTGGTGGCATCCTTCATGGTCGGTATCGGAGGAGGCGGTGATGGTCAACCATCGGTCGTCTACAGTACCGCGACCCACGAGCCCCCGTCCACGCGACCTCGCCGGTCCCCGCCCCCGGCTGTCGCCGGGTGCAGCGCGGAAAGCGTCTATGCGCTCCGGATCACCTCGGCGAGCCGATCGATGTCGGTGTCGTCGTTGTAGATCGCCGGCGAGACCCTCATGAGTCGCTCCATGTCACCGCCCACGCTCACCACCACGCCAGCCGCCGCCAGGCGGTCCACGAGACCCTCCATGGCCGGGGGGCGCAAGGACAGGATGGGCACCCGGTCGGGCTCGGGCGTGAGCACGCGCCAACGGTCCACGTCGATCTGGTCCAGGAGACGGGTCACCAGAGCGGTGGAGTGCCGCTGGATGTGCTCGACGCCGACGTCGAGCAGAAAGCGGAGCCCCTCGTACGCGGCTGCGTAACCGAGGTAGCTGACGTGCCCAGGTTGATAGCGGGCGGCGCTGGAGGGCGCCTCGTAGGTATAGTCACCCACGCCCTCCAGGGCGGCGCCCTCGATCCAGGGCACGTAGTTCCTGCGGACGTGGCCAGGAAAGAGGTGGTCGGGCAGCACGGTGCCCTGTAGCTCCTCCCGCACGTACAGGAAGCCCGCGCCGTGGATGCCGAAGAGCCACTTGTACGCCGAGCAGGCGGCGACATCCACGTCCAGCGCGCGCACGTCGATCGGGATGGCGCCGGCCGCCTGGATGATGTCGGCGAACACGAGCGCGCCGTGCCGGTGGGCCACCCCGGCGAGGTCCGAAACCGGCTCGATGCGCCCGGTCACGTTGGAAACGAGGGACACTGTCACCAACGCGGTCCGGTCGTCGATGGCGTCGGCCATTCGCTCGATCGGGACGTGGAGCGCCGCATCCGCGCGCACGACGCGGACGTCCATTCCCGCGCGACGCAACCCTTCGAGGTTGTGGAGCGATCCGGAGAAGTGGAGGTCGTTCGTGACGATGTTTCCACCGCTGCGCAGCGCGGTCAGGTGGTCGATCACCAGCTGCTCCCCCGCCTTGGTGCACCCGACCAAACCGACCTCCGCCTCCTTCGCACCGATCAGGGACGCGAATAGGCCGCGGACGTCGTTCCACACCCGCTCGCGGTAGGCACCCCGCCCCTCGGCAGGGCCGAGTCGGATGAAGTCCAGGTAACGGGCGATCCCGGACTCGGCGAAGGTGGAAAGGGGTGTGCCGCCCGCCCCGTTCAGGAAGACCTCCTGCTCGGCCCTCGGGAACAGGGCGCGCGCGGTTTGCGCGTTGCCGGGCCGCGAGCCTCGAGGCGCGGCGGCCCAGGCACCCATCCCCAGAGCACCGCCGATTCCCGTCGCCATGAACGATCGTCGATCCATTCGCCTCTCCTCTTCCGCCACTGGTCTCTGGAATGACCTCACGCCCCGCCGACGGACATCGACACCGGGCACGCCGGTCCCTCGCACACCGAATGGTCGCAAAGCCTGCACGCTCGCCGGGCCTCCGTCCGGGTCCGCGGCTGCCCGCGGAGGACGCGCGACATGGCCGCGCCCAACACCGCCTTCTCCTGGTCGTCCAGCTCCGCGACGAGCTCGGACAGCACCCTCCGGCGCTCGCTTCGCGCGGCTTTGGCCACTGTGCTTCCGCGTCGCGTGAGCCGGAGCGCCGCGGTGCGCCCGTCGATGCCCGCGCGACGCTCGACCCACCCTTCACCCGAAAGGCGGTCGACGAGCCGTACCGTCCCGGAGTGCGTGAGTCCGAGCACCCCTGCAAGGAAGTCCACGGAGCGATCCGGCCAGGTGGCCAGCGCGAGGAGCGCGGCCGGGCCCGACCCCGAAGCGCCCACCTCGCCTTCCACCGCCAACCGCACCCGATCCGCCCACACATCCAGGAATGCACCCGTCAGGTTCAACAGGTGGTCGGACGAGTGCGTTGCGGGGGTCATGTCGGCTCTGGGCGAGGAAGATCATAAGTGTGACGCACACATATATATCCGCGCGGCCGGAGCGGCAAGCCGCCCGTTTCGAGCCGCCCCGGCGACGCGCGGCGCGCCCCGCGCCATCGAACGTCGGGAAGGACGCCGGCGTGCCCCCGCGGGCATCTCCTGCGACCTGGTCGCGGCCGTTGCCGATTCGTCCCACCCGGTTGCATCTTCCAGGCGGGAGAGGGCCCGAGCATGTCCGTGGACACCGAGACCGGCTCGTTCCTCGACGAGCTGAAGCGCAGGAAGGTCTACCAGACGACGGCCGCCTACGGGGCCGCCGTCTTCGTCGTTTGGCAAGCGGCCGACATCGCGTTTCCCGCCCTGGGGCTCCCGCCTTCCCTGTTACGCTTCGTGGTGCTGGTCGCCCTGATGGGCTTCCCCGTGGCGATCGGACTCTCCTGGGCCTTCGAGGTGGTTCCCCAGGACGCGGTGGACGGAGGGGCATCCCCATCCCGATCCCCCACCGGGTGGCCTCTGCTGGCGACGGCGGCCATCGTCTTCGCACTCGGAGCCATCGGATGGGTGATGCTCCCCAAGGGTGCGATGGCCCTGGCCGAGGGTGCCTGGGTGCTGGTGGCGCATCTCCGGAACGAGACGGGGGACACGATCTTCGACGGCACGCTCGACGAGGGCATCCGACTGTCGCTCGCCCAGTCCTCCCGCGTGAACCTGCTCGCCGCTCCGCGCATCCGCGAGGGGCTTCGTCAGATGAGACGCCCGGAGGACGCGCCCCTCGACGAGGCGACGTCCATCGAGCTCGCCGTGCGCCTGGGCGCCGGTGCCGTCGTCATCCCGTCGCTCCGCAGGATGGGAAACCGATACGTCCTCGGGGCCCGCCTCGTGGACCCGGCCACCGAGCAGACCGTGTCCTCGCTCACCGAGACCGCCTCCTCGCCCGAGGAGGTCCTGGAGGCCGTCGATCGGCTGGCGCGGGAGATACGGCGCGAGCTGGGAGAGACACTGGGCTCGATGGTGCGGACCCCGATCCGACTCAGGCAAGCCACCACGGTCTCCCTGGAGGCCCTGAAGGCGTGGTCGGAGGGGGTCCGCGAGGGCTCGGCGGGACACGGCGGCGAGGCCGGCGTGCTCTATCGCCGTGCCGTGGAGCTGGACAGCACCTTCGCGCTGGCGCAGGCGTCCCTCGGACAATGGTACCGCTGGAACCAGAACGACCGGGTGCGGGCGGACTCGGCCTTCGACAAGGCGCTGGCCCACCTGGAGGGGGTGACCGAGCGCGAGCGGCTCGCCATCCAGGGAACGGTGTCGGAGTGGCGGGGCGACCGGGAGGCCGCCGCGGGGTGGTTCGGGGCCCTCACGAGCCTCATGCCCCAGGATCCGGTCGCGTGGAGCCGGCTCGGCTACGTCTTTCTCCGCCTGGGCCGCGACCAGGAAGCGATCGAAGCCTATCAGAAGGTCATCCTCCTCGACTCGCTCGACGCCAACGCATGGGCCAACCTGGCCACCCTCCACTATGGCCAGGGCGACCTGGAAGCCGCCGTGCCCCTGTACGAGCGGGCCTTCCGCCTGCAGCCCGATCTGCGCGGGAACGCGGTCCTCAACGAGGAGTACGGGCACGACCTGGTGTTGCTGGGCCGCTTCGCCGACGCCGAGGAGCTATACGGGCTCATGCTGGCGGGAACACCGACGAACCGGGCACGCGGCCTCCGGTCCATGGCCCTGCTTCGGGCGTACACGGGCAGGTACGTCGAGGCGTCCGACCTGCTGCGCCAGGCGATCGTGCTCCACCAGGCCGGACACTCGCCGATCAGCGAGGTGCGCGACCGCGCGTTCCTGGCTGCTGCGTACCTTAGGCTCGGGCGCGGCGAAGCAGCCAGGCAGGAGATCGGCGCGGCGCGCGATCTGGCGCTCCGGAACTGGATGCCCTCGATCCTGCTGGTCACAGTGGGCGTCCTCGGCGCCAGGAACGGTGAGCTTGGCACTGCGGAAGAGCTGCTGGACAGCGCCGTCGCCCGCGCCGAGCCCAACGTCGACAACCGGGCCGCCCTGGAGCTCCTGAGGGGCGAGGTCGAAGTCGCGCGCGGCAACCTGGCCGAAGGAACCGCGCACCTCGAGACTGCCGCATCGCTCCAGGCCGCCGGGCGACCGGTGCGGGTCCTTTCGGCGTTGGCGCAGGCGCGGCTTGCGGCCGCCGAGAAGGAGGGCGCGGCATCGCTGCTCGAGGAGGTGACCCGGGCTCAGGGATCGGAGACGTCGCGCGAGAGCCAGGAGGAGTGGATCCTCGCCCACTACCGCCTCGCCCGCGTCCTGCAGGAGCTGGGGCGGACCGTGGAGGCGCGGGCGGCGTATCAACGGTTCCTGGAGCTCTGGGGTGGGGCCGATCCGGAGCTGCGCGAAGTCGGTGACGCGCGCGCGCGGCTGGCCGAGCTCGCACCGGGCTGAGCGGCTCTTCGCTACCGAAAGGGATGGGGGAGGAGAAGATGTGAACGGCGTGCTCGGCGTCCTGGCGGTGGTGCTTCTCGCGCCGGCGAGCGCGGCCGGACAGGTCGAGGGAGCGTGGTCGGTAGGTGCTTCGGTCAGCGCGACCCTGTTCGTCGGTGGCAGCTCCGAGTTCCTGAACGGCGGCATCGGATTCGATGCGGTGGTTTCGCGCCGCCTCACGTCGGTCCTGCGGCTGCGGGCCGACGGGATGCTGATGCCGCTGGATGCCCAGGAGGGTCCCTTCGAGAGGGCAGACAACCGGGTCGTGCTCGTGGGCGTCGGACCCGAGGTGGGCGCTGCTGTGGGCTCTCTGGCCTTGTACGCGCGCGGGCTCGCCGGCATCGCATTCAACGCACAGATGCGCAGAGGGTCGGGTCAGCCCGAGCGGACCACTTCTGCGGCGGCGTACGGAGGGGGAGCCGGCCTCCGACTCGCCTTCGACGAAGGGTGGTCGCTCGACCTCGGGGGAGACGTCGTAAGGGTTGGCGAGCTGGCTTTCGCACGCACTGCCGCGAGCGGACCAGACCTGGCCGAGAGGCCCGCCCTCCTCCGGCTGCGCGCCGGACTGCGCTGGAGCTCGCGGGCACGCTGAGCGGGCCAGACCTCACCGCACGGGAGCGTCGCGCGTCGTGAGGGTCTCAGGCATCCGCCAGGCTACGAGCACGCCGGAAAGCGCGGTCAGGGACGCCACCGCACCGATGGCTACGGGCATACCGAATGCGTCGGCCAGCCCACCGGCCACCAGCGCGCCCACGGCATATCCGCTGTCGCGCCAGAGACGATAAACGCCGACCGCCGAACCCCGCCAGGTGGGGTGGGCCACGTCGCCGACCGACGCGAGCAGCGTAGGGTAGACCATGGCGGTGCCCGTACCGAGCAGCACGGAGGCACCGAGCCATGGCCAGAACCCCCGGGCCATCGCGATACCAGCGAGCGCAAGGCCCTGGAGCAGCATCCCGCCGACGATCAACCACTTGCGCCCCCAGCGGTCCGAAAGCGCCCCCGTCCACAGCTGGAGGATGCCCCACGTGGCCGGATAGGTCGAAGCCAGGACGCCGATGGAGGCGACATCGAGTCCGCCCGCGGCGTAGAAGAGCGGAAACAGGCCCCATGCCAGCCCGTCGTTGAGGTTGTTCACCAGGCCCGCCTGGCTGGCGCTCGACAGCGCCGGATGGCGCCACGAACCCAATCGAAAGACCTGCCCAGTCGTGGGGATCGCCGCCATCCCGTCCCGGCGCTGCCCCGCTCGGAGGGTAGCCGCCTCCATCTCGGCGTGTCCGCGCGTCTCCCGAACCAGGGCGGCCGAGAGTCCCAACCCGACGGCGACGGCGGCGATGCCCATGTAGAAGGGCTCGGGACGGAGCCCGTGCGCCTCGGCGACGACCCCGCTGAGCAGCGCCGCGAGCGCCACCGCGATGTAGCCGGCGAACTCGTTCAACCCCATGGCGAGCCCCCTCTGACTGGGCCCGACCAGGTCGATCTTCATGATCACGGTCGTGGACCACGCCAGCCCCTGGTTGACGCCAAGGAGCACGTTGGCGAGCACGATCCACGACCAGGACGGCGCCCAGATCACCAGCGGCACGACAGGCACTGCCGCGAGCCATCCCGCCACGAGCACCGGCTTGCGCCCGTAACGGTCTCCCAGCCGACCGGCGGAGAAGTTGGCGACCGCCTTCACCGCGCCGAAGGTCGCGATGAACGACAGGGCGGCACTCTTCGAGGCGACTCCCAGCTCAGCCTCGGCGAGGAGTGGCAGGACGGTGCGCTCGAGGCCCACCATCGAGCCCACGAGCGCGTTCACGAGGACCAGCAGCCAGAACTGGCTGGCGTTGGCTCCCAGCCCCAGCTCGATCGTGGGTCGCTTCGTCACCCTACGTCGCCGGGCCACCCCCGGGCCTGGTCGCCGTGATCATCACCGCCTTCACACCGTAGGACTCGGCGGAGCTCTGGGTGCTGGCCTTGCGGAAGCGGAAGCGTGGCACGACCGCCGTCTTCACCCTCGTGAAGCCCGACTCTTCGAGGAGCCGGAACATCTCTCCCTCCAGGAGAGCGCCTCCGATTCAGGAAGCCCACAGGTTGGGGTCGTTCACGATCTTCTGGGACAGCTGCTTTCCGCTCACGATGTCCGTGATCGAGATGCGTCCGCCGGGCTTGAGCACGCGGAAGAGCTCCTCCACCACACGACGCTTGCGGAACGACAGGTTGATCACGCCGTTCGAGATCACGACGTCGACCGAGGCGTCGGGCACCGGGATCGACTCCATGACCCCCTCGTGACACTCGAGGTCGGAGCCGGAGGCCGCGACGTGCTCGCGGGCCTTCCTGCACATCGACGGATTCATGTCCACGCCGATGACGCGTCCCCCGGGACCGACGGCCCAGGACGCGATGATCGAGTCGAGCCCCGCACCGCTCCCGAGGTCGAGCACGGTCTCTCCGGTCTTGAAGGCGGCCCGCAAGTGCGGGTTTCCGACCCCGGCGAACGACCTGACGGCTCCGGCCGGGGCGCGGTCGAGCCATTCGGGCTCGTACTCGAACAACTCCGCCGCCTCCCGCCCGTGGAAGAAGTGGAACTCCGCGTCCGGGTTCTCGGCGATCTCCTCGTACATCCGGATGATCTCGTCCTTGAGCGCCCCCTCCAGGGACGCTTGAGCTTCGACGGCGTCGGTCATGCACGGCTCCGTATCGGTGGATGTTTCGGCGGGGCCCGTCGGTGGGTGGGGCATCATTGCCGCGCCGACGCGGCCAGGCAAGGGCAGTCCGCCGCTTCAGACGGGCCGCTCCCCCTTCACCGTCACGCGGTAGCCCGAACGTACGTGGGGGTAGTAGTCCCACACGGCGAAGTGCTGGGTGCAGCGGTTGTCCCAGAACGCGACCGAGTGGGGTCGCCACGTGAACCGGCACTGGAAGAGCGGGTTCTTCACGTGGTCGAAGAGGTGGGCGAGTATCGCGTCGCTCTCCGCCCGGGGCACGCCGACCAGTCGCGTCGTGAACATCGAGTTCACGAACAGGCAGCGCCGACCCGTGACCGGATGGGTGCGGACGACCGGGTGCTCGGCACTGGGATAGCTCTTGCCGCCGTCACCGCGCCCGATGATCCGATTCACCTCCCGGTAGTAGGGCCCGCCGTCGTGCTCCGCGGTCAGGCCGTCCAAGTATGCCTTCATCCCATCCGACAGCGCGTCGTACGCAGCATACATGCTGGCAAAAAGCGTATCGCCGCCATTCGGCGGGACGACGAACATCCGGAGGATGGAACCCATGGGTGGCTCGAGGGAGCACGACACGTCCGAGTGCCACATCTCGCCCGCGACGCGCTTCGACGTCTCGTCGGCGTGGATGATCATGACCTCGGGGTGGCCCTCCAGCCCCGGGTCGTTGGGGTGCACGGCGAGCTCGCCGAATCGGGCGCCGAACGATTTGTGGGCCTCGACCGAGATGTCCTGATCGCGGAAGAACAGGACCTGGTGCTTCGCCAGCGCCCCGTGGATCGTCTCGAAGTCCTCCATGGGAAGGTCTGCCAGGTCGACACCATGGATCTCGGCGCCGATGGTCGGAGTGACCGGACGGATGTCGAGTCTGCCCATGCTAGGTCCCCAGGAAGCGTTTGAACTCCATGAGGAAGCGCGCCCAGGCCGGCTCGCCCTCGAGCAGGAGATGGTTCTGACTCTCGAGCGTGCAGAAGCGGGCCCCCGGGATCCTGCTGGCGAGCATCCTTCCCTGCTCGAAGGGAACGGCCGCGTCACCCCTCGCGTGGAGCACCAACGTGGGCACCCGTACGCGGCCCAGGAGCTCCGACACGTCGATACCATCGAACGCGGAGCGCAAACGCACAGCGGTTGCCGCGCTCGCCGTCATGCGCTGCAGGTCATTGAACCACTGCATCTGCTCCCGCGTGGCGCCGGGGATCATGGACGAGGTGAACAGCTGGCGGAACTGGTCGTTGTCCTGCCCCCAGCCCAGTCGCATCAGGGTGCGCATGGCATCGGCCTGCTCCGCGGCCTCCGGTGAGCGCCTGCTGCGGCCAAGAGCGTACCCCCCCAGCAGGACGAGGTGTGACACCCGCTCCGGATGGGCGACGGAATACGCGATCGACACCGACGCGCCTTGCGAGATCCCGAACAGGGCGAACCGCTCGTGGCCCGCCGCGTCGACGACCGTTTCCAGGTCGCGCACGAACGCGCCGAAGCTGAGATCCTCCACGTCGCGGTCCGACAGCCCGTTCCCGCGCTCGTCATAGCGTACCAGCATGTTGTCGCGGGCCAGCTCGCGAAATACGTGCCGCCACACCGGACTGCCCCAGTCGTATTCGAGGTGGTTCAGCCAGTTCGCCGCCTTGACGATGACGGGGCCGCTCCCCACGGTCGCGTAGGCGATGCGGACCCCGTCCGACGCCGTGCAAAAGCGGATCTCCTGTTCCAGCCGTTGAAGCGATGCGGTGCTGGGCGGTTCCTCCGGAGCCGCCTGGCCACCCGGCGGAATCTCCGACGAGTCGGCCCGGTGGGGCACCACGCGCTCCAGCACGGCGGCGGCCTCCGCGATGTGCCGGAGCCGGGTGTCCGCGTCGCGCGTCAGGCAGCCTTGGAGCAAGCCGATCACCGACTGCGGCATGTCCGCCGGCAGCGCCTCCCACGGCGGATCGCGCTCCAGGATCCTGGCGAGGGTGTGGGCCGGGGAGCTCCCGCTGAACGGTCGGCGCCCGGCCAACATCTCGAACAGCACCACCCCGAACGACCAGACGTCGGTACGCTGGTCCGTGGGCGCCCCCT
>QJYK01000253.1 GCA_003248075.1 Gemmatimonadota bacterium | reverse complement strand
CGAATCACGGACGGGCACGGCACCTCCCGTCTCTCGGACCGGAAGCATCGGCTTCCGTCCACCTCCAATAGCTCGGCCTTACCGTCCAGAACCAGCCGAACGGCCCGCTTCGAGGGGACGATCGTCAGCGGCTCGAACGAGGCGTTCAGCGCCAGGCACCCCACGGGTTCTCTGCCTCCTGCTCCCTTCCCGACGTGGCCGCTCGGCCACCTGCCCGAACATATACCGGCATGGCCGGCGCCGGCAATCCTGGTCCACGGCGGGCGGGCACCGCCGACCGGGCCCGTGGGTCACCTCGCAGTCGATGCGGGTCAGAGGAGCGCCACAGGATCCCGGTCCAACGCCATCCGAAGGTCTCCCGCCGGCAGGGCGCAGTCTTCGGCCAGTGCGCTCAGGGCGCCTCCGATGGCCTTGGGAGACGGGCTCCGGAGCAGAAAGTGCCAACGCCAGCGGCCGTGCAGCTTCTCGATGGGCGACGGTGCCGGGCCGACGACCTCCGTGGTCACCCGGGCACGCCACGCGCGATCGATCCATCTCCTGATCCAGGCCGCGGCGTGCTCGGCTCCGGCGGCCGCAAGCGCTTGATCGGGGCTGCTGAGCACCACGTTCGCGAGTCGCACCCAAGGTGGGTACGCGGGGCTTCGGCGGGCCTCCAGCTCCCGGGTCGCAAAGCCGTCGTAGTCGTGGGCCACCGCCGCCCGTATCGCGTAGTGGTCCGGGAGCGAGGTCTGCACGATGACCTCCCCACCCAGGGAGCCGCGGCCGGCACGGCCCGCCACCTGGCTGAGCAGCTGGAAGGTCCGCTCGCTTGCCCGGAAGTCGGGGAGGTGCATCCCCACATCGGCGTTCACCACCCCGACCAGGGTGACGCGTGGAAAATCGAGCCCCTTCGCGATCATCTGTGTCCCGAGCAGGATGTCCACCTCCCCCGACTCCACCCGCGAGAGAATTCGCTGGTGCGACCACTTGCCGGAGGTCGTGTCCACGTCCATGCGGGCCAGACGGGCACTCGGGAACGCCTCGGCGGTGACCCGCTCCACCTGTTCCGTTCCGAGCCCGCGAAAGGACAGGTCGGCGGAGCCGCAGGCGGGACAGCGGCTGGGCGCGGGGGCGTCGAACCTGCAGTGGTGGCACACGATGCGCTGTGTCACCCGATGGTAGGTGAGGGAGATGGAACAGTTTCGGCACTGTTCGACGTGCCCACACTCGCGGCACTGTACGAACGAAGCATATCCGCGACGGTTGAGCAGCAGGATCACCTGCTCTCGCCTGGCTAGTCGCGCGTCCACGGCCGCGATCAGCTCGGTCCCCAGAATACCCCCACCGCGGGCTCCCGCGGTCATGTGTCCTTCCGCCCGCTCCCTACGCGCCACCCGGAGATCCACGACCTTCACGTCGGGAAGACGCGCGCCACCCACCCTTTCGGGAAGGATCAGGGGCCGAAATTTGCCGGAGCGCGCGTTCTGCCAGCTCTCCAGCGACGGCGTCGCACTCCCGAGCACGCACACGGCCCCTGTAGCATGAGCCCGGATCACGGCGAGGTCCCGCGCTTGATAGCGCGGCGCCTCGGACTGCTTGTAGCTCCCGTCGTGCTCCTCGTCCACGACGACCGCCCCGAGGTCGGCCATCGGAGCGAACAGCGCAGACCGGGCCCCCACCGCGATGCGCCGCTCACCGGAGCGGAGCTGGCGCCACGCGTCGTAGCGCTCGCCGTCCGACAGGCCCGAGTGAAGCACCGCCACCTGGTCGCCGAAGTGGGCGCGGAAGCGCGATACCGTCTGCGGCGTCAGCGATATCTCGGGAACGAGCACCACCGCCGAGCGACCGCGGCGCAGCGTCTCGCGCAGCAGCTCGATGTATACCAGCGTCTTCCCCGACCCCGTCACGCCCTGGAGCAGAAAAGGGGGCGGGCGAGCGTCGTCCAGCCCCCGGATGAGGGTATCGAGCGCAGCCCTTTGGGCAGGGGTCGGCGCGTGTCCCGGGGGCGCCCCGGGCTCGTCGGCCGCGAAGGGATCGCGCATGAGCTCCTCGTCATGCAGCTCGACCAGCCCCTTGCCCTCCAGACCGGTGACGACACCTCGGCTGAATCCCGCCTCACCCGTCAGGTGCGCCAGCTCCACGGCGCCGCCGGAGGCCTCCAGCAGCTCGTACGCTTCCCGTTGGCGTGAGGCGCGTCCAAAGGTCACGTCCCGCTCGCCCAGGTCAGGAAGCGCGCGAAGGATGCGCACGATCCGGCGGGTCTTCAGCGGCGGGCCGCTGGGCGCGACCGTCACATGGGTGAGGGCCGAGCGGCTCTTGAGGGACCGGATCTCGGGCCAGAGCGAGCCCATTTTGAGCGACCTGGTGAGAGCACGGACCGCCTGGGTCCCCCCACGAGCCGCGAGGGCGGCCACGAGCCGGCGCTCCCGGGGACGCAGGCCTGCCGGCGCCGGGCCCGAGAGCGCAACGTAGTCGCGGGACACGTCCGCGAGCACTGCCGGGAGGGCGGCTCGCAGCGCGATCCCCAGCGGCGTGGCGTAGTAGTCGGCGATCCAGCGACACAGCTCGAGGAGCCCTTCCGGTACGCTGGGGCGTTCCTCCAGGACGTCCAGGACCTGTCGGAGCCCGCGAATCGGGCCCGACGCCCCCGGTCCTACCACCCATCCGATCCGCTCTTCCCTGCGGAACGGAACCAGCACGCGGGTTCCGGCACCCGGAACGGCTCCCTCGACCCCGTAGGTGAACGTGCGGTGGATCGGGAGGGGCAGGGCGACCTCTACGCGGGCCCCTTCCGGCACCGGGTCGGTCAATCCTCGAGAAGGAGGAAGATATCCCTCTGGATCTCCGAAGGCGTCACCAGGGGCCCGTCGTCACCCCAGAAGACGTTGACCTCGCTGCGAACGCCGATGTCGCCGGCCAAGTAGATGCCGGGCTCCACCGAGAATCCGACCCCGGGGATGAGGCGACGGTCGTCGCGGGTCTCGAGATTGTCCAGGTTCGGCCCGCTACCGTGCAACACCGTATCGATCGAGTGGCCGGTCCGGTGCACGAAGTACTCGGGGTAGCCGCGAGCCTTGACCACTCCCCGGGCGACGTCGTCGACCTCGAAACCTCGGACCTCCGCCCCGGCCCCGGATCGTTCACGGAGGAACGACAACGCCGCATCCCTCGCGTCGCGCACGGCTTCCCAGATCTCGCGGGTCCGCTCGTCGACCGACCCGCCCATCATGCCCATCCAGGTCTGATCGGCGGGAACCGACTCGGGCTTCCCCCCCCACAGATCGATGAGCAACAGGTCCCCGCGGCGGATGGTCTCACCTGCGCCCTGCGGGGCATAGTGGGGGTCCGAAGCCGTGCGACCCACGGCGACGATGCAGTCCGGGGCGCCACTGAGTCCGTGCTCCCCGAGCTGACCGCGGATCCAGTCCGAGAGCTGGCCCTCGTTGGTCGGGGCGCCCGTCCGGATCGCTTCGGCGGCGCGCTCGAATGCGGCGCGGGCGATGCGGGGGAGGATCTCCGCGGCCTCGCGATGATCGGCGAGCTGCGACGGCGTCCACACCGAGTAGAAGCGGGACACGAGGTCGCCCGAGGACGCGGCCTCGACCCCGCTGCGCAGGATCACCTCCGCCATCCCGGCGGGCAGATAATCGAGGGTCGGCACGGCCGCGCCCGGAGAGACCTCCATCGCCAGACGGCCCCGCCCCGCGAGCAGCTCGGCCAACGCCTCCTCCATCTCGCGCCAACCGGCGTAGCGCCGCTTCCCCCACGGCCAGTGTCGCCACGAGGAGCCCTCGATGGCGTGGATCAGCGCCTGCGGCTCTCCCTCGGCCGGAATGAGGAAGAACGCCCTACGGGTCGTCTTGCCGACGTCCAGCATGGCCTTCGAGATCGGGTTGGCTCCCCTGAACTCGTAGAGCAGCCAGCCGTCCAGCCCCTGCTCGCCGAGCGCCTCCTGGACGCGCCGGATCCCGTCCTCCGTGCACAGCAGCGACTCGCTCACGTATTCCGTCCCGTCCTGTCAGGGTGATCTCCGGCCCTTGTCGGCGCCGAACAGCGGTAAGCCGGCCGTATCCTCTCCTACGCCGTCGGCCCCGCCCGCCTCCGCCGACGAGTGGGGCCCGGTGGAGCGCGGGGTCGAGCCCGACGCCGCCTCGTCCGCGACCTCGGTCCCCACCGGGCCCTGCACTGGACCGGGACCGTCGGGCACCATCGGACGCCGCCCCTTGATCAGGTCGAGCGCCAGGATCCGTTCGCGGGTCAGCAGCCTGTGGACCTCTCGCTCACGCGCCAGCACGAGTCGCACCCCGTTCCAGCCCCATCGGGACCAGGCGCGCCGCAAGATTCCCAGCTTCTCACGAATGGAAAAGATCTCTGAGAAATCGGGGAACGGCTTCGCGACCCTCGGCCGGAACGCCGTCTGCTCGTCCGACCAGTCCTCGGTATGCAGCTCCACCAGACCTGCGTCGCGAAGCAATCGCTTCCACTCCACGAGCATGAGCGGCTTGGCGCCCAGGTGCTCGGATAGGATACGACGGCGGACATCGTCCACCGGGGCCGTCCATACGAGCTGGACCAGGACCACGGCGCCACCGGGCCGGGTCACGCGCACGAGCTCACGCACGGCGTCGGCAGGATCACAGTGCGCCGCCAACCCGACCTCACCCACCGCGACGTCGAAGATGGCGTCACGGTAGGGAAGCGCATCCGAGCGCCCCGTCTGGAATTGAAGTCGCAGCGAGATCCCATCCCTCCTCGACCGCGCCTCGGCGGCTTCGATGAGACGCGGGTCCACGTCGACCCCGGACCCGATCACCCCATGCTCCCGCACGAAGTACTCCAGGGGCACGCCCTTCCCGCATGCGACGTCGATGACCTCTTCCCCTCCCGCCAGATCCGTCAACAGCGCGATCTGCCGATACAGATCGATGCCGCCCGGCGGGAAGATGGGGCGGGGACTCAACCGGATGAGGTCGAGCATGGACGGGACCGGGAGCGATGCTCCGCTGTCCCCCTCGGCGCGTTGAGGCATGCCTGAAAGGTACGGCCCGCGGGGGCAGGGGCAACGCGGGCGAGCTCAGAAGGCGGGCTCTTCCTCCGCCTCGAGATCCGCGAGCGCCTCCTTGAGCCGCCCGACGTCCTCGGGGGCCGGGTCCGGGGGCGGGCCAGCGGAGGGAAGAGCACCGCTACGCCTCAGGAGAACGCTCGCCACCGCCGCGAGTCCGGCAAGGAGCCCCAGCGGGGGCAGCAGCCAGGCCCATCTTCCCGCGCCCGTGCCCAGCGGCTCGGCTCGCCATTCTTCGCCGTACGCGGCCAGGATGCGGTCGACGATGGTGTCGGCGGTGAGGCCCGCCTCGGCCATGTGCTGGATCGAGTCCCGTAGCATCGCGCCGCCCGGCGACGGACAAACCTCGAGCATCATTCCGGGGCAATAGGGGGACCGGAGCCTACCGATGGCCGCACGGGCCGACGGATGCACGACGAGGACCTCGCCGGTCGGAGGGGGCTTTTGCGCGAAGGACTCGGTGGGTCCCGCCCACAGGGCCACGAGAGCCAAGAACACCATCGGACGAGCCATCGTATCGCTCCGTTCGTTCCCACCCCGGTGCAACGTAGCCCATGGAATCCCCGCCGTCTGTCGGGACCTTCCCGACGCCGCGTTACCTTTCCCTGCCTGGCACCGTCTTGTCTTCGGCGCGCGTCCACGAGCCAACGTGAGACCAGCAAAGACCGGAGACCTGATGATGAAGAAGCTGTCGAGCCGCGGGGCCCTTTCCCTTTTGGGAACGGTCGTCTTCGCGGCATGTGCGGATGACGGGCCGCTCGCTCCGTCCGTGAACCAATCTCTCGCCTTCGAGGACGAGATCGCCCTCGAGCTGCTCGCCGATCCGGAGGGGGTGGAGGTCGCCCTCGCGACCGTGGAGGTGGACCTGGGCGGAGCCACGCGCATCGGGATCGACCAGGGAGGGCTGGCGGCGGCGACCGAGCTCGCCACCGAGGCCAGGGTGCGCTACGCCGAGGCCCGGGCGTCCCTGGAGATCGGCCAGCGCGACCGCGCAGCCGATCAGGCGCGGGAGGCACGCCGACTGGTCGCCCGCGCGGCGGAGGCGGCCCGCGGCCGGCACATGGCCGCGGCGCTGGTCGAGCGCATCGAAGACCTCCAGGCTCTCGTCGACGACGACCCGGACGGATACGACCGCGCGGAGGGGCTGGCGTCCGAGCTCCGTCGCCTGGCGGAGTCCGCGCGAGGCGCGCTGGACGCCGGGGACCGGGACCGGGCGGGCGGCCTGGGGGTGCTGGCAGAGCAGCGCCACCGTGACCGCGTGCGCCGCGTCACCGACGTGGACACGCGGCTCGCGCGCGCTCGCCTCGCGGTCGCGTTGGGCGGCACCGCCGTCGGCCTCGCGAGCGGGATCCTCGAGGACCAGGGTGCAGACGAAGAGCAGCTGAGGTTCCTCGCCGCGGCGCGCGAGTACCTCGCCGGCGCCGAGCGCGCCCTGGCAGCGGGTGAGCCGCGCCGCGCCGTGCATCTGGCGGAGCTGGCGCAATGGTCCGCTCTCAAGGCGCTGGTGCTCCCGGGCGGCGTGACCATGGAGGAGGCCCGGGCGGTCGAGCGCCTGGCCGTCGGATTGTACGAGCGGGCCGTCGTCGTGCTCGGGGACGGCGCGACGCCGCTCCAGGCCGAGCTGCTCGGTCGGGCGAGGCGACATATCGCCCACGGGCAGCAGCTCCTGGAGGAGGGGTACGTGCGCGGCGTCGCCCCCCTGTGGCGAGCCGCGGTGCTGTGCACCTGGCTGATCGGGTGAGGGCTCCCCGACACCATCGACTCGACCATGCAGAGAGCGCACGCGTATGTTCCCGCCATGCCCACGCCCGCCGAGCGAACCGATGCCCAGGTGGTGCGCGACGTGCTGGACGGTGAGCGGGACGCCTTCCGGCTCCTGGTCCGACGGTACGGGGACGTCCTCCACGCTCATGCGCTGCGCATGGTGGGGAGCCAGGACGCGGCCGCGGACCTTGTCCAGCAGGCCTTCGTCCAGGGATACAGGAAGCTGTCGTCGTGCCGTGAGCCGGCTCGCGTCGGTGCCTGGCTTTTCCGGATCCTGGCGAACCGATGCCGGGACCACGTGCGCAGCCCCAGGCGGCGCGACGTACCGCTCCAGGTCCTCCCGGATCTACCGTCGGTCCGGGGGGACCCTGCGGACGCGGCCGCCAGGGCCGAGGTGCGCAGCCGCGTGCGCGCAGCGTTGGATCGACTCACACCCGAGCAGCGCGAGGCCTTCGTGCTGAAGCACATCGAGGGTTTGTCCTACGAGGAGATCGCGGCGGCGATGAGCCTGTCCGTGGCCTCCCTGAAGATGCGGGTCCATCGTGCGCGGGAGTCGCTGCGGGGGATTCTGGAGGAGTTCGTATGAACGACGCGACGCGCCGGTACCTGGACGGTGAGATCGAGCTGACCGAAGTGCCCGCCGAGCGGCGCGCCGAGGCGGAGGCGTGGTCGCGGATGTTCGACGCGTTCCGCGTGCTCTCGGTGCCCGCCCCGGCATGGCTGGAAGATCGTATCATGGCGGAAATCGAGGCCCTTCCCCGGCGCGGCGCGATGGGGCGCGCCCTGGACTGGCTCCTGCGACCCCGAACGGTGCGCCTGTCCCCCGCCACCGCCGCCCTGGCGGCCGCGGCGCTCGCGGCACTGGTGCTCGTGACCGGGCGTGGGTTCCCACCGCCGAGCCCGACGGAGTCCATGGTCTACGTCCAGTTCCGACTCGACGCGCCCGGTGCCGCGTCCGTGGCGGTCACCGGGGACTTCGACGGCTGGGGCGGCTCGTTCTCCCTGACCGACGCGGACGGGGACGGTGTGTGGACCGGCCGGGTCCCCGTGAGGCCGGGCGTCTACACGTACATGTTCGTCGTGGACGGCTCGCAGTGGGTGACCGACCCCGGCGCGGAGCGCTACACCGACGACGGCTTCGGCAACCGCAACGCCGTCCTGGCGATCGCGGCCCCGGAAACATGAGCCGCCGAGACGCTTGGAGCCCGGTCGTGCTCCTGATGGTGCTCGCGGCGGACGGACTCGCCCAGACCTCCGAGGTCGTCCTGGAGGTCGGCGGCTCCCAGCTGCGCCCGCCCGTCGAGGTGGACGGGGTCGCCGCGCGCTTCGTGGTCGGAGGAATCCGCGCCCAGCGGTTCGCGCCCGGTGGGACGGGCGTCTGGGGTGCGGCACTCGCGGGACGCGCGCTGGACGGTGCGCACGGCGCGGATTTCTTGTCGGGCGACCTCGGAGCGGCCGCATGGCTGCCCCTCGATCATGGGGTCTCGCTGGGAATGGAGGCTCGGGGCTTCGCCTTCGAGGTGGCCAACCCCTACCTCTACCGCGCCGGCGGCGCGGAGGGGTCGCTCGGCCTGCGCGTGTCGGGGCCCGCGGTGATGGTGCGGGTCGCGGCGACCGGCGGGCTGGGGCGCTCGCGGGTCGAGCTCCGCAGGTACGTCGACGGTCCCGCGCGCATCTTCACCGACGATCTCTGGCGATACGGAGGCGAAGCCGAGCTGTTGGTGGGCGGGCGGGCCCTGGCGGTCGGGGCGGCCGGATCGGTGCATGAGACAGCCGGTGGGATGTTCAGGTCCGTGGGAGGCCGCGTGGTGGTGGCGCTCGCCGGGTCGGCGGTCGAGGTGCGCCTGGACGCCTGGGACACGCCGGCGGGTGCGGAAACGACCGGGGGGCTCTCCCTGGTGGTGCCCCTCGGGGCGTGGGTGGTCCGCGGCTTCGGTGGGCGCGCCGCGCCGGATCCGCTCACGCTCGCCGACCCGGGAAGAGGGGGTGGCGGGCTGATGGTCGGTCGGCGCGTGGTAGGTCTGCGTCCCGGGGGACGTCCCGATCTGTTCGAGATCGGGGCACCGGTCGACGGCGGAGCGGGCGTGCGCTTCCGACTGGTCGCGCCGGGCGCCGGGACCGTGAACCTGCTCGGGGACTTCACGCTTTGGGACCCCGTGGCGATGGCGCGGGTGGGAGACGCATGGACCGTCACCGTGCACGTCCCGGCGGGGGTCCACCACTTCGGGTTCCTGGTGGACGGAGCCTGGCACGTGCCGGAGGACGCCCCCGACCTGGTCCCCGACGAGTGGGGCAGGAAGAACGCGACCCTCGTGGTCGAAGCGAACGACGCCGCTGGGCTCGGGCCCGGCGCCGAAGGAGCCGTACGATGAGCATGCGAAGCCTGGTGTCGATCGGCCTCACCTTCGTCCTGACCGCCATCGCGGAAGGTGCGGGCGCGCAGGCGCCCGCGAGCGCGAGAGAGCGGGCTCGGCAGGCACTGCCACCGTCCACCTTCGCCACGGTGGACGCCCTCGCCCAGGGCCTCGCCCAGGAGGGGATCGTCCCGGAGGCGGTCTACGGCAAGGCCCTCGAGGGAGCGGCCAAGGGCGTGGGCGGGGAACGGCTCACATCCGCGGTGGAGGCGTACGCCGGGCGGCTGCGCCTCGCGTGGGGAGCCTTCGGTCCCGGGGCGGACGGGGCCCTGGCCATTGCGGGGGCGGATGCCCTCCAGCGCGGCGTCGACGTGGCGTCCCTGCGCGCACTCGGCGAGGACGAGGGACGCTCCCCCATGGCCGTCGTCGTGCTCGCCGACCTGGTGGAGACCGGCGTCCCCGCCGACCGTGCGGTGGACCTCGTTCGGGAGGCGCTCAGGCAGCGGACGCGAGAGCGAGAGATGCTGGACATGCCGGCCAGGGTGCGGCTGCTGATCCGCGATGGCGCCACCGCGCGGGACGCCGCGGAGCAGGTCCGTCGCGCCATCCTGCGTCGGCGCGGCGGCGGCGTCACCGCCCCGGTGGCTCCGGGCTCGGAGCCGCTGACCACCGACCGGCTGAGGCGGCTCGACCGGAGCGGAGGGTGATCACCGGCGGATCAGGGAAACGGTAGCCCCGCCAACGCCCGGATGACGCCGACAGCGCCCTGCCCCGTGCGCGCCGGATCGTAACCTCCCTCGAGCAGGACGCCTACGCGCCCCCCGCACGCGCTCCGTGCCGCATCCAGGACCTCCCGCGTCATGTCGTGGAGATCCTCGGGCTCCAGCAGCAGCCCACCGAGGGGATCACCCGCCAGGCAGTCGAAGCCCGACGAAACCAGCACGAAGTCCGGCTCACCCCGCTGGAATGCGCGGGCCAGCGCCGCGCTGAACCGTTCTCGGTACTCGGAGCGTGGCGTGCCGGCCGGCAGCATCACGTTGAGCGTCGTGCCCTCACCCTCCCCCACCCCGGTCTCCTCCTCGTGCCCGGTCCCCGGATACTGGGGCCACTCGTGCACTGACAGGAAGAAGACGGAAGGGTCGTCGTAGAAACAATCCTGCGTCCCGTTGCCGTGGTGCACGTCCCAGTCGACGATGAGCACCCGTCGGGCCCGGCCGGTCGCCAGGAGGTCGCGCGCTGCGACAGCGACGTTGTTGAACAGGCAGAAGCCCATCGCCCTGGTGGGGGTCGCGTGGTGGCCCGGCGGTCGGGTCGCCACGAAGGCGTTCGCGAGCTCGCCGTCCGCGATGGCTCTCGTGGCCGCGATCGCCGTGCCCACGCTACCGACCGCCGCCTCCCAGGAACCCGACGAGACCTTCGTGTCGGGATCGAGCGACACGATGGTCCCCTTCGCCTCGGCGAGCGCGCAGGCGTCACGCACGCCGCGGACCAGGGACGGACGGTGTACGCGCAGCAACTCCTCTTCAGTTGCGTCGGCGGGATCCCGCTGCTGAACCCTGCCGTGGAGCGCCAACAGGTCCCGTCCCACCGCGGACGCCAGGGCCCGCAGACGTCCCTGATGCTCCGGGTGGCCCCAGCCGGTGTCGTGGAGGGGCGAGGCGGGGTGGAGGTAGAAACCCGTGGGGAGCGCGCGCCCGTCGGCCAAATGCAGCCTCAGTCGGCCACCGTCGCCGGAGCCAGCGACGCGATGCGCTCCTGGATGCAGCGTACCGAATGCGCTCGCGACTTCAAGGCGATCAGGGCGTCGCACGCCGCGGACGTCGCCGACATCGTGGTCAGGTAGGGCGTCTTGTACATGATCGCGGCGCGGCGCATGGCGTAGTCGTCGTACTGCGACGCCTTGCCCAAGGGCGTGTTGATGAGGAGGCGTACTTCGCCGCTCACGATGCGATCGACGATGTTGGGCCGCCCCTCGTTGACCTTGTAGACCCGCTCCGCGGGCACGCCGAGCCGGTTCAGGTACTCCTTCGTACCCCTCGTGGCGAGGATGCGGAAGCCCAGGTCGGCGAACCGGCGCAGGATCGGCGTGACCGTGGCCTTGTCGCTATCGTTCACGGTCACGATGATCGTCCCGGGCTCCTCTGGAAGCACGTTCCCGGCGGCCACCTGCGCCTTGGCGAAGGCCATCCCGAAGGAATCGTCGAAGCCCATCACCTCGCCGGTGGAGCGCATCTCGGGCCCGAGCAGGACATCGACGTCGAAGCGGTTGAACGGAAAGGCCGCTTCTTTCACGGCCACGCCTGGCACCGGCGGCTCCTCGGGCACACCCAGGTCGGCAAGCCGTTCACCCGCCATCACGCGTGCGGCGAGCCGCGCCAACGGGACGCCGGTCGCCTTGCTCACGAACGGGACCGTGCGCGACGCACGCGGATTCACCTCCAGCACGTAGACCAGTCCGTGCTTCACGGCGTATTGCACGTTGATCAGCCCGACCACACCCAGCTCGAGCGCGAATTTCCGGGTCAGCTCGCGAAGCTCGTCGAGCGCCGGGCCACCGAGAAGGTACGGAGGAAGCACGCAGGCCGAATCTCCCGAGTGCACGCCGGCGTCCTCGATGTGCTGCATGATCCCGCCGATGACCACATCGGTGCCGTCGGAGAGCGCATCCACGTCGGCCTCGAAGGCGTCCTCGAGGAATCGGTCGACGAGCACAGGATGGTCCTCGGAGGCCTGGGCAGCCTCCTCGAAGTAGCGGCGGAGCGATTCCTCGTCGTAGACGATGCGCATCGCACGTCCACCGAGGACGTACGAAGGGCGGACGAGGACGGGGAACCCGATCCGCCGCGCCACCTCGAGCGCCTGATCCTCGCTGGTGGCGATGCCGTTGTCGGGCGTACGCGCGCCGATCTTGCGACAGACCTCGGCGAAGCGGTCTCGGTCCTCGGCGCGGTCGATCGCGTCCACGGACGTGCCCAGAACGGGGATCCCAGCCTGCTCCAGCCCCTCGGCCAGCTTGAGGGGGGTCTGACCGCCGAGCTGTACGATCACCCCCAGGGGCCTTTCCAGGTGCAGGATCTCGAGCACGTCCTCCAGCGTGAGGGGCTCGAAGTAGAGCTTGTCGCTGACGTCGAAGTCGGTGGACACCGTCTCCGGGTTCGAGTTGACCATGATCGCCTCGAAGCCCGCGCTCTTGAGCGCGAGGACGGCCTGCACGCAGCAGTAGTCGAACTCGATGCCCTGACCGATCCGGTTGGGACCGCTCCCGAGGATCACCACCTTGTCGCGGTCGGAACGGACGCTCTCGCTTTCGTCTTCGTACGACGAATAGAAGTACGGAGTCTCCGCAGGGAACTCTCCGGCACACGTGTCCACGACGTTGAAGGTGGCGTGGATCCCCCATTGGTAGCGTAGGGCGCGGAGAGCGCTCTCGCTTTCGCCTCTGAGCTCCGCGAGCTGACGATCGCTGAAGCCCTCACGTTTCATGCGGCGAAGCAGGCCCGGAGTGACTTCGTCGGCCGCGGCGTACGCGCGCTCGTGCTCAACGATTTGTGCGAGCTGGTCCAGAAACCACGGATCGATCCACGTCGCCTCGTGGATGTCGCCCATCGAGACCCCCGCCTCCAGAGCTCGCTTGAGCTGGAACGGTCGGTTCGGCGTAGGGCGCCGCATGGCTACCAGCAGGCTCTCCGGATCCTCCGCCTTCAGCCCGTCGTCCTTGAGGCGACGAGCCTTCACCCAGCCGTACCGACCCGTCTCAAGGCCTCTGAAGCCCTTCTGCCAGGCCGAGCGGAAGGTTCGGCCGATCGCCATCGTCTCCCCGACGGACTTCATCTGCACCCCGAGCGTGTCATCGACCTCGGGGAACTTCTCGAAAGCGAAGCGCGGGACCTTCACGACCACGTAGTCGAGCACCGGCTCGAATGAGGCCGGCGTGGTCTTGGTGATATCGTTCGGCAGCTCGTGCAGGAGGTACCCGACGGCCAGCTTCGCGCCGACCCGCGCGATCGGGAAGCCGGTCGCCTTGGAAGCCAGTGCGGAGGAGCGGGATACGCGCGGGTTCATCTCGACCACGAGCATCTCGCCGTTCGCCGGATTCACGGCGAACTGGATGTTGCAGCCACCCGCCTCGACGCCGATCTCGCGGATGATCGCGATCGACGCGTCACGCATCCGCTGGTACTCGACGTCCGTGAGCGTCTGGGCGGGCGCCACGGTGATCGAATCGCCCGTGTGCACGCCCATGGGATCGAAGTTCTCGATCGAGCACACGATGATCACGTTGTCGGCGCCGTCGCGGACGACCTCGAGCTCGTACTCCTTCCATCCGATCACGGAGCGGTCGATCAACACCTCCGTGATGGGTGAGGCGTCGAGACCCTTCTTCACGGCGGCCTCGAGCTCCTCCCGATTGTACGCGATGCCCCCGCCGGTTCCGCCGAGCGTGAACGACGGGCGGATGATGGCGGGATACCCGGTGTCCTCGACGATGGTGAAGGCTTCGTCCACGGTGCGCGCGAAGCCGCCGTGGGGGACCTGGAGCCCGATCCGCGTCATCGCGGCGGTGAACTGCTCGCGATCCTCGGCCATTTCGATCGAGCGGGCGTTTGCGCCGATCAACTCCACGCCGTAGCGCTCCAGCACACCGCTCTCGTGCAGCTCCATGGCGAGGTTGAGCGCCGTCTGTCCACCCATCGTGGGCAGGAGCGCGTCGGGCCGTTCCCGCTCGATGACCTTCTCGACCCACTCCGCCGTGAGCGGCTCGATGTACGTCCGATCCGCGAGATCCGGATCGGTCATGATCGTAGCCGGGTTCGAGTTCACCAGGATGACGCGATAGCCCTCTTCCTTCAGCGCGCGTACGGCCTGGGTGCCGGAGTAGTCGAACTCGCACGCCTGACCGATGATGATCGGGCCCGAGCCGAGGATCAGGATGCTCTGGAGGTCGTCGCGTCGCGGCAAGGTCGTGGTATGTGACGGCCGCCGGGGCGTGGCGTCCGCTACGCCGGTGCCGGCGGCCTCATGGGTGCGATTCCCGGTGAATCGGCCCCCACCGGCCGTCCCCGGCCGGCGAGCCGCAGAAAAGTGGTGGAACGTCGTGGGGCGAGCAAGGCGACCGCGCGCGTTGGCACGGCCGTCGATTCAGCGCTCCACGCGCACGCTCACCACGCTCGCGGTGAGTGCCCGGTTGTCCGGCGACGTGGCCGCGATCACGGCAGCCTCGATGCTCTTCCGTGATACGTCGTCCACACGGATCGAGAAGTGCAGCTCGCCTCCGACCGGGTCGATGACGAGGATGCGATATCGCGGCTCGACGGCGCTGGTCGGGGAGCCGAGCACCATGGCCCCGCCGGGCCCCTCGAACCCCTGGATCCCCGGGCCCACGATCTCCAGCACGGCGCCCCCGAGGGCCTCCGGCCCCGAGACCACCGCCTTCAGGAGGCCCGGGCCGCTCGGGCCAAGGTCGCAGCCACCGACAGCCAGCCCGAGGCCGACCCCGAGGAGGATGCGCCAGCATCTCATCGGCCACCACCCGGGGGACCGGTTGGGATTGACACCCGCTTGGGGTCGGCGACCAGAGCAAGCAGCTCCGCGGTGAGCGGCAGCCCGGGATGCGCGAGGATCCACGCTCGCAGATCTCCGAGGTCGTAGGTCCCGTTCCCGTTGCCCACCCGGTCCAGATACCGCACCTGGGCCTCGCTCATGGGCAGGTTGGTGAGAAGGAACGGCGAGGCCAGCTGTTGGACCGGAAAGACCGGCTCCACCACCTCGAGCAGGAGGGTGCCCTGGGCGGTGAGACCGATCGCGTCCCGGACCTCGACGGTCATGGGGAAATCGCCGACCTCGAGGGCGGCGCCGGTGACCGTCCCCGAGCCGTCGAAGAACATTCCGACCGGCATGCGTCCCTCGACGATTCGCCAGTAATACGGCTCCGTTCCGTTCTCCGGCACCAGCGTGATCGACTCGCTCACCGTGGCGGTGACCCGGACCTCCGCCTGGGCGGCGCGGAACGTGAGCTCGAAGTCCGCCCCTGCGTGCACGGGGCCCTCCATCACGAGCGAGGCCGGATTCGGCTGTCCTTCCAGCGCTCCCGTCCACTGGAGGAATCGGAACCCGGTGCGCGGGACCGCCCGGATGGATACGGAGGTGCCTTCCTCGAACCAGAGCCCTTCGGCCACCGGGTCGGTCTCGAACGCGGCGGGTGTGACCCCGTTCACGCCCCCGGTCAGGTCGAGGGCGAGCTCCACCTCCGTGCCTCCGAACCGTGCGGTCAGGGTCAGGTCCTCCAGAGGGGTCGAGATCTCGCGGATTCGGCCGGCTTCCGGATCGTCGTCCCAGCCCATGAACGGCCGTCGCACGCCGTCGCCGATCGCCTCACCGGCCGCTGCTTCGACCCGATACGTATCGAACGGCGCCAACCGGGTCGTGACCGCGACCTCGGGCACGGAGACCCCGTTCACGGACAAGAGCCCCCCGCTTCCCGAGTCTCCCTCCGAGCGGACGGTCACCTGGGTGAGCTTCGTGCGCAGCTCGAAGGTCACGTCGTCGCCTTCGCGAAGCACCCCGCGCAGGGTGAGGCCCGTCGCGGTGCCGAGCCGCGAGCGCGCCGCCGGGAACGACGCGGCGTGGAAGTCCCGATGGCTGCCGCTCACGCTCTCATAGGGAAACGGGTCGTCGGCGTCGCCCCTGCCCCCGCCCGGAGTGCCCAGCTCGTCGAGGCCGTCGGCTTGCCGCAGCCAAACGCCCATCTGCGAGAACGCGTTGATCGAGTTGCCGGCCCAGCGTGACTCGACCAGCGCTTCGTTCACCTGCCAGACGAGCAGGCCTTCACCGAACAGTCCCCCGTCGAAGCCGAGGCGCTGGCGGTTCTCCAGGAGGAAGTACTCCCCGGACCCGTCCTGGGCATCGACCCGGTAGACGGTGCGGGTCGTCTCGACTGGCGGCAGCACCAGCTTCGTGAGCTCCTGATCGTCGGGGATGGCTACGAGGTCGACCCAGCCCAGCGCGGCCTTGCTCCACGCCCCGAGGTGGCAGGGGCTTTGCGGGGACCGGCCATCGCAACCCCACGACCCCGTGGCCATGAGGTCCCAGTTGCCGGCCCCGTTGTGCTTGCCGTCCTCCGGGTAGGTGTCGTACAGGTCCGGGAGCCCGAACGCGTGGCCGAGCTCGTGGGTGAAGACCCCGATCTCGTTCAACGCCGCGCCGGAGCACGCGTAGACCGGCTGGATCAGATAGTCGTCGATCCGGATGAAGCCACCGCCCGCCGCGGGGGATTCGGTGCGGAACGCGGACCCGGCCGCGCTGCGGAGGGACCAACGGTGCGACCAGATGCGGTTCCCCTGGTCCGAGCCCCCGCATTCCGCACCCCGGGTGGGATGGATCACCGCCAGCGCGTCCACGTAGCCGTCGTCGTCCCCGGAGTTCGGAACCCCGTCAGGGCCGTCGTTGTCGTAGAGACCCCAGTCCACGTCGGTGATCTGCGCCAGGAGGTCGACGATGAACGGGCCCACCGTCCCGGACACGAGCCCGCTCTCGCCTCCGGTCGCCTGCGCCTGCGTCTGGGTGGATCGGCTCCAGGCCTGGACCTGGCCCACGACGTCGGCCCTGCCTCCGGAGACCTCCTCGTAGTAGGCGTGAATCGTGCCGGCGCCCTCGCCGAAGTACGCCTCCTGCACCGTCTCGCGCGAGAACGGCTCGGGGCCGAGGGGGGAATCGGCAAACAGGCCGAGTACGACCGGAATGAAGAAGGTGCCCTCGACGGCTCCCTCGCGGGGCCCGAGAATGGCGAAGACCGGGTCGCGGCCCGCCCTGGCGACGGGAAGCCCCTCTTCCCGGGGGGCCAGCCCGGGGAGTGCGGCGCGCAAGCGCACCGCCCGACCATGCGTGAAGCGATAGGCCCCGGGATCCTCGGCCTTGCGCCGCAGGTACGCGGCCGGCGGGCGGGTACCGTGGATCTCGCCGAGGAGCTCCACGTCCTGGGCGCAGAGTGAGGGCGGCAACAGGACTGCAGCCATGACGAGGAGGACGGTCAGGCGCACACGCATGCTGGGGAGAGCCTCCTCGCGGACAGGACCCCTTCGGTACACGATGTCGGAAAGCCGGGTTCCCGGCGCCGGACGACCTCTCTCTCGCGCGGTGGCGGACGCTCGGCCGCGCGGGGCGCGCCGTCAGCGCGCCAGGTCCTCGCCCCGGATCCCCAGCTCCGCCCCTATGGACCTGAGGCCGTCGATCACGTTCTGGATATGCTCGCTCCGCTCGAGCCCGATGAGGCGTAACCCGTCTTCCACGTCCGCGCGACTCACGCCGGCCGCGAACGTCTTGTCCTTGAGCTTCTTGACCACGGACTTGGGGGTCAGATCGTCGATCCCGGTCGGGCGGACGAGACAGCATGCGAAAACGAGCCCGGACAGCTCGTCGCACGCGCACAATACCCGGTCCAGCTCGGCCTCGGGCTCCACTCCGGTGAAGTCCGAGCGGTGCGCGAGAATCGCGTGCAGGACCTCTTCCGGATAGCCGCGGGCCCGCAGCTCGTCCACGGCTTTCAGGGGGTGCTGCTCCGGGTGCTTCTCCCAGTCCAGGTCGTGGAGGAGTCCCGCCAGCCCCCACAGGTCCTCGTCCGCCCCCCGCGCACGGGCGTAGTGCCGCACGGCCGCCTCCACCGCCAGCATGTGCTTGCGCAGGGCCTCGTTGTCGACCCACTCGCGGAGCAGGGTGAGGGCTTCGGCGCGGTCCGGCATGGTCGTCGCTCCTTCGGACGGAATTCGGTTGGGGTCGGAGCAGCGGCGCGGACAGCTTCGTTCACGACGAACGGCCGGTCAACCTCGAACGCGCCGTCAAACGCGCGACGAGGGGCAGAGATGGGATACGACGCAGGCCTCGCATCGGGGCCTGCGTGCGTCGCACACCCGTCGACCGTGCCAGATCAGCAGGTGTGCGAGCATCGTCCAGCGCTCACGCGGGAAGATCGCCATGAGGTCGCGCTCGACCTTGTCCGGCGACTCCTCCCGGGTGAAGCCCAGCAGGCCCGAAAGACGCTTCACGTGCGTATCCACCACCACCCCCTCGTCGATCCCGAAGGCGTTCCCCAGGATCACGTTCGCGGTCTTCCGGCCGACCCCCGGGAGCACGGAGAGCTCGGCCATGGTCCGAGGCACCTCTCCTTCGTGATCTGCCACGAGACCTCGCGCGAACCCGATGATGTTGCGTGCCTTGTTCCGGAAGAAGCCTGTCGAGCGCACCAGCTCCTCCACCTCTCCCTGATCCGCCGCGGCAAGCCGACGCGCGTCCGGAAAGCGCCGGAAGAGCTCCGGCGTCACCATGTTGACGCGCTCATCGGTCGTCTGTGCGGACAGGATCGTGGCCACCGCGAGCTGGAACGGGTCCACGAAGTCCAGCTCGCAATGTGCGGCGGGATACTCCTCGGTGAGCAGCTCGAAGATCTCGGCCGCCCGCTCCGCCCTCGCCTTCTTCGACTCCCTCGGCATCACGGCTCCAATCTGACGTAGGACAGCGCGGACCGAAGTGGTCCCTCGTCTTCCGGTTCCGGCGAGGGCCCACGCTGCGTGAGACGGCCCCTCGGCTCCGCGAGACGAGAGAAGATCCGGGCGGTGAGCTTGAGCGCTTCTCCGGACATCTCGATCGAGCAGATCCCTCCGAGCTCCCCTCCCGGGAGGGTGGATCGGAAGTCCTCACCGTCGGGCCGCACCTGGGCGGTGGACCACTCCGCCGCCTCGGCCCAGGGCGCCTCCGGCACCGGGACGACCACGAACCCGCCTCGGTCCTCACGCAGGCCCGCGATCATCATGATATGCAGGTTACCCGCGGTATCCGCGGTCCAGAACCAACCGTCCACCGGCTCGGCCACGCGTCCCGCAGACGGTCGAATCCAGAAGAAGTGGCGCGGCAGCTGCACGTAGCCGGCGGGAGCGGGAAGTCCCGGCGTACCACTCGGCCCCGGGGCGGCCGTGAGCTCCCGGGCCACCGCGGTCGGCACCAGCACGATGCTCCGCTCGGGTCGCATGAAATGCACCGCGTGGTAGACGAGCATTCCGTACTCGATCCACGCCGAGCTTTCTGCCTCCGGTCCGCGAAAGGCCCGTGCGAAGGCCGTCACGCAATCCAGCGTCAGGAAGGAGCCGGCATCGCGTGGATCCACACCGCGCGCGTGTGCCTCCTGGCGCACCGCGTCGGGCAGAGCATCCATGCCCTCCGCGGTCGCGAACGCCAGCTCCCAGGGGGTCCGGCGGAGGTAGGCGTCGTGGAAAAGCACTGCGACGCTACCCCGGGCCCGGGGACGGCTCGGCCGTGTCGCGGGATTCGAGCACGACCGGTCGTCGCGCGCCGAGGAGCCGCCGCGCATCCTCCCACCAGCTGCGACTTCGCACCAGGACGAGCTCGAGCGAACCCGGGCCGTCGTCGATCCCCTCCACGAAAACGAAGTGGACGTCCCCGAGCTCCTCCGGCCGCCCGATCCGGTAGCGTCGACCCTGCCATTCCAGCTCGAGGTGGTCCAAAGCCTCGTACGCCCGAGCGCTCCATTCCTGCTCGACGTACACGCTCTGCTCGACCTGAAAGACGCCCTCGGCCAGGAGCTCTCCGTGCTGGTAGTACCACGGGTCGAAGTCCCGTCCTTCGTCGCGCTTGAACGTCTCCTCGAGCGCGTAGTCGACGCCCTCGAGTGCGTCGTCACGGGCGAGCGACTCCAGGTGGTGGCGCAGCTCGTGGGTGAGCGTCTCCCACAGCTCGCCCTGCCAGTCGAAGTCGGGATCGAGCGCCGCGAGATGCTTGAAGGACCCCCAATAAAGCACCACCTGGGACCGCGTCGTATCCGGCCCTCCCCAATCCGAGGCGTAGTCCTCCGTCTGACACTCCCCGAGCGTGAAGATGTCGGGGAGCGTCGGGTGAGGCAGGGACTCGCGGCTCACGATCAAGCCGTCGATCCCCTCCTTGTAGGCGTCGGGGATCTCCTCGTACGCCTCCAGCGCCGCACGCTCGAAGTCCTTGAACCTCAGTTGCGTCGCCTCACGTCGTCGCTCCGACCTCCGATGTGCACATGGGGCACCGGGTAGCCTTGATCGGAATTGAGGACGCGCAGAACGGGCAATCCTTCGTGGTCGGGGCCGCGGGAGGCGCCTCCTCCACGCGCTTGAGTCGGTTGACCGACTTGACCAGGAGGAATACCGCGAACGCCACGATGGCGAAGCTCACGACCGCGTTGAGGAACATCCCAACGTTGAGCGAGACCGCGCCGGCCTCTCGCGCTGCGGCCAGGGTCTCGTACGGGCCCGGCGTCGAGCCCTCCCGCAGCACGACGATCATGTCCTGGAAGTCGACGTCTCCCACCAGAATCCCGAGAGGAGGCATCATGACGTCGTCCACGAAGCTCTTCACGACGGTGCCGAACGCACCACCGATGATGATTCCCACGGCCATGTCCACGACGTTCCCGCGGACCGCGAACTCCCTGAACTCCTTGACGAATGCCATCATGCCTCCACGTGGACCCTACGGGTATTAGGGATCAGCCCAGCCTGTCGCGGACCCAGGTCACGACCTGGTCCGCCCCCACCCTGACCTGCTCCAGCGTATCACGATCACGGATCGTCACGGTGCCGTCCTCCGAGGTCTGGCCATCCACCGTGACGCACCAGGGCGTGCCGACCTCGTCCTGGCGCCTGTAACGTCGACCGATGGCTCCGGCGGCATCATAGAACGACGGGATGGCCGCTTTGCGCAGCCCCTCGTGCAGCTTGATCGCCAACTCAGGGAGACCGTCCTTCTTGACGAGCGGGAAGACTCCGACCTTCAGCGGCGCCAGCTGTGGCTGAAGCCCCAGGACGACGCGCGTCTCCCCCTCGACCTCCTCCTCGCGATAGGCATCCGCCAGCAGCACGAGCAGTGTGCGATCCACGCCCATGGACGTCTCAACGACATACGGAACGAAACGCTCGTTCGAGGCTGGATCGATGTACTCGAGGCGCTTCCCCGAGCGCTCCTGATGTCGCGCGAGGTCGAAGTCGGTCCGGTTGTGGATCCCTTCGAACTCCTTCCAGCCGAAGGGGAACTCGTACTCGATGTCGAACGCGTTCTTCGCGTAGTGGGCGAGCTCGTCGGGCCCGTGCTCGTGGAAACGCAGCTTGGTGGAGCGGATGCCGAGACCCTCGTGCCAGGCCATGCGTTCGGCCTTCCAGCGCTCGAACCACTCCTCATCGTCACCCGGCTTCACGAAGAACTGCATCTCGGCTTGCTCGAACTCCCTCGTGCGGAAGATGAAGTTCCCCGGAGTGATCTCGTTGCGGAACGCCTTGCCGATCTGCGCGATCCCGAACGGAACCCGCTGACGGGCGGTGCCCTGGATGTTGAGGAAGTTCACATAGATCCCCTGCGCCGTCTCCGGGCGCAGGTAGATCGTGGCTGCGGCGTCCTCGACGGGCCCCATGAACGTCTTGAACATGAGGTTGAACAGACGGGGCTCCGAGAACGCGTCCCGCGTTCCGCAGGTGGGGCACTGTCCCCCGTCGACCTCGGGCAGGTCGGCCCGGAAACGCCTGTGACAGTTGGAGCACTCCACGAGGGGATCGGTGAAGCCCTCGACGTGGCCCGACGCCTCCCACACCGACGGGTGCATGAGGATCGCCGCGTCCAGGCCCTCCACGTCGTCCCGCTCGTGAACCATGGCCCGCCACCAGCGGTCCTTCAGGTTCCGCTTCAGCTCCACACCCAGCGGGCCGTAGTCCCACACCGACCCGGTCCCTCCGTAGATCTCGGATGACTGGAAGATGTATCCGCGTCGCTTCGTGAGCGACACGAGCTTGTCCATCAGGTCTGGCGCAGCCATGAATCCCCTTGAAATCCGGGGGTCTTGTTCTTCGGGAAGGAGGCGTACGCGAGGGCGTTCGGCGTCCGCGCGCAAAAGGTACCCGAGGCCCCGGAGCCGAGCAACGTCGGTCACGACGAACTCCCCACCACGACAGGGGTAGACCAGATGGCCGGCTCGGGGGGCGACCCGGGCACTCAACCCGACGATGCCATGCTGCATTTCACCGAGCGCGCGAGAGAGATCGTACAGGCCTACCTGGATCAGAGCTCGGGCGAGCTGGAAGCGCTGCGGATCTCGGCGCACTCCGGGAGCCCCGTCGCACCCAGGTTCGAGCTCACGCTGGTGAGCCTCAGCGAGCGTGAAGCGGAGGAGCGCGAGCTGGAGGGGCCCGGCTTTCCGCTGCTCGTGCGGTCCTCGGACGTGGAGCGACTGACCGGTGCGGGCGTGGACTTCGTCGAGCGCGTCAACGAGAGCGGGTTCGAGGTGCGCCTGGCCCGCTCCGAGGCGATGCCACCGAACGGGGGTGCAGCCCCTCCCACGGGGGAAATCGCCGAGCGGGTCCGGAGCGTCCTCGACGGTCAGGTGAATCCAGCCATCGCCGCACACGGTGGAATGATCGACCTCGTGGACGTTCAGGATACGGAGGTCTTCGTGCGCATGAGCGGAGGGTGCCAGGGGTGCGCCCTCTCGAGGATGACGCTCCGGCAGGGCGTGGAGAAGATGCTGCGTCAGGCGATTCCCGAGCTCACGGCGGTGCACGACGTCACCGATCACGCCTCGGGCGAGAACCCCTTCTTCCAGCACTGAGTGGCGTGCGTACACCCGGAGTGCGCCGGTTCGCGGTCGTCGCGCTCCTGGCGACGGTCGCGTCCGCCGAGGCCGCGGCACAGGTCTGTCAGCGACCGTGCGTGGGACCGCGGCGCGGCGCTGTCCTGGCCGCGGGGGGCGGTGACCTCGGCGCGGACATCTACCGGCGCTTCCTCGCGCTCGCCGGTGGACCCGACGCACGGATCGTGCTGATCCCCACGGCGGGTGCGGAGGACGGCTCCCACGACGCCTGGGCCGCGCTCGAGGCCCTTCGAGACGCGGGCGCCCGTCGCATCGAGGTCGTGCACACCCGGAACAGGAACGTGGCCGACCTCGAGGGCTTCGTGGGACCGCTCCGCGACGCGAGCGGTGTGTGGATCTCCGGGGGCCGGCAGCACCGTCTCGTGGACGTGTACCTCAACACACGCACCCATCGCGAGCTGCAGGCGGTCCTCGACCGCGGCGGCGTCATCGGGGGCAATTCGGCCGGCGCCTCGGCGCTCGCCTCCACGCTCATACGGGGCGGTGACGAGGGCGACCCTTCGGTCATGGACAACGAGCGGTCGGAGGGCTTCGGCTTTCTGAGGGGGGTCGCGATCGATCAGCACCTGCACGCGCGCGGTCGAGAAAACGATCTCATCGCCGTCCTGCTCGAGCGCCCCGAGCTACTCGGGCTGGGAATCGACGAGAAGACCGCGCTGCTGGTGACCGGTGACCTGGCCTCCGTCCTCGGTCCGGGTCGCGTGGCGATCTACGACATGACCGATCCCCTCGCCCTGATCCCGCTCAGGTACCTGTCCCATGGATCGGTCTACGACCTGGGCGCGCGGCAGGTCATCCTGGCCGACGGAGGCTGACCGGCGGCGGTCGCTCAGAAGAAGAAGAACTCCGAGTCACTGCCGCCGAAGCGCGGGTTGACGATGTTGTTGAAGATCGACCCGAACCGGTACTCGATTCCCAAGCTGGTGAAGTAGCGGAAGCTCGTCTGGAGCTGCCTCTGTCGGAGCAGGATCTGCTCGTTCGTGGCGCCCGCGCCCGACAGGTAGAGCTGGTCCCGAATCCATGAGTAGTTGCCGGACACGCGGACCGAGAATCCCTGGAACAGCCGTACGTTCAGAGATCCCGAGATGGTCACCGAGTACTTCTCGGTGTCGTGGAGGAACTGCTGCCCCCGGACGGACGTCGACCAGCGCCCCCAGGGCTGGTTCAATGTGAGGCTCGCGATCACCGACTGCTGCAACCGGGTCTCCTCGGTCTCTCCGAAGATCGTCTCCTCCGTGTAGTCCCAGTGGCTGGGTCCGACCAGATACTGGAACGTGAGCGCGCGCCTGCTGGATTCCGAATACGGAAAGACGTCGTATTCGACTCCGGGTTTGATGCTCCAACGCAGGTCCTGGTTGTAGAAGCTCGACGAGCCAGCGTCCAGGCGCACGCCGATCGCCCAGTGCGGTCCTGAGCTCTTGACCAGTGCCGCGTTGGCGCCCCAGTCCCGGCGCGTCTCCCGGATGGTGGTGTCTTCAAGCTCGTAGGTCTGCTGGGAACGCCGGACGTTGCCTCCGAGGTTGATCTTCCATTCCTCGGTGACCCGGTCCGCGTCCACGGAGCCGCTGTAGTTTCGGTCCTGGAGCGTCGATTCCCCGAAGCCGAATCCGCTCGCCCCGAGGCGGAAGACCCAATGGTCCCACGGATCGACGCCGGCGGCCTGCCTGGGCACCTGTCGGGACGTCGCCCCGTCGGGCGGTCCCATCTCCACCCGGATCAGATCGGCCGCGGGAGTCCCGAGCAGATAGCCGATCAGTCCGAGCTTGATCCGGTCGGCGATCCCTCCGCGCAGCTCGTCCGCGACCGCGCCCCCGGCGGACGACCATTCCAGGTCCGCGTTTCGGCCCTGGTGTGCACCCCGGCCGAGGAACGCGAGCTCGTACGTTCGTCCACCGCCGCCATTCACGCGGGAGGTGATCAGGACGTGTACCTGGGCCGCCTCACGATCCCGAACCCAGTTCACCACGGAGATCTCGCGGCGCAGGAAGTCGAAATCGCATCCGGGCTGGCTGCAGTCCAGAAACACGTTGAGCGCCTCGGATTCCTGAGCCCCCGCCGGCAGCGTCCACATCCCCAAGACGAGCGCCACACGAACGCTGGTGCGTCCCCACATCCCGCCCCCTTCCCCATCCGGGTCCCGAGATTCCCGAAGCACCTCCTCTGACAGGAGACGCCGGCCGCCCGCGAAACGTTGCGAGGGCCTTCTATTCGAAGCCGGCCTGCCTCACGCGATCGAGGAGCACTGCCAGCAATCGATCCGTCGTCACCCGGTCCAGCGTGCCCAGCGCATCCAGGGCGCCGGTGATGCGATCCACCATGTCCCACATTCGGTTACCGAGCTCCGGCGTCGATGGCACGGCCTCGAGCACCGGGTCGCGCGAGACTCCTCCCGCCGCGGGCTCGTACGAGATGTGGGCCTCGTTCTCCAGCAGGAACTCGTGCAAGTCCAGCGCCGACCCCACGAGATCCCCCATGAGGGTATAGGCCGCGGCCCTCTGGCCGCGGGTCGCGAGAAAGCCCGAGTCGGCACGTTCGATCAGGAGCGCGGCGGTGTCGGCCGGAATCCGCTCGGCGGTCATCGCATCCTGGAACCGCTGGTGGAAGACCTCGGCGTCCACCTGACTCAGCCGCACCACGTAGGCCCCGAGGGCCTCCCAGTAGGCCTGGACGTCCTCGAACTGACTCGCGTTCGCGAGATAGACCCCGGCGAGCCAGTCGTCCCTGGGCTCGGATGCGATCCCGAATTCCCTCCGCAGATCGCCGAGGTCGCGCACCATGCCAGCGAGCGCGGCGTCGCCGAGGGCGCGCAGCCTGGGCAGCAGCTCGACGGGGATCTCCGGAATCGTGACGGGCGGGAACGCATCCACCGCGACCTGCGCCGCCGGCCTCCTGAATCGGTCCCCGACCCGAAGCCAGAGGAGCGAGCCGACCGCGCCCAGCACGACGACCATGGTTCCCGTGCGGAGGACGCGCCGAGCCGCAACCGAGCGCATCCGCCGCGGGGGCGAGGGGCGGGAGCGGGGCCGGCGTCGCTCGCGGCTGCGTGCGTCGGCCCGGGGCGTCTGCGAGACGGGCCTCGTTTCCTCGACCGCGCGCGCCCGCGAAAAGTCCATCGCGTCGTCGGAATCGTCTGACCAGGCACCCTCGTGCTCGAGCCAGGCGGGGGGTGCGACGGGGTCGAATGCGGACGGGAGCTCCTCCAGATCCAGGTCCGGCGTCTGCTCGACGCCGGTGAAGTCCATGGGGTCGAACGCGATCCCGAGCTCGAGGTCTCCCTCCAGGTCCGACGTCCCCCCGGGGCCGACGTCGACGCCGGGGTCCAGCCAGCCGTCGAGGGCGTCATCGGGCGCGAGGTCCCCGACCGAGATCGGGTCCTCGGCGTCCTGGTCCTGGTTCTCGATCCAAGGCGTCGCGCCCGAGGTCTCCCCCGACGTAGCGTCCTGTGGCTCCGGGGCCGTTCCGGGTCGGTCCACCAGGGTGAAGTCCAGATCGAGCTCCGCCTCGGACCAATCGCTGCCGGAGGTTCCGGCCGGCGGTGCGCTCGCGCTTCCGGGCGCCGACTCCTCGTCCCCCTCCAGGACCTCCGCGCCCAGGTCGAAGAACGGCTCCTTGCCGGAGGCCGGAGGCCGCACCTCCGGTCGGCTCCCCTTCTC
>QJYK01000295.1 GCA_003248075.1 Gemmatimonadota bacterium | reverse complement strand
GTCAAGCGTGCCGCGGCCACTCCGGTCGCGACCAGGCCCCGCGATGCGGGCGCTTCAGCGGGCCCTCAACAGGCGGCGGTCGATGCGGACCTTGCCGCACGGATCTCCACCCTCGAGGCTGCGCTCGCCGAGCTCCGCGGAATCGGCGAGTCCCGAAAGGACGGTTAGCGGCGCTCGGGTGGTGGCGCGCGAGCGTACCGAGCCGGGCGGGGTTCACGGACAGGAGATGGAGCGGGAGACGGGATTCGAAACCGCGACATCTTGCTTGGGAAGTCCTGGCGTCGTGAGCGCAGCAGCGTGAGCGTGGAGACGCGAGCGAATCAAGTGCAGTTAGCGTGTCTTCATTGGGCCGAAGTCGCGTGTTGAAGGTCATCACCTCCAGGTAGCACCACAGGCGTGGCTGTCTGGATCGAGGTGATCATTCCTCCTCCTGGCGCGGATCGACGGGGTCGGCGACAAAGAACCGCCAGGGACCGCCGCTTGCGTCCTCGAGGCCATCGAGCTCAACCCGCACCATCCACCAGATCTCAGCTGGCCCAGGCTCGGGCACCCGGAACAGCGTGCCCACGGCGCCGTCTACCGGCGACGGCCCGTCGATCGAGCTCTCCGTGTATTCGCGCATGTCCTCGAAGGTCGGGGTGTCGCCACCGCAGTCGGGCACACAGATCGCGTAGTACAGCTGTCGATCGACCACGTTGCGTGGCTCCCACCAGCCGATCCAGGTGGAGATCGGTGGCTGGGCCGACGGAAACCTCCCGGAGGCTGGGCCCTGGTAGATGCCCACGACGTGATCCTCGCCCCAGGCCGGGACGATCCAGTCGGCGTCCTGTGCGACGCGGAACCAGAACCACGGACCGCTGTCGACGATGCAGCGCCCAGCGGCATCGAGGAGGGTCGTGCAGCCCGGGTGCCCGGGGTCGTACTCCAGCTCGACCAGCCACTGGATCTCGGCCGGCGGCGGTGGCTGACGGTAGATCACCCCATTCCACAGGCGCTCTGGGTAGATCACCCCATTCCACATGCCCCCTGGGATGACGACCGGGTCGTCGAGCTGGCTCGGGAAGATCGACATCTCGTCCTTCCGGAGCAGGCGTCCGCCGCAGGTCGGGCTGCACGTCGCGGTGTACAGGTGGCGGTCGATGACGCCCTCTGGCTCGGACCAGTCGATCTGGGTATTCCCAACTCCGTTGGGGCCGGCGACTTCCACGACGAACTGCGTCCAGACGGGCGTCACCTGGCCGAAGCCCTCCAGGGACCAGGCAGAGGGCGTGGCAGGCGGGGTCGGCGTCGCGGTCGCTGATGGCGTCGGCGTCCCGGGACTCGGTCCGGCCACGTCGCTCGACCGCATCAGAACGCCGGCGAGCAGGAGGCCCCCGAACAGCACCGCGATGGAACCGGCAACGACGGCCGTGACGCCACTGAATCTCAACTGGAGCCTCCATCTGGTGGGCCGACTCCGGGTGATGCCGGCGAGGACCGCATCCACGTCGACCGACCGTGGCGGTCCAGCCACGCGCAGGGCATCGTCGGTCATCCGCTGCTCGAAGCGAGTCATGTCATCCATCCGCGAGGTCCTGTCTCAGTCGATCAAGAAGACGTTTCAGGCGCGTGCGGGTGCCGGCGGGGCTGATCCCCGTCGCCACCGACAACTCGGTGGCATCGAAGCCCACCACGTAGCGCATGGCCAGGAGCGCCTGATCTTCGATGTCGAGCCGCTCGATTGCCGAACGGAGGTCGATCGAGCCCACCGCTGCGGCGGGATCCATCCCACCCCGCCGGTCGGACGGATCGACCGTCAGCTCGATCACAGCTCGGCGGCGTCGTCTCCTCAGGAGCTGCTTCGCCTCGTTCACGGCAATGGAGATGAGCCACGGCTTCAGGCGGCGTGATTCACGCACGCTGCCGAGCTTGCGCCACGCAATCGACCAGGCTGCCTGGACGGCCTCGTCGGTGATGGCGTGATCTCGCGTGACGTACTGACACACCCGGCGCATGTCGTCATGGTTCGCCGCGATGATCTGCCGCAGGGCGAGATCGTCACCGGCGGCAGCGGACGCGATGACCTTGGCCTGGGAACGCTCGGCCAACCTCGTCAGTACCTCCATGCCCAACAGATGCGTGGGGCCGGCCAAGTGTGTCAGGCGCCCACGAACAAGCCTGGGCTCGGCCATCGCAGCCAGCCTGCTTATCGGCCGGCGGCAGGCAGGAGGCAGCCGTGGAGGTCGGCTTCGGGGGACGTGCTCACGCTGGTCCGCCGATTGGCGGCCAATCGCGTGACATCACGCGCGGCGGTGGGTGAGATGGAGCGGGAGACGGGATTCGAACCCGCGACATCTTGCTTGGGAAGCAAGCACTCTGCCAACTGAGTTACTCCCGCTCAGTTCACACTCAGCATAGCTGACAGCAGCCGCCTGGCCGAGCCGGACTCGTGGTCGAGTGTGACCA
>QJYK01000009.1 GCA_003248075.1 Gemmatimonadota bacterium | reverse complement strand
ACCTGCCGCGATCCAACTCTCGTGCTCGAGGGGGAGTCGGGGGCGCAGCGGGAGCAGAGCCGCACCGGCGAGAAGCTTCATGAGGGGCGGCTGCTCCGGGTTGAGCCGAAAGTCGCCGGTGGTCACGTACGAGTAGCCGGCCGGAATGTACGCCAGCTCGTCGTAGGTCAGCGACTTGCGACGCAGGCTCCCGAACGCCTGGGCGAAGACGCACGCGAGGAGGAAGCCGAGGACGGCCGCCGTGTAAGCTCTTCCGTGCACGGTCGCGGCGCCCGGCTACCGAGAAGGGCCCGCGCCCGTGGTGTCCGGGCGCGCCGTCGTGTCCGCGCGCACCGTGTCGGGGAGACCGAGCGAGTCCCCCGTCGACCCCCCTTCAAGAGGGTCGGGCGTGGGGAGGTCCAGCTCCGGCAGCTCGACGGCGGGCGGCTCATCGGGGATGTCCACGTCCCGCCCGGCCAGGCGGGCCAGGATCAGGTCCCTCCGCCACGCCATGCGACCCGGCCGGTGCGACGGATTCGAGGTCAGGGGATGTGGCAGTGTTCCGGCAAGGGAGGCTGCCTGGAATGGTGACAGACGGGAGGCCGGCACCCCGAAGTAGATACGGGCCGCAGCGCCGACTCCGAAGATGCCGGGCCCGAGCTCCACCGTGTTCAGGTAGAGCTCGAGAATGCGATCCTTGTCCAGCAGGCGCTCGAGGCGGAGGGCCACCACCAGCTCGGCCGCTTTGCGCATCAGGGATCGATCGGGGGTGAAGTACAGGTTCTTCGCCAGCTGCTGCGTGAGCGTGCTTCGCCCCTTCAGCTCCGAGCGGTGGCGCACCCCCCACCGGAGCGCGCCGGCGAGGGCCGCCCGGTCCTCGCGGGACCGCCACGAGAACGTGTCCGCACCCGCGTAATGGACCTCCTCGCCCAGCGCACGCCAGTCGATCCCGTGATGCAGCCGGAAGCGGTCGTCCTCCGCCACGAGGACGGCTCGCACGAGGTGCTCGGGGATGTCGGAGAGGGGTACCCACTCCTGGCGAATCTCCAGGTCCGACCCCTGACGACGCGCCTCCCGGGCCCGGTGGATCATGAACGACGTCCTGGGCGGCGCGGTCCAGCGGAGCGCCCAGGGCACCGGGAGTCCCAGGAGGACCACCACCGGGCCCAGAACGGCCACCACGGCCACGGCTGCGAGCGCTCGGCGGGCGAGGACGGAGAGCATGTCGGCGTGCTACCCCCGGCCCCCTGTCGGGAGCCCCGGCCCTGGACCGGGCGCCGCACGCGGTCCCACCTTCCGCGGATGGACAGACGAGCCTTCGCACGCCTCGCGACGGCGTCGGCAGCCGGCGCCCTCCTCCCCTCACCCATGCACGGCCTGAGCGTCCGGGACCGAACCCAGGAGCTCCGCGTCGACCGCGAGCGGCTTGGGCAGCGCATGCGCGAGCTCGCCCGCTTCGGAGCCAACCAGGCCGGAGGGATCGACCGCGTCGCGTTCGGCGACGCCGACGTCGCCGCGCGCGGCTGGGTGTCCGGGCTCATGGACGCGGCGGGGCTCGACGTTACGATCGATGCCGCGGGCAACCTGATCGGGAGACGCCCCGGGACGGTGCAGGGCGCGCTTCCCCTCGTACTGGGATCACACATCGACTCGGTCCCGGGGGGCGGCAACTTCGACGGCCAGGTGGGCTCGATGGGCGCGGTCGAGGTCGCGGCGACGCTGGCGGACGCGCGCACCCGCCACCCGCTCGAGTTCGTCATCTTCCCCAACGAGGAGGGCGGCAAGACCGGCAGCCGCGCCCTGGCAGGGAAGGTCGAGCCCCGCGAGCTCGATCTCGTGACGGCTTCAGGCTACACGATCGGCGACGGGCTCCGACGCATCGGCGGAGACCCCGACCGTCTCGGCTCGGTGCTCCGTCCCCCGGGCTCGATCCGGGCCTTCCTCGAGCTGCACGTGGAGCAGGGCGCGGTCCTCGACACCGACGGTCAGGACATCGGTGTGGTGGAGGGGATCGTCGGCATCATGCGCTGGAACGTCGTCGTGGAGGGCATGACGAACCACGCGGGCACGACCCCCATGGACCGACGGCGGGACGCGATGGTGGCGGCCGCGCGCTTCGTCGACATGGTGTACACCACCGTCCTCGACATGCCCGGCACCCAGGTGGCCACGGTCGGCCGTCTCGTGGCCGAGCCCGGTGCGCCGAACGTGATCCCCGGCCGGGTCACCGCCAGCCTCGAGATCCGCGACCTGTCCATGGACCGCATCGGCGAGATCTTCGGCGAGGTGCGAGCGCGAGCGGACGCGATCGGGAGCGTCTCGGGCACCTCGTTCTCGTTCGACCGATTCTACGTGTCCGAGGCCGCGCCCACGGATCCGCACATCCGCGACGTGATCGAGACCTCCGCCCGCTCCCTCGGCCTCACCACCCGACGCATGCCCTCGGGGGCCGGCCACGACGCGCAGAGCATGGCGCACCTCGGGCCGGTCGGGATGATTTTCATACCGTCGTTGCAGGGCATCAGCCACGCACCCGAAGAGCACACCGACCCTGGGGACGTTGCAAACGGGGCCGACGTGCTCCTCCTCACCCTCCTGGCGCTCGACCGGTCGTAGAACAGCGAACCCTTCGGGCGCTCGATCCGTCTAAGTCAGAGTGGGGCGGGTCGGGCCGCGGGCCGGACCGAGAGACACCTGGGTGGACGGAGAGGCGGGGATGATCAGCCCGAAGCTGGCGGTACGCACGCTCACCAGAGCTCCCTTCGTCACCGCCGTCGCAGTGCTCTCGCTCGGGCTCGGCATCGGCGCCAACGCCGCGATCTTCTCGCTCTTCGACCAGATCCTCCTGCGCTCCCTGCCGGTCCAGGAGCCCGAGCGTCTCGTGAGCCTGACCGCGCCAGGGCCGAATCCGGGCTCCACGTCGTGCAACCAGGCGGGGGGATGCGACGAGATCTTCAGCTACCCGATGTACCGCGACCTGGAGGCGGCGGAAACCGGGTTCACCGGGCTGGCGGCGCACCGGCTCTTCGGCGCGAACCTCTCCGCGGACGGCGCGACACGATCGGGCAGCGGAGTGCTGGTGTCCGGATCCTACTTCCCCGTCCTCGGTCTGCGGCCCGCCCTGGGCCGCCTGCTGGACCGGGAGGATGACCGCAAGCCGGGGGAGCACTACGTCGCGGTGCTCGGCCACGGCTACTGGGAGCGGGAGCTCGGCGCCGATCCAGGCGTCCTGAACCGGACGCTGGTGGTCAACGGAAACCCGATGACCATCGTGGGGGTGGCCCCGCGCTCCTTCAGGGGAACGACGCTGGGAAGCGAGCCGGACGTCTATTTGCCGCTCTCCATGCGCGAGCAGATCGAGCCGTACTTCCACGGACTGGACAACCGACGGAGCTACTGGGCCTATGTCTTCGGCCGGCTCGCGCCCGGCGTCGGCCTCGACCAGGCCGACGAGCGGATCAACGCGATCTATTCCTCCATCATCAACGAGGTGGAGGTCCCGCTCCAGGGCGAGCTCAGCGAGCAGACCCTGGCGCGCTTCCGGGCCAAGACGGTCGGGCTGAAAGCGGGCAACCAGGGCCAGAGCTCGCTAAGCGGCGAAGCCCGTACCCCCCTGATCCTGCTGATCTCGATCACGGCCTTCGTGCTGCTCATCGCATGTGCGAACATCGCGAACCTCCTTCTGGCCCGTGGGGCGGGCCGCGGTCAGGAGATGGCGATCCGCGCCTCGATGGGTGGCGCCCGACGGCATCTGCTCGGACAACTTCTGCTCGAGTCCGTGATCCTCGGAGCCCTGGGTGGGGCTGCCGGGCTCCTGGTGGCCCGCTGGACGCTGGGCTTCATCGGTACCCTGCTGCCGGCGCAGACGGCTTCGATCATCCAGTTGGACATCCAGCCCGCGATCATCCTGTTCACGGCCGCGCTCTCGCTGGGCACCGGGCTCCTCTTCGGGATGTACCCCGCGCTCCACAGCACCCGCTCCGATCTCGTCACGGCGCTCAAGTCCGCGGCCGGCCAACCGTCGGGGGCCCGCGCGGCGGCTCGTTTCCGCAGCGGCCTCGTCACCGCTCAGATCGCGCTGTCCATGGCGTTGCTGGTCGCGGCGGGCCTCTTCATCAAGAGTCTCTTGAACGTGAGCCGCGTCGACCTGGGCATGGATACCGAACGGGTCATCGCGTTCAGCGTCTCTCCGATGCTGAACGGCTACGAGTCCGAGCGGACCCGAGAGCTGTTTCTGCGCATGGAGGAGGAGCTGGCCGCCGTGCCCGGCGTCACCGGTGTGACGGCTGCCCTGGTGCCGCTCCTCGCCGGAAGCAATTGGGGAAACAGCGTCAACGTGCAGGGCTTCGAGCGGGGCCCCGACACCGACGCCAACGCGCGCTACAACGAGATCGGTCCCGGCTACTTCGCGATGATGCGGGTCCCGCTCCTCGCCGGCCGCGAGTTCACTGCGGGCGACGCCCTCGGAGCGCCGAAGGTGGCCATCGTCAACGAGGCCTTCACCCGGAAGTTCGGGCTGGACGGTCGGGATGCCGTGGGGAAGTTCATGTCGTCGGGCGGGTCGGACGAGCTGGACATGGAGATCGTCGGCGTCGTGCAGGACGCGAAGTACAGCGAGGTCAAAGCGGAGATCCCGCCCCTCTACTTCCAACCCTACCGACAGAACGAGGGCCTCGGCTGGATCAACTTCTACGTGCGCGCCGGGCTCGACCCGTCCCAGATCCTGGCCGCCATTCCGGACGTGGTGAAGCGGCTCGATCCGAACCTCCCGGTCGAGGACCTGAAGACGCTGGATCAGCAGGTACGCGAGAACGTGTACTTCGACCGTTTGATCAGCACGCTTTCCGGTGCGTTCGCGGTCCTCGCCACGATCCTCGCGGCCGTGGGCCTCTACGGGGTTCTGGCCTACACGGTGGCACAGCGAACCAGGGAGATCGGGCTGCGCATGGCTCTCGGCGCTGGAAAGGACCGGGTGCGTGCCATGGTTCTGCGTCAGGTTGTGCGGATGACCCTCCTCGGGGGAGCCCTCGGGATCGCTGCCGCGCTGGCCCTCGGACGCGGCGCCGAGTCGCTGCTCTTCGGGCTCGAGGGCTACGATCCGTGGGTGGTGGCGATCGTCGGAGCATTTCTCGGCGCCGTCGCCATCGGGGCGGGATACGTCCCTGCGCTGAGGGCTTCCAGGGTCGACCCGATGGTGGCTCTCCGGTACGAGTGAGGCGCCCCCGACCGCTCGATCCGGACCTGGGGTTGTCAACTATCATTGTCACATCTATAGTTGACCCGTTGATACCCGGCCGCCGGACGGAGAGAGGGAACCGTGAAGCGAGCGTCACCCCAGGATCATCTGCCGCTGGGAACCCAGACGTTCCAGGTCCTCCTGGCCCTGGGTGAGGAGACCCTGCACGGCTACGGCATCATCCAGTCGTTCGAGGCCATGACCGAGGGACGAGACACCCTGCTCCCCGGCTCGTTGTACGGGACCCTGGGGCGGATGGTGGACGGTGGACTGCTCGTCGAGGTTCCCCCGCCCCCCGGCGAGATCAGCGCCGGACCGGAGCGCCGCTACTACCGGGTCACCGACTTCGGTCGCGCCGTCGCCACCGCCGAATCGGAGCGGCTCTCGCGGCTGGTCTCCGCGGCGAGGGCCAGGAACTGGGTGACGGAGGGCGCCGGATGAGCTTCTCGGCCCGGAGCTGGGTGGCGGTGTTCCGGCTCACGCTCCTCGCCCATCCTCGGGCATGGCGCCGTCGCTTCGGGGAGGAGGCCGTGACCTCCTTCGCCGCCGGCCTGACGCGGAGGCTCGCCACCGAGGGGTCCTCGACTTCGGCTCGCTACGCGCTCCGCGCCTGCGCGGATGCCCTGGTCGCCGGCTCCAGGGCCCGGACCGAGATCCGTCGCGATCGTCGGTATGCCGGCGGCGCAGGAGGAGACGGAATGATGGGGACGGTGCTGGGAGACCTCCGCTACATCGGGCGCCGCATGGTTCGGGCGCCGCTCTTCACCGGCACCGTGATCCTCATTCTCGCCCTGGGCGTCGGGGCGAACGCCGCGGTGTTCAGCGTGCTGAAGGAGGCCGTGCTCGCCCCGGTGCCCTTCGCCGACGGAGAGCACCTCGTGGTGGTGCGCTGGGCGGTCGCGCAGCCGGGGACCCCCGACACCACCTTCGGCTCCTGGTCCTACCCGGAGCTCACCGACCTGCGCCAGGCCGCGGGCGACGTCTTCCTGGGTCTGGCCGCCTACGCGTCACGCAGCGCGGCCGTGACCGAGCCGGGGGATGCCGAGTCCGTCCTGTTCGAGTTCGTCTCGCCGGCCTACTTCGATCTGCTCGGGGTGGTCCCGGCGGCAGGGCGCTTCTTCCTGCCGGAAGAGGAGGGTGTGGATACGCCCCCCGGAGTCGTCGTGATCTCCCACGCTTTCTGGGTGCAGCGCTTCGGCGCCGATGCCGGCGTGGTGGGCCGGACGGTGACGGCGGACGGGGGTCGGCTGCGCGTGGTGGGGGTGGCACCCGAGGGCTTCGGCGGCCTCACCGGCTCGAGCAGGCTCTGGATCCCCATCGGCCAGGCCCGCGGGGCCTACGGCCCCTGGTCGATGGAGGCCCGCGGCTCCCACTGGTTCAACGTCGTCGGTCGGTTGCGCGGCGGGATCACCCCGGCCGAAGCGGAGGAGCGCCTCGCCGCCGCCGCGCGGGAGATCGACGCGGTGGAGTCCTACCTCCCCCCCGGCAAGGTGGCGTCGTTCGATCTCCCCCGCATCCGGGAGATCCGGTCCACTCCCGCCGCGCGCGTGGGCGCCTGGCTGGCGATGGCGGCGGCCCTCGTCGTGCTCACCATCGCCGTGGCGAACCTCGCGTCGCTCCTCCTGGCCCGGGGGCGGCGCGAGCGTCAGGAGACCGCGGTGCGTCTCGCTCTGGGCGCTCCCAAGGCACGGCTGGTGCGGGAGCGGCTCACGGAGGGACTCGTGCTGGCGGTGGGTGGTGGGGCCGTAGGCCTCCTTCTCGCCTCGTGGGGGCTGGCCGTGCTGCGCTCGGCGATCCCGACGCGCTTCCTCGAGGGCTCGGGCGGCGATCTCATGCTCGTGAGCAGCGGGGCCTTCGGCATCGACGGTCCCGTCGCGCTGTTCGGACTGATCGCCGCCCTCACCGCGGGAGCGTTCTTCAGCGCCGCTCCCGCCATGGCGCAGAGCACGCTGGACCTCGTGCCCGCCCTGAGGCGGGGCGGCGGGGGCAGCCGTGGGCTCGTCAGGCGGGACGCGAGTCAATGGCTCGTGGGCGGCCAGGTGGCCCTGTCCGTCATCCTGCTCGTGGGAGCGGGCCTGCTCCTGGGCTCCCTCTACCGCCTCCATGGGGAGCAGGAGGGCTTCGACGCGGAGCGGCTCCTGGTGCTGCGCTATTCGCTGGGCGGGCCTGGCAGCCCCTACGCGTCACCCGAGGCCGCCTGGGAATTCCATCGCACCTTCCGAGATCGGGTACGGGTGCTTCCGGGCGTCCGATCGGCGGCCCTCGCGACGACTCCGCCCCTGTCGGGCGCCTACATCATCACGCGGGTGAACGGCGTCGTGGGCCGTGCGCCGTATCCCGAGGGCGAGCGGCCTCGCATCGGCGTGAACTTCGTCGACGACGACTTCTTCGAGACCATGGGGATACGCGCGCTCCAGGGTGGTGCGTTCCCCGATCACGGAGGCACGCGGGACCAGCAGGACGCGATCCTGAGCCGCATGGCGGCGACCCGGCTCTTCCCCGGCGAGGACCCCATGGGGCGGGAGATCGAGCTTGGAATGACCATGGGCGAGGAGGAGCTTCCCTTCCGTGTCGTCGGCGTGGTCGACGACGTGCTGTACGACGCACCGGCGGAGGGGCTGCGGCCCGACATGTACCTTCCGATCACGCCCTGGACACCGGAGAACGCATCGTTGATGGTGCGTACCGCCTCCGACCCGTTGGAGGTGCTTCCCGAAGCGCGTCGGCTCCTCGCGGATCTGGACCCGACGATCCCGTTCTGGCGCATCACCACGGGCGCGGAGCTCCGCGCCGAGGATGTCGCGGATACGCGACTCCTGGTCATCCTCCTGAGCGCCTTCGCAGGTCTG
>QJYK01000012.1 GCA_003248075.1 Gemmatimonadota bacterium | reverse complement strand
ACCCACGAGCTGCCCGGCGCCCGCGAAGCGGTCGGCCGGCAGCCTCTCAAGCGCCCGACGGATCACGGCGTCGACGTTCGCCGGAACGGTCCGGCGAGCCTTGGTCGCCGAAACCGGGTCTGCCTGGAGGATCTTGCCGAGGATGGCTTGCGGTGAGCTCCCGGCGTAGGGGGGCTCTCCGACGAGCATCTCGTAGAGGACGCACCCGAGCGCGAAAATGTCCGTCCCCGGCCCCACGTGCACGTCGCCCGACGCCTGCTCGGGTGACATGTAGTGCGGCGTACCCAGGCTCAGCCCGGTCTCGGTGAGCCGGCCGCTCCCGCCCGCGCTGAGGGCGAGCGCGATGCCGAAATCCGCGACCACCGGCTTGCCGTCCTGCAGCAGGATGTTCGCCGGTTTGATATCGCGGTGGACAACGCCGCGGCGGTGCGCGTAGTCCAGCGCCTCAGCCACGTTCGCCGCGATCCGTACGGCTTCGTCGACGGGGAGCTGCCGCTCTCGCTCCAGCCGGTCCCGAAGTGTCTCACCCTCGACGTAGGGCATCACATAATAGAGGAAGCCATCGACCTCCCCGGAGTCGTGAAGCGGCAAGACGTGAGGATGCTGGAGGCTCGCCGTGGTCTTGATCTCGGCCAGGAAGCGTTCCGCACCGACGATGGCGGCGAGCTCGGGCTTCAGGACCTTGAGCGCGACCTTGCGCCCGTGGCGGAGGTCGTCGGCAAGGTAGACGGTGGCCATGCCTCCGACCCCGAGCTCGCGCTCGACGCGGTAGCGACCTTCAAGGGCCACGTTCAGGAGGGCGATCGGGTCGGCCGGCATGCGAGGAAGATGCGCTGCGCATCTTCGGTTCGCGAGCGATCCGACACCGTGCCGGGAACTGCGTTATGCGTCGTCACCCCACCGCGCCCGGAGACGGCGGGCTACCTGACGTCCCGGAACCCTACGAGGGTAACCCGCCGGTGAGCTTGATGACCCAGCGCATGCAGGCGTGTCCGAGGTCGACCCCGTCGCCGTACATCATCGGGCAGGTGCCGGCGATCACCTCGATCCCCTGCTGACGGCAGTACTCGACCGCCTCCGCCGAGACGCTGGAGCCTTTCCCCATCGAACGGTGCATCCAGACGCGACGGACCCCCGAATCAGAGCAGTCGCGCACGATGCGCTCCGTGATCTCGGGCCGGGTGATGATCACGACCCCGTCCACGCCGCCGGGGATGGACTGGAGGTCCGGATAACAGGGATCGCCGTCGAAGGTCTGCATGTGCGGATTCACCGGAAACACCTCGTGTCCCGTCTTCTTCAGCCGATGATAGACCAGGTTGCCCACGGGGTGTCGTCCGCGGTCGCGTGAAACCCCCGCTACCGCGATGCGCCGCTGTGCCAGGAAGTCGTGCACTCTGTTCTCGTGCGCCGTTGCGCTCATGTCCGTTCCTCCCGACGGGAGCCGTCGAAGGTCCCCCACGACGACCATGATGGCGCGGACCGTCTCCACGCTCTGTAAGGAACCCCCTGCGGAGCGCGTGGGGCGTTTTCCGGTCCATGGTGCCCACGTGATTCGTCAGGTTGAGATACGTAGTCGCGCGTACATCACGAGGTCTACGCGGGGCGCAAAGTTGGAGACCGGAGCGACGGACCCTTGAAACGGGACTGCGCGATGAGAAACCCCCGTCCTGCCCCTGCCCTCACTCTGGTCCTCGCGGCGAGCCTTGCTGCGTGTGTGGACTTCACGTTCCCCACGGCTCCGATTCGCAACGTGGTTGATATCACCGCGGAGGTCACGGTGAACGGAATACCAACCGATAGCGCCTCGGTCCATGCGTCGGCACTCGACCAAGATTTCTGCTTTGGCTTCTCGTGCGGAAAAGGGCATCCACTCTGGAGCGAATTGATCGGCCCGGGGCTTTACCGCATTTACGAGGAAGTCACCTGGGAAGACTGTGGCCGCTTCCGGCTCCACATCGGCTACGCCGTCGATCCAGATGCAATGGAATACGTCTCCCACGAGTTTGAGTGGTCAGGGTGTGAGCCGAAGCGCTTCAAGCACGATTTCGAAGTCGCGATACCGCACACCTAGCCTCCCTCGCGGAAGCGGTTGGAGATCCGGTGCCCAAACGCGGTCGGCGCCCGGCGTCGATAGGCCTGCGAAGCAGGGCCCGTCACGGACCCTGCACCCGAGCGGCCCACGTGAGGGCTCACGCAGGACAGCTGGGGACCCCCGGGGCCCGTGCATCTCCCGACATCGGTCGGGGAAAACGCCCGATGCCGCCCGCGCACACCTGCCGCGATCCTCCCGGCGTGGAGCAAACCGGCCAGGGAGGAGCCATGACATATCGCCCTCGACGACACGCGTCCTGGATCACGTTCCTCGTGCCCGTGGCGCTTCTCGCCCCTGCGGGAGCCGTGGCCCAGGCGCGACAGATCCCGGGCATCACGGCCGACGACCCGTTCCCGGGGGGGTGCGTCGACTGTCACATCCAGTATCCGGACCGTAACCTCGACGTGCGCTTCAGCACGCTCCTCGCCCTGTGGGAGCGCGAGGTTTCGCCGGAGCTGCTGGCTCGGTCCAAGGCGAGCACCGAGCCGGGGGTGACGCTCCAGGGGATGCACCCGGAGACCAAGCCCGACGTGATCAAGGACATCCCGGGAGCGTGCGTGGACTGCCACCGCCGCCGGTCGGACGAAGCCCCGATCCTGTCCAGGCTCGTCCATCTGACGCACCTGACCGGCGGGGCCGAGAGCGTCTTCCTGAACGAGTTCAAGGGGGAGTGTACGCTCTGCCACAAGCTGGACCTGAAGACCGGCGCCTGGTCCATGCCCAGTGGGCCGGAGCGCGCCGCGGGGGGCTGACCCGGCGCCCGGCAACACTAAACGCCCTCCGGGTCGCTGCACGGATCGGACCCGGGGGGCACTCCGGGACGAGAATCAGCCGGCCCGACCTTCGTCCCAGAGCTTGCGCAGAAGCTCGAAGGGGTAGATTCCGGTCGCGTGGCCGTCGCTCCAGTTGAACCGGAGCGCGTAGCGACCCACGTAGTGGATCGCCTCGGGGTACACGCCGTCGGGCACGTCCTCGGGGCGGAGGGTACGTATCCCGGTCATCTCGTCGACGCACGCCGCGCAGGGGCATTGGAAGCGGAGCGCCCTCGGCGTGTATTCGGACGTCGCACCGTCCTCCCAGACGATGCGTAGCCGCGCAGCGTCCTCCGTGGGTCCGATCTCGCGCGGTCGCGTGCTAGGCCCGCGCACGATGGGTCCCCCCGTGGACCAGGGCTTCCGCCAGGGCTCGGAACGCGCGTCCGCGATGACTGCGCGCGTTCTTCTCGTCTGCGGACAGCTGAGCGAAGGATCGCCCGAGGTCGGAGTCGTAGAAGAGCGGATCGTAGCCGAAGCCACCCCCGCCCACGGGCGCGTCGAGGATACTCCCCGACGCCTCACCACGGCATACCACCGGCTCCCCCGATCCCGTCACCAGGACTGCCACGCACACGTAGCGCGCTCCCCGCGCCTCGGGTGGGATCCCGGACAAGCGCTCGAGCAGGTAGGCGTTGTTCGCGCGATCGCGCTCGAGGCCCTCCAGATCCGGCACCGGCGAGAAGCGCTTCGACCGGACGCCCGGCGCCCCACCCAGGGCCGTCACAGCGAGCCCCGAATCGTCTGCCACGGTGGGGAGCCCGGTGAGGTCATGGAAGTACTCCGCCTTCGAGCGCGCATTGGCTTCGAAGCTGTCGTACGGCTCGAGCGCCTCTTCGGCGTCGTCTTGCGCAATCCCGGCCTCGTCCAGATCCAGGAGGCGCAGCCCCGGCACCCCGGAGAGGATGCGCCGGATCTCCGACATCTTGTGCCCGCTGCGCGTCGCCACCAGAAGGTCCATCAGCGAGGGGCCAACGCGGTCCGCTGCCCCACCAGCAAGCGCTCGATGCCTGCCATGGCGAGGTCCAGGAGCCGATCCAGCTCCTCGCGGCGGAATGGGTCACCCTCGGCGGTTCCCTGCACCTCGACGAGGCCACCGCTCTCGGTGCCCACCACGTTCATGTCCACCTGTGCCGTCGAGTCCTCGCGGTAGTCGAGATCCAACCTGGGCTCGCCGGCCACGATTCCCACGCTCACCGCCGCCACCAGCTCCCGCAGCGGATTCCTCTCCACCATTCCCTTCTGGAGCATCCAGCGCCCCGCGAGCCCCAGGGCCACGCAGGCCCCGGTGATCGAGGCCGTGCGCGTGCCGCCGTCGGCCTGGAGCACGTCGCAATCGACGGTGACCGTGCGGGCTCCCATGCCCTTCATGTCGCTCACCGACCGGAGCGACCGTCCGATCAATCGCTGGATCTCCTGTGTGCGCCCCGCGGGACCGTTCCGCTCCCGCCGCGTGCGTGAGTGCGTGGCGCGTGGAAGCATGGCGTACTCCGCGGTGATCCAACCCTGCCCGCTGCGCTCGCGCCAGGGCGGCACGCCCTCCTGGACGGACGCGGTGCACAGCACCCGCGTGCTCCCCGTCTGGATCAGGCACGAGCCCTCGGCATACGGGGCCACCCCGACCTGGATGTCGAGGGGTCGCAACTCGTTCGCCACTCGGCCGCTCCTGCCTGCGCTCATGTCTCGGACCCCCGGATCCTCTCGATCAGCGAAGTGGTGGAATAGCCCTCGACGAAGGGCAGGAGGACGACCCTGCCTCCGGCGTCCACGACCTCGGAGCCGCCGGCGACCTGGTCGAGCTCGTAGTCCGCGCCCTTCACCAGGACGTCGGGCAGGAGCTCCGCGATCAGCTGCCTGGGCGTGTCCTCGTCGAAAAGGCAGACGCCGTCCACGCACTCCAGCGACGCCAGCACGAAGGCGCGGTCGGCCTGGCCGACCAGCGGGCGCCCCGAGCCCTTTTCCAATCGGCGCACCGAGGCGTCGGTGTTAACCCCGACCAGCAGACGGTCGCCCAGGGCCCTGGCCCCCGAGAGGTACGACACATGGCCTCGATGGATGAGATCGAAGCACCCGTTCGTAAAGACCACCACCTCGTCGCGGGGCCGGCCGAATCGGCGGACGAGCTCGCCCCGATCGAGGACCTTGTCCCCCGGGCTACGCACGTTCAGGGGCCGCGGGGCCGATGAGGGCCGCCGCTCCACGCGCGCGCAGGAGCTCGGCCAGGGCACGCCCAGCCTCGCTCGGCTCCTCCAGGGCGCCCGTGACGTCGCCTCGCACCACGGCCGATCCGTCGCTGGCGGCGGCCATGCCCCAGACCCGGATCCAGCGGCTGAAGGGGAGCGCCAGCACGCCCAGCGGCCAGTCGCCCTCGGGCGCCAGCGTAGCACGGACGACGCGTTCGGCCTCGAGCGCAGCGCGGGCTCCCGGCTGGTCCACCATCGAGGCGCACTCGACGGCCGCGGTGTTTCCCGATACGCACAGAAGCACCGGCGTGCCCTGCCCCGGTGCCGGCACCCACGCCTTGGCGTCCAGCGCCTCGGTGGCACGATGAGACACCCCCCATCTCCGTGAGTCCGTCGCCGCGAGGATCAGGGCGTCGAAGGCACCCGAGTCGAGTGCCTCGGCGGGTCCACCCCCGTTCCACCCGCGCGCCGCCACCACGTCGGGTCGGTGAGCCCGCAGGAAGGCGGCCCGGCGAGCCCCGCTGGTCCCCACCCTGCTCCCCGTGGGGAGCGAGGCGAGGGTCGCGTGGGTCGGGTCGCCCGAAAGCAGCACATCGCGAGGCTCGCCGCGGGGCAGCACGGCAGCCAGGGTCAGCCCCTCGGGCGCCAGGCTCCCCAGTTCGTCCGCGCCCACCAGAGCCAGCGACGCTCCTCCTCCGCGCACCGCGCCCAGGGCGTCCTCCAGTCCGGTCACGTCTTCCTTCCGCTCGGCACGGACGCGTGCCGAGCGCAGGGCGTCACAGACGCCCACCGCCTCCTCGCGGAAATCCGGCACCGAGACGATGGAAAGGCTCACCGGCCTCCGTCAGAGGTACAGGAAGAGCGAAACGCCGAGCAGGATGGCGACCCAGAGCACCATGCTCCCCGTCGGCCACGTGCGCGACAGTAGCCCGGACGGGCCGGCCGGGCCACGGGCGCTGTTGTGGAGCAGCGCGTCCAGCGCCGCCAGAGCCGCTCCACGCACGGCGCGATCGAAGCTTCCGACCGCATCTCCCACGAACCGGACCAGACGGGGACCCAGCCAGCGATAGACCCACTCGGCATCGATGTTCACGGACCGGAGCTCCGGCGGATAGAACCCGCTCCGGATCAGCACGACCACGGCGAGAATACCGAACACCAGGAGCTGCGTCTGGGTCAGCACGTGCGTGACGTCGTAGGCGTGGTAGTCGACCTGGAACGGGAGGAGCCGATAGAAGACTCCCGGGAAGACCCCGATCGCGATGCACAGGACGGCCCCGAGGGACATGGCCGCGAGCATGTTCCTCGGGGGCTCCTTGGTCCTGATTCCCGAGTCGTGGGCGAAGAACGCGAAATACGGGATCTTGATCCCGGCGTGCTCCAGGACGCCGGCGGACGCGAACAGCAAGGGGAGCCACAGCCAATAGCGCCCCTCGTGCAGCGCCGCCGACATGATCATCGACTTCGTCACGAAGGCGCTGAAGAGCGGGAACGCCGAGATCGACGCCGCCCCCACGATGCACAACGTGGCCGTGATGGGCATCGTCTTGTAGAGCCCACCCAGGTCCGAGCCCTTGCTGCGCCCGGTCATGTAGAGCACCGCGCCCATGCTCATGAACAACAGGCCCTTGAAGATCACGTCGGCGAACGCGTGGGCGACCGCCCCGTTCACCGCGAGCTCCGAGCCCAGGCCGATCCCGACCACCATGAACCCGATCTGGTTGATCATGCTGTAGCTCAGCACGCGACGCAGGTCGTTCTCGATGACGGCGTAGAAGATCGGGAAGCAGGTCATGACCACGCCGACCCACACGAGCAGCTCGGTGCCCGCAAACCCCCGCGCGAGCGCGTACACGGCGACCTTGGTGGTGAAGGCGCTGAGGAAGACCGTACCGGTGGGGGTCCCGGCCGGGTACGCCTCGGTAAGCCAGCCGTGCAGGAGCGGGAACCCGGCCTTGATCCCGAAGGCGAGGAGGATGAGCCAGGGGGCCAGCGACGGACCGAGCTCCATATGCCCGAAGTCCACGGAGCCGGTCTCGTACGCCCACAGGAGGGTCCCGGAGAGCAGGATGACACCGGACAGAACGTGGATGACCAGGTAGCGGGTCCCCGCCCGAATCGAGCGCTCGGATCCGTTCGCCCACACCAGGAAGACCGAGGTGAACGCCAGGAGCTCCCAGAAGACGAAGAGGGAGATGAGATCGCCGGCGAAGACGGCGCCAAGGGCGCTTCCCGCGTACAACACCGCGGCGGTGTGCTGAACTCCCGGTCTCTCCCCCTCACCGAGGTGGAGGGCGTAGAGGTTCCCCAGGAAGGCCGCGAGGTTGAACAGGTACCCGAAGAGCAGGCTGAGCTTGTCCACCTCGAACGGGACGAGCTGGTACCCGAGCAGTGGCATCTCCCAGCGCGTGCCGGGCTCGACGCCGAGCAGGGTCAGCATGCCGACCACGGGAATGACCAGCAGGACCCCGCGGCGCACGTGCCCTCGGGTCAGGGCCACCAGGCCGGCCCCGACCAGATAGACCACGAACGGCGGCACGTCAGTCGGCATCGTAGTAATCCTCGGGCCGCATCGCCGCCGCACGCAGCACCCGGGCCAGCGCGACCAGCACCACGATGCCGAGGAACCCGTAGAGCGGGTAAAACGAGAACAACCCCTCCCACGGGTGCTCGGCGTGTCGGTGGATCACGAGGTCCAGCACCACCAGGACGCCACAAACGACGTACAGCACCCGCAGCAGGGCGTCCACGCTGGACTTCTGGTCCCACATGCCCTCCGACGAGCCCGGCTCCTCCTGGCGGCTCCGCGGACCGGGTGGCGGCGCCGACGGGACCGTCCCGTCACTCAACCGTGGGTGCGGCGCGTCGTGACTCATCGAGACACCACCATCGTCATCAGGTCGTGGAGAAGGCCCGGGTGCACGAACAGGGTCAGCGTGGCGAGGGCAGTGAACACGATGGCGATCAGCGACGGGAGCGGCGCCTCGTGGATCCCTTCGG
>QJYK01000070.1 GCA_003248075.1 Gemmatimonadota bacterium | reverse complement strand
GGGGGGATCGAGCGTGATGGTGCCCCCCGGGCCGGGCGAGACGCTCACGTCGAAGACCCGCACGAAGCCGGCGGTGACGATCGAGTCGCTCTCCACCAGGAGGCTGGCCGGATTCTGCGGGCCGGTGAGAGCACCGCCCCAGCCGGCAAAGCGATGATCCGGATCGGGCGCGGCGTGGAGCGTGACGATGCTGCCCTCGTCGTAGATGCCCCCCGGCGGATCGAGCGTGACGGAGCCCCCGGAGGACGCCAGGGCGTCCACGGTGAAGCGCGCGGAGAAGCTCGCGCCGACGCTCCTGTCCGAGTCCATCAGCAGGGTCGCGGGATTCTGCGCGCCGGAGAGGTCGCCGCTCCAGCCGACGAAGAAGTGGCCGTCTTGCGGAAGCGCCGTCAGCGTGACGATGCTGCCCTCGTCGTACTGGCCGCCCGGCGGATCGAGCGTGACGGAGCCTCCGTTGGCGACGGAGAGCTCCACGCGGAACTGCGGTGCGAAGGTTGCGCCGACGGTCTTGTCCGAGTCCATCACGAGGGTCGTGGGACTCTGCGCGCCGGAGAGGTCGCCGCTCCAGCCGATGAAGCGGTAGCCCTCCTCTGGAAGGGCCGAGAGCGTGACGGGAGCGCCTGCGACGAAGGTTTCGTAGGGAGGATCGACGCCGACGCCGCCGCCGGTCGAGGGCTCCACCGCGAGGTGGAAGGGGGCCGCGAGCGGGATCTCGAAGGCCACGACGGCCCAGTCGGTGTCACCGCTGAAGCCGCCCACGACGGCGACGGGCCCGGGCGGCCCCGCCTGGGTGTCGGCGATGGAGATGCCGGCGGTGGTGCCCGTGCCACCGGAGAAGATCTCCGCCCGCTCGATGAAGCCGGGCCCGGGGAGGTGGTCCCGGTTGCGCGGCGCGGCCGCCACGTACACGAGGGAGTTCGAGGTGGCTGTGTCGAGGTCGAGCGAGTAGGCGACGCCATCGCTTCCGCCCGCACAGGCGCCCGCGATGCCGACGCTGTTGGCGGATACCGCGCGCACGGGATCGACCGCGCCGACCCCTCCGTATCGGGAGACGGCCAGGACGGAGTTCTCCGGAGACTGCGAGAACGTCGCCGTGACGGCGCCGCCCGCCGTGGGCTCGCCACGGGCCTGCCAGACCGAGAGCCCCGTCTGGTCCCGTCCGGAACACTGGGTGCGCACGGGGGTCCACGCGAGTCCGAGGCCAGAGACGCTCGTCACGGCGACGTCCGGCTTGAAGGCGATCGCCGCGAGGTAGAGGTCGCCGTCCACCGCAGCCAGCGGAGCCGCGGTGGAGACGAAGCCGGCGCTCCCGGCCGTGCCACTCTCGACCTGCAGCAGGGTGGGCTCCTGGGCCTCGAAGCGGGCGAGGACCTGGTGGTCGCGGTCCATGAGGAGGGTGGCGGGGTTGGCCGTTCCCACGAGATCGCCCTCCCACCCGGCGAACGCGTGTCCCGGTGCAGCGGCCGCCGTGAGCTGCACCTGCGTCCCCTCCGGATAGACGCCGCCGGGAGGCTCGAGAGTGACGAGGCCGGAGCCCTGCGTGGCGATCTCGAGAGTCGGGGGCACCGGAGCCGCGTCGTCGTCGATGATGACGACCTCGCCGTGGGGGCGCACGACGATCGCGCCTTCGGCCGCGAGGAGCTCCACGAAGAGGGATTCGTCGCCTTCGATGCTCTCGTCGCCCCAGATCGAGACCGACAGCGTCTGTTCCGTCACCTCCCCCGAGAAGACCAGGTGTCCCGAGGTCGCTTCGTAGTCTTCTCCTGCCACGGCGTCTCCGTCCACCGTCGTGAAGTCCACCGCGACCTCCTCGCCGGTCGCGCCGAGCAGGGTCACGCGCAGGAGCGCCTCGCTGCTTCCGGAGTCGCCCTCGCTCACGGCCACGTCCTCGATGCGAAGCGAGGGTGGCGGTGGCACGAGGGAGCTCGTCACGAAGAAGTCGTCGACGATCTGGCCGGTGACGTCCTTGAAGGTGAAGCGTGCGAGGTTCGGATCGCCTCCGTAGTTGAAGACCCCGAAGAGGGCTCCCGCGTGGGCGCCCTGGGTCGAGGTGTAGACGCTCGCCCACCAGGGGCCGTCGATCTCCTGGTCCCGGATGCTCTGGCCTCCGAGGCCGGAGACGAAGGCGAAGCTCCGCCCCTCGTCCTCGGGCGTGGCGGGGTCGTCCGGGGCGAGCACGAGGGGGGCCTCCGTGCTCGCCACCACCTGGTTCTCGAAGTCCGCCATCAGATGGGTGCGCGAGTAGGAATGCTCGTGTGCGGTGGCGATGATCGCGCCGCCTCGCCGCGACTCCTCGTACACGCCCCAGCCGGTCTCGTCGGACTTTCCGCCCACCTGCATCTGGCGCATGTTCTTGTGCCACGCCGAGATGCTCCACACGGAGTCGTCGGCGGCGAGGACGTCGCGGATGTAGGGCGCGTAGATGCTGTCGCCGTTGCCCAGTGATCCGGGCGCCGTGAACACGATGAGGATGTC
>QJYK01000233.1 GCA_003248075.1 Gemmatimonadota bacterium | reverse complement strand
TGGAGCGCCTCGAGCTCCGCAATCGCTTCGAGGTCCTTCGGTCTGCCGGCCGCCCGCTTCACGCGAATGAGCCATGGTAGATCGAGGATCATGATCTCGTGACCGAAGACGGGCACGGCGATCGAGTGGGGAAGGAGATCCTCGTAGCGACCTCCACCGACGATCTCCCCGAGCAGGTCGATGTCGCCCGTGGTGGTGGTGAGCGTGAAGTTCAGTCCTCTCCGGAGCGTGTCGACGGACCAGGCGAAAGGCAGCCCCCGTGGGGCGCCGCGCAGGTACGGGTCGAACGGCGCGAGAGCGGTCACCACGCGCGACAGGTTCTCGTCCGATCGCGCGTACGCCACGTCGACGTCCTGCGTCAAACGAGCAGAGCCGTGCGCCCGCGCCGCCATCCCACCCACCAGGATGAACTCGACCCCCGCCGAAGAGAGCGCACCGAGAAGGCGTTCGAGCCAGTTCACACCGGCTCAGCCGCGCCGCCGCCGGACGGCGCGCGTCGCGTTCTCCAACGCGCGGAGGTCCGTGACCATTTCGGCCCCCGCGCGCAACCGTTCGTCCACGCGCCTGCGGCGGTTCTCGCGGAGCAGCGTCCGGTCGACGTTCCGCCGATATACTGCGGTCACAGGGTCCTCGACGGCATGGGGCTCGACCGTCATCACGAGCTCGAAGCCGGCCGCCTCGAGGAGCCGCCTGAGCGAGGCGACGGTGATGCCGCCGCGGCCGCTCTCGGCTCGGGCGATGGCCGGCTGCGTGGTGCTGGCGCGCCGGGCGAGCTCGCGCTGACTGAGGCCCGCTCGCGCGCGGGCGGCACGCAATAGGTCGGCTTCGGGATGCATATCAGATATGATATCACAGATATCGTATCAAGGATAGCCATGGCCGATGCCGGCGACCCCTCCACGCATGTCGGCCGCTCGGGGGACGGGCCTCGAGCGTTGGCGTGGCTTCGTCGGGCTCAGCGGCCCCCGGCACTCGCGAAGCGGCGGTCGAGCTCGGTGAAGAAGTTCTCGATCCAGACGACGCGAGCCCGTTCGGCCTCCTCCTCCCAGACGGTCAGCATACGCCCTTCGGACGAGACTTCGTATTGCCAATGGGCGTTGTCCTCCGCGAACCCCCGGACGTCGAAGAGCTCCTGCCTCTCGACCGGCCGCACGCCGTCGTTGAAGTCGAGGCTCACGCGGACCATCCTCCGACGAGCGCTCTTGTAGTACAGCTCGGAGCTGTCCCGACCCCAGCGGGGCTCCGACGCGCCCTCGGTGGATATGCGCCACACCCCTGCATCGGTGTCCGGGAACGGGCGCACGTACGCGTCGGCTCGACCGGACTGGTTGGACAGGTACGCGATCCAACGACCGTCCGGAGACACCGCAGGTGCGAGCTCGTCGAACGTGGACACCACGAGAGGTACTCTGGCGGTGTCGATCACCCCATCCACCATCCGGAAGCCCACGAGGTCCCGGTTGAAAGGATTGTTCCCGGTCCTCACCACGAGCCAGGAGCCGTCCGGCGACGCCGTCACCTCGTTCATGACGACGCTGTCCGATGCCAGCAGGACGCGCGTCTCGCCGGTCCCGTCCGCCCTGCGGGTCAGCAGCACCGACGTCTCCGCCCGATCCGCCACGAAGTACACGTCCCGACCGTCGTGGGACCAGTCCGGACGGCGGATCCCGTCGCCGTCGGACTCGAACGTGAGCCGCTGCGGCGGAGCGTTGCGCTGGTCCAGGCGCTTCGTCCACAGGTCCTGACGTCCGCTCGTGGTCTGCACGAAGGCGACGCGCGTGCCGTCCGGGGACATCGACGGCTGGATGATGTCGCCCACGAAGCTGGAATCGACCCGTTCGATGCTTCCGCTCGGGTCGACCCAGACGAGCTGGTAGTTCTGGCCGCCGGACCCCGCCCTGTAGACGAGGGACCCATTGACCGAGAGGGAGAACTCGGCCTCACCGCTGGCTCCGTTGCGGACCCCCTCCAGGATGGGCAGGGCCGGCCCGGTGAGCTCCAGAGCACCCGCGTCGAAGGGCGCGGCGAGGAGTCGCCCGTCGCTGGTGCCGTACACGAGATGGCCGCTCCGCGCGTACCGACCGACCACACCCGGGACCAGGCCCCGGATCTCCCGGGTCTCCAGATCGATGGTCGCGACGCTGTCCCGCGCGGCGGTCGATCCCCAGACGGAGATGAGCGCGGCGCGACCGCCCGGGAGCACGTCGATCCACGCCTGGCTGCCGGTAACTCTCCCGCCCTCCGTCAGGTGCTCGGGTACGCCCCCGGCCTCCCGGATCCGGCTGATCCCGCTGCGGTTGTTCTGGAAGTAGATCCAACCCTCCGGGGTCCAGTCCCCCGATGCCGGGGACACCGAGTCGGCCACGGGCCGCACGACGCCGCTCTCGGTCGCTACGGCGCGGAGCGTCTGGTCGTTGCCGGCCAGGAAGGCGATCTCCTTCCCCGTGGGAGAGAGAAAGAAGAAGCGTGCCTCTGCGGTGTTCGGCACCGGCCTGGGCTGGAGATCGCCCCGCGCACGGACGAAGAGCTGCCGGGTATCGCCCGTCAGTCCGATGTAGGCGATCGTCGAGCCGTCCTCCGAGATCTGGACCGAGGCTCCCCCGTCGGGGCTGAGGAGCTGCGCCGATTCCGGGATGGGTATGGAGAGACGAAGCGGCTCGGCAGGTGTGGGCTCGCCGCCGCTCACGAGGAGGGCCGCGAGCGCGAGCGCCAGGGCCAGGGAACCGATGGCCACCGGCCTCCAGAGACCCGGGCCCGTCGCGGCGCCCACGACCACCGCTTCCGCGCCATGTCGGAACGACCGGTCGCCCAGGCTGCTGGCCAGCTCTCCTGCGGTGGAGAAACGGTCGGCCGGCAGTCGCTCCAGCGACTTCATGACGACGGCCGAAACGTGCGGTGGCAGGGATCTCCTGACCTCGGACGGGGGCGAGACCGTGCTGGTGAGGATCTTCCCCAGGACCGACTGCGCCGTCGTGCCCTGGAAGGGCGGCTCGCCGGTCAGCATCTCGTACAGCACCGAGCCCAGCGAGTACACGTCCGAGCGGGCGTCGGGGAGGCGGTCGCCGGTGGCCTGCTCCGGGCTCATGTAGAACGGCGTGCCCAGGCTCAGCCCGGTCTCGGTCAGGCGCCCGCCGCCGGCCTCTTGGACCGCGAGGGCGATCCCGAAGTCGGCGACGACCGGCTCGCCGTCGTGCAGCAGGATGTTGGCCGGCTTGATGTCGCGGTGGACGACGCCGTGGCGGTGGGCGTAGTCGAGAGCCTGCGCGACCTTCGCGGTGATGGCCACGGCCTGGTCCACCGGGAGCTGCTTCTCACGGTCGATCAGGTCCCGCAGCGTCTCCCCCTCGACGAAGGGCATCACGAAGTAGAGGAATCCGTCGGCCTCACCCGAGTCGAAGAGCGCCAGGATGTGGGGATGCTGGAGGTTGGCCGTGGTGCGGATCTCGGTGAGGAACCGTTCCGCCCCCATGACGGCGGCCAGCTCGGGGCGGAGCACCTTGAGCGCCACCTTCCGGTCGTGGCGAAGGTCGTGCGCCAGGAAGACGGTCGCCATTCCGCCGGCGCCGACCACCCGCTCGATGCGGTAGCGACCCTCCAGCGCGGCGTTCAGTCGATCGGTGGAGATCGAGGTCATCGGCAGGTCGTGCTCCGGGAGCGGGTTCGGACGAAGGTGTGCGACGGATCCCTTCGACGCCAGCGGTGATCGAGGCCTACCGGAGCGTGGATTCGGGCAGGTGAGCGGCCCGCTGATCGTAGGGGGCACGAAATCCTGACGCCGGTCCAGGCTCCGGCGCCGTGCGCTCCCTCGAAGCTCCTCCTCCGCCCGACTCGGGTGGCGGGGACACCAGGCGACCCTCACTCACCCGAGGCCGAAACCGCCCGGCGCACGGGGCGAGGGCCAAGCGGCCCGCCGCGGTCGTGCGGGTACTACGCTAGCTGATGTCCGCCCCGCCCGCCTCCGGGACCAGCTCCGCGATGTCGATGGTCCGCTCGCGCTTGCCGCCCGCGGCCAGCGGAACGGTCAGCTCCAGGATGCCGTTCATGACCACCGACTCCGCTCTCCACGGATCCACCGGCGAAGGGAGGTGGATCGAACGGAAAAGCTTCCCCGGCATGAACTCGCACTCATGGATCGTGCCGTCGGCTTCCGTGTGCCCGTGCTGCACGTCGGCCTGGATCAGCACGTCCTCCTCCGTCAGCTGGACGTCGATCTCGGAGGGGTCGATCCCGGGCACCGCCGCGCGGATCCTGTACACGCCGTTCCGCTCGCTGAGCTCGATGGCCGGCCGCCAGATGATCTGCCGTTCGGCGGCGAGCCAGTCGTCCAGATGGTGCCCCTCCTGCTGTCCGCCCTCCTCGAAGAGCGCGTACGCCCTCTCGAGGATCTCCCTCTCCACGCGTAGGATCTCGTCGGGGATGGTGTCAGCCCATCGCGTCCGCACGAGCACCTCGCTCCTCTCGACGTCCACCGCTGTGTCGGCCATTTCTCCTCCTCCCGCGTAATCGCGGGAACGTGTGGAAGGGTCCCGCATCCTGATCGGAGCGCCTCCAGCGGCGGCCGGGGGGCGCACGCCAACCAGGGAGCGGGCTTCGTGCCGGCGTGCCGTGCCCGCCTGGTAACGGGCACCGTGGCCGGGACGCCGCGGAAATCGGGGGTGTTGCCTTGATGTCTTGCCTGTGGGCCAGCGCCGGGCTTAGATGGACCGCCAGGCCTGTGCGCACCTCTGCGCTCCGGACGCTGCACGACGGGCAGGAGTCTCCCATGTCAGGACGACGGCTCGCTCCAACCCTCGCGGCGGCGCTCGCCGCGACCCTGCTTCCTGTCACCGTGGCGGCCCAAGAGGGCGCGTGGGACATCACGGTGCCGCGGGGGACGCCCCGGATCATCTCGTTCACCACGGACGAGGGCACCTGGATGTCCGTGGACGTGTCGCCGGACGGCAGCACGATCGCGATGGATCTCCTCGGTGAGATCTGGCTCGTACCCATCGGGGGAGGGCTAGCCCACGCCATCACCCGGGACAGCGGGATGGCGCTGAATTTCCACCCAATGTTCTCGCCCGACGGAACGCGCATCGCGTTCATCTCCGATCGCGACGGCCAGGATAACCTCTGGGTCGCCGACACCGACGGTTCGAATATGCACCCGGTGTCAACCCAGCGCGACGATCGCATGGCCCTGCCGGTCTGGATGCCCGATGGGGAATACCTCGTCGCGCGGGTCGGCGGCGACTCGAACATCAACGGTCGGGGAACGCTTTGGATGTGGCACGTAGACGGGGGCGCCGGCATCCGGCTCACCGGGGAGGACGTGAACGCGTCCTGGCCGGCCCCGTCGCCCGACGGACGCTACCTGTACTACGAGGAGCGCGTCGCGCAGGGCTTCGGCGATCCGAACCCGGCCAATGCGATCTACCAGATCCGGCGGCTCGACCGGGTGTCCGGCCGCGTTCTGGAGATCACCAGCGGGATCGGCCCCGTCCGGGACGGTGGCGGAGGACGGCGCTCGAGTGGCGGCGCCAACAGCCCCGCGATCTCGCCCGACGGACGGTGGATGGCGTTCGCCCGCCGGATCGCGGACGGGACCCAGATGGTCAAGGGCCACGAGTACGGGCCCCGGACGGCCCTCTGGCTCCGCGATCTGCGGGACGGCTCCGAGCGCACCGTCATGGACCCGATCACCCCCGACATCGCCGAGCGCAACAACGCCGGCGCCCTGCCGCGCCATGCGTGGCATCCGGACGGTCGGTCCATCGTGCTCACCGAGGGCGGCAAGCTGAAGCGTCTCTGGGTCGAGGACGGCCGCATCGACGAGATCCCCTTCACCGCCCAGGTGGAGCGGACGATCTCCGAGCAGGTCTATCACCCCTTCGCCGTCGAGACGGGTCCGGTCGACGTGAAGCTCATGCGGTGGCACACGGCTTCGCCCGATGGTCGGACCCTTGCGTTCGTGGCTCTCGATCGGATCTGGCTCATGGACGTTCCAGGAGGCCCTCCCCGGCCGCTGTCCGATGCCGGCTACGAGCAGTACAGCCCGGCCTGGGCGCCGGACGGGCGGACCCTGGCCTTCACGAGCTGGTCAGACGCGGAGGGTGGGGCGCTCTGGACGGTGCCGGCCGGCGGGGGACGCCCTACAAGGCTCACGACGCTGAACGGCATGTACCTCAACCCGACCTGGTCACCGGACGGCTCGTCCATCGTGTTCGTGCGCGGCTCGGGCGAGATGCTTCGTGGCCGGCTCGCCTCGGACGAGGCGTGGTTCTACCTCGAGAGCCTGCCTGCCCGTGGAGGTGAGGTGCGGCAGCTCGGTGAGGTGTCGGGGGGAAGGCGCGGCCACGTTCCTGCGCCGCGGTTCGGCCCGGAGGGTCGCATCTTCTTCATGGAGTCGGGCGCGCTCAAGTCCGTGGACGCGGCCGGGGGAGACGCCCGGACGCACGTCCGCATCCAGGCCGGCGACGAGGCCGCGCCCTCACCGGATGGGCGGTGGCTCGCGTTCAGCCGGGGGAGCAACCTGTACCTCACCCCGATGACCTGGCCCGGAGCGCAGGGAGATCCCGTCGAGATCACCACGTCTTCTCCGCCGCTGCCGGTCACGCGGCTCACGCTCGAAGGGGGCAACTTCCCGACCTGGGCCGCGCCGGGGGTGCTGGAGTGGGGCAGCGCCGACCGGTACTTCCGCCGAGACGTGAGGACGGGCAGCACCGACACGCTCACCATCCGGCTCCAGGTCCCGCGCAGCCTGGCGCAGGGCGAGGTCGCGCTGACCGGTGCGCGGTTGGTGACCATGAACGGCGACGAGGTGATCGAACGGGGCGACCTGATCGTCCGCGACGGACGCATCGCGGCCATCGGCCCGAGCGGCAGCGTGACGATCCCGGCGGGCGTGCGGCGGATCGACGTGGCGGGGACCACGATCATCCCCGGCATGATCGACACGCACAAGCACGCGACACGGGAGGCGAACGGGGTCCTGTCCCAGAACTCGTGGGAGCTCGCGGCCAACCTGGCCTTCGGTGTCACGACCGCGCTCGAGCCGTCCGGTGGGGGCGAGGCCGTCTTCCCCATGGCGGAGAGCGTGGAGGCCGGGGTGCGCACCGGAACGCGAATGTACAGCACCGGGCCGGCGATCTCGGAGGCCACGCAGTCTCCCGAAGACGCGGAGCACGTGGTCAACCGGGTGGTCAGCTACGGAGCGCGGTCGATCAAGCAGTACTGGCAGCCCCGGCGCGACCAGCGCCAATGGGTCGTCGAGGCGGCCCGCAAGGCGGGCGTCATGGTCACGAGCGAGGGCGACACGGATCATCTCTCCGCGCTCGCTCTGGCCATGGACGGCCACACCGGGACCGAGCACCCCATCTACCAGCTCCCCCTGTACGCGGATGTCGCCCGCTTCCTGGGTCAGGCCAACTTCTTCTACTCGGCCACGCTGGTCGTGGGAGGCGCGGGACCGTGGGGAGAGGACTACTTCTATCAGGAGTCCAATGTCTGGGAGAACGAGAAGCTCCAGCGGTTCGTCCCCTGGAGGTGGCTCTTCCCGCATACCCGGCGCAGGCCGCTCCGGCCGGTCACCGACTATCCGTTCCCCATCCACGCCCAGGGCGCGGCGGACGTCATCGCCGCGGGGGGCCACGCCTCGATCGGTGCCCACGGCCAGCTCCAGGGGATCGACTCGCATTTCGAGCTCTGGATGTACGGCAGCGCAATGCCGCCGATGGAAGCGCTCCGCACCGCGACGACGCATCCGGCCCAGATGATCGGCATCCTGGACGACGTCGGCACGCTCGAGGTGGGGAAGCTGGGCGATCTCGTGGTTCTCCGACGCAATCCGCTCGAGGACCTGCGGGCGACGACGGACATCCGCTACGTCATGAAGGCCGGCATCCTCTACGACGGGGACACGCTGGACGAGGTATGGCCGACCGCGCGCCCGTTCGGCGGCTTCTTCTGGAGCACGACCCTACCCCCGAAACCGGAGCGCGACCGATCCGATGAGATTCGGGACGCCCCTCCTGTCGCTTCTCCTGCTTCCGTTCCCGGCACTGGCCCAGGCGCGCTTCGAGCGCGCCACGCGCATCGGCCAGATCGATTCCGTGTGGTCCGCCACCCTCGAGGAGAGCCGCCCCTACCTGGTGTACACGCCCCCCTCGTATGGGGACACGACGGTCACGCCGCAGCGCTACCCGGTGCTCTACCTCTTGGACGGCGACGCCCACTTCCATTCGGTGAGCGGGCTGATCCAGATCCTGGCGACCGGGGTGAACGGCACCTTCGCGGTGCCCGAGATGATCGTCGTCGCGATCCCCAACACGGACCGGACGCGGGATCTCACGCCGACCCATGTGGAGGTGGGCTTTGACGGCAGCCCCGCCCCGGGCATGGCGAGCAGCGGCGGGATGCCCGCGTTCTTCACCTTCCTGCGCACCGAGCTCATCCCGCACATCGACGCCGAGTACCGGACGATGCCGTATCGGGTCTTCGTGGGACACTCCCTCGGCGGCATCACCGCGATCAACGCGCTCTATACGATCTCGGAGACGTTCGACGCCTACGTGGCGATCGACCCCAGCCTGTGGTGGGACGGCCGGACACTGCTCCTGCAGGCCAAGGACTACTTCGAATCAGCGCACCTCGACGGAAAGGCGCTCTACGTGGCGCAGGCCAACACCCTCAATCCTGCGGACACCGCGCGCAACCTCCACTTCGAGTCGATCACGCTGTTCGACGCCATCATGAAGACCTACGACCGGAGCGGCATTCGGTACGGCTTCCATTACTATGACCGCGACGACCACGGCTCGGTGCCCATGATCGCCGAGTACGACGCGCTCCGCTTCATCTTCGATGGCTACAAGGTGCCGCTGCAGCAGGTCATGCAGGAGCCGGCCCTCCTGACCGGACACTTCGAGGAGGTGTCGAAGAGGCTCGGCGCCACGTTCCGGCCATCCGAGGGGATGCTTCGACTCCTCGGGCGGGTGGTGGCGCAGGACACGGCGAAGGCCATCGAGTTCGGCGAGATGCGCATCGATCTGTATCCGGAGAGCGCGCGTGCGTACGAGGCGCTCGGCGACCTGTGGGCCGCCAAGGGCGAGGCCAAGAAGGCGCGAGCGCTCTACGAACAGGCGCTGGCCCGGAACGGCGGCGACCCGCGCGTCCGGGAGAAGCTCGACAAGCTGGGCGGTTAGGCCTCGGTCAGCAGCGCACGGCGCAGGCGCTGCATCAGGGACTCTTCCTCCTCCGCCATCTCGTCCGCACGGGCGAGGTCGAAGGCCATCTGGACCGCCTGCTCGCACAGGTCCGCGGACAGGATCGTTCGTACCTGGTCCAGGATGGTGGAGACTCCCTCGTCGCTCAGTCGTCCGTCCGCGGCCCGACCGAACGCGTACACGTGCCGACTGGCCCGGGACAGCACGTCGGTGAACGCCGCGGGCTCCAGGTCACGGAACACGGGGTGCTTCGACATGGTGTCGAACAGGTAGTGACCTTCCTCGGCGGTGCCGATCCCGTCGGCTCCGGCCACCATGACCGCGACGCAGGCGAAGGCCTCCGCCTCCGACTCCATGTTCATGCTCACCTCCGGTTGTCGACCTCTGTCTGTGCGCAGCAAAGGTAGAAAGAGCAGGCGTGTCCCGCGACATGCGCCGCTGCCGCGCCTCCCTAGCGCCCCGTCCCCGTGTCGAACGCGTCGGTTCCCTTGACGTTCATCTGCAGCTCGTCCTCGTTCACCCAATAGTAGGGCCCGAAGGGCACCGACCTCGGCCACACCTGGTCCAGGGACATGGCGTCGTACAGCAGACCCCCTTTCATCACCCAACTCGCGTCGATCGTGGCCCGGATGTTCTCCAGGGGATTGGAGTTCAGGACCATGAGGTCGGCCAGCTTCCCCACCTCCAGCGAGCCCAGGTCCTGCGCGGCGCCCAGAAAGCGAGCGCCGTACAGACTGGCCACCTCGAGGGCGCCGTAGTTCCCCAGGGCGCTCGCCCCCATCCAGACCTCCCAGTGGGGGGCCAGCCCGTGATGCTCGCCGTGGGAGCCCACGGCTCCCAGGCCCCCTTCAGCGATGATGTCGGCCATGGCCTGGGCGATGAGGGGGTACGAGTAGTCGGTCTCGGGGCGGAGCCACCGGACCCGGGTCTGGGGCACGAGCATGCGCCACGGGAACCAGCGGCGCTGCTTGGGATCCTTCCAGACGTCGCTGTCCTGGAAGAAGTATTCGATGCTCCAAGCCGCCGGACCCGCGACCACCAGGGTCGGAGAGTAGGTGGCACCGGCCTGACCGAGGAACCTGGCGCCGTCGGAGTACATGGGGACCTCGCTGAAGGCGTGCTCCCATCCGGTCTGGCCGTCCATGATCATGCCCAGGTTCTCGTAGAAGAACCCGCCCTCCGAGGTCACGTTGGCGCCCACTTGCCGCGCGGCCTCGCTGAACCACTGGCGCTGGTCGCGGCGCGGCTGCGCGTACTGCTTGATCTGTGTGGCGCCCCAGTCCGTCAGACGGCGCACCGCGGCCACCGCCTCGGCGAGGTTGGTGATCTCGTTCGTGTGCGGCCCGTCACCGCCCGACTGATTGTCGCCCGTGCTGAAGCCGCGCGGGCCGATCATCTCCCCCACCTCTATGAGCTCGGCGGTGGGGAACATGTTCTGGCTCCACATGGACACGTCCATGGTGGTCGTCACGCCGTACGCCAGGTAGATCGCTTGCTCGTAGTCGTGGCGCGGACGGATCCCCCGCCACTCCCGGTAGTGGTGGGCGTGCATGTCGATGAAGCCCGGGATGATGGTCTTCCCCGCGGCGTCGATGGTCCGGTCCACGCCCTCCAGGGCGCACTCCCCCACGCACGCGATGCGGCTCCCGCGCACCACCAACGTGCCCCGCTCGACGACCTGCCGGCTGTCCAGCGTCACGATACGCGCGTTGGTGAAGGCCAACGTCCCCGAGGGCACGGCGCGGGGCACCGAGAGCTCGAGGGCGAGGGTGTCGGTCACACCCGTGTCCATGTGATGGACGTAGAAGTGGGGACCGCTGCCGTACTCGAGGGTCACCTCGTCCCGCCAGCGCGGGAAGAGCCCGCCGTCCTGGGTGAGGCGGGTCACCGGCAGCGCCCCTCGCCGCTTCTCCACGCGCAGCGCGTCGCCCCCGAGGCCGTTCCAGGCCAGAGGCTGGACGTACACGTTGTCCCCCTCCTGGAACGCCACCCAGCGGCCGCTCGGGGAGGGGACGATCTCCTCGGCGTTCGGGAAGGAGAGGTGCTCGGTCTTGTCGCCGCCGTCCGCGGTGACGGACATGAGCGAGGTGCCGCCCGCGCCCGTCGGGGACCTGCGCACCTCGGGGTAGAACACCCGACCTTCGGGGCCGAACGAGGGCCGGGCGAGCTGACGCCGGGCCACGCCCTCGCCTGGAATGGTGACCACATACGTGCCCGGGTCTCCCCCCGACGGCGGGCTCGCGCTCAGCCGCACCAGGTCGAAGTACGCGTTGGCGGTGATGGTGCGCTGGCGAGCCGTCGCCCCCTCGCCCCGGGCCACCACGACCGAGCGGCCGTCGGGACTCCAAACGGGGTTCGCGTAGTCGCCCGCGTCGCGCGTAAGGCGCTGAGGCGCGCCCCCGGCAGCGGGTACTTTCCAGACGTGGCCGCGCAGGGTGTCGTCCCAGCTCACGAAGGCGATCCAGCGGCCGTCGGGGCTCCAGGTGGGCATGTACTCCAGTGGGTCGAACGTGGCTGGTGTCACCCGCCGGGACGCCCCGGTGTCGCCGGCCCGGGTGAAGATCCTGCCCACCGCCTGGAACGCCAGCGTGCGCCCGTCCGGCGACGCCGTGGGCCACCGGAAGAAGCGGACCCGGAGCGAGTCCTCGGTGACGCGGAACTCCTTGCGGGCCATCTCGGAGATGGTGCGCTGCACGCGGGCGCTGAACGGGAGGGTCGACACCTGGCCCGTAGCCACGTCCACCCGGCGGATCTTGCCGCCCTGGTTCAGGACGATGGACCGGCCGTCGGCGGCCCAGGCGTACCGGGGAAGGATGCCCAGCGTCTTCGACCCCGAGGCCACCATGGGCTCGATCGGATCCATGAGCATGCGCTCGGAGCCGGTCCGGAGGTCCCGCAGCCAGAGGGCCGTCCGAGGGCCGAAGTTGTGGCCCTTGAAGGAGAGCACTCCGTCGGGGATGTGACGGGCGAAGGCCAGCCAGCGACCGTCGGGCGAGACCTCCGGTGCGGCCGCACCACCGCTGGACTGCCGGCCCGCCGCCGCCCCGCTGCTCTCGCCCGACGTGATGGCTACGGTCTCACCGGTCTCGAGATCGAAGCGGCGGATCTGCTGCGCGCCGCTGAGGGGCTCGTCGTCGGCCACCGACATTCCGACCTGGTAGTAGAGGTATCTGCCGTCCCGCGACAGCGAGGGCCACGATGGGGCTCCGTCGCCTCCGCCTCCCCCACCCCCGCCACGGCCGGACGGGGCCGGCACCAGCTCGACGCCCGAGCCGCCGTCCTTGTGGTACATCCACAGGCCGCCCCCACCGCCCCGCGCCCCCCGCCGCACGACGATGTAGCTGCCGTCGGAAGTCCACGCAGGCTCGAAGGCCTGGACGTTGAGGTCGGTATACACGGCACGCGGGTTGCTCCCGTCTGCGTCCATGACCCAGAGGTTGTACTGGCCTCCGCGGTCGGTGATGAACGCGATGGTGGTGCCGTCGGGGGAGATGCGGGGCTGGAAGTTCAGCGCGACGCCGCTGCCCTGCGTGAGCACCTGCGCCTCGCCGCCTCCGGCGGGCATGCGGTACACGTGACCGAGGAGGTCGAAGGCCACCCATGTCCCGTCGGGCGCGATGTCCACCGCGGTGCGTGTCCCCTCCGTTGTGGTGAAGTCGATCTGCCGGGTCATGCCCCTGGGCTGGGTCACGTCCCACTTGGCCTGGGACCCCGCCTCCCCGCCCCCCTGTTGGGCGGAGCCCCTCGAGGCCGTCGGCACCGAGAGGGCGAGAGCGATCGAGAAGGACACTGCGGGACGCCATGAAGGGTCACGAAACGCCATCGGGTTCTCCGGAACAGGGCGTGGGGCACCGCCGACGGGGGGCGGGAAGGGACTACACTGAAAGGGGGGCACCGTTTGCGCCATGGTCGCCCGCCGCTTCCGCGCCGATCGGGTCGGCCAGCCGCGCGCCGGGCTGGCCTCTCCGAGACGCCGTCGAGACGTGCTTGTCGGGGAGTCCGCCGGAGCGGATGTTTGTCCGATCCGGGTCGGGAGCCAGCGCCTTCAGGGCCATCCATAACGTGCTTTCGACTCAGGATGATCCTGTCGTCAGG
>QJYK01000085.1 GCA_003248075.1 Gemmatimonadota bacterium | reverse complement strand
CCCGGCCAAGCCGCCCAGACCGGCCAGGAGCATCACCTCGATCACGACGATTCGGGCGGTGCGCATGCGACCGGCGCCGAGGGCTGCCCGCACGGACAGCTCCCGCTCGCGACCCGTCGTCCGGGCGACCACGAGGTTGGTGACATTCGCGCACGCGACGAGGAGGACCAGAAGCGCGGCGGCCAACGCCACCGTCAGGGGCATGCGTTGGGACGCCGTTCTCTCGGAGGCGAGCGTGACGGCGGTCGCCCGGGCGACGTCCTCCGCAGAGAACCAGCCGGGCTCCGACTCGCGGACCCGGGCCGCCCAGGCGCGCGTCTCGGCGGCAACGCGATCGGGCCGTCCGCCCGGCCGCAGGCGTGCAATCGACTGCATGAAGTAGGAGTCGCTCCACTCCTCCGCGGCGCGGTCCATGGTCACGGGGATCCATGCGTCCACGCCGGGCCCCTGGAGGGGGAGGTAGCCGGCGGGCATGACGCCGACGACCGTTCGGCTCAGGTGGCCCTCCCCTCCGAGCGCCACGGCCCGGCCCAGGACGGCCGGGTCGGAGCCGAAGTGGTCCACCCACAGTGCATGCGACAGGATGGCGACCGGCTCCGCGCCGGGCGTCCCGTCATCGGGGACGAAGCCACGGCCGAGCGCAGGAGCCACGCCGACGATCCGGTGCACGTTGGTGGTAACCGTCGATACGAAGAGCTCCTCGGGCTCCCCGCCGTCGGCCAGGACGAGCGTCGCTCCACCCACGCCCCCCAGCTCCTCCAGCGAGGGTAGACCCTCACTGGCCATGTCCACCATTTGCCGGCTCCAGTTCTGGTCCGGCCACAGCACCAGGAGCCGCTGGCTGTCCGGGTATGGCAGCGAGCGGAGCAGATACGCGTCGGCGAGGCCGAAGGCCGTCGTGCTCGCACCGATGCCGAATCCCAGCGTCCCGACGATGGCGAGGGCATATCCGGGGGAACGCCGCAGCGCCCGGAGCGTCAGACGCATATCAGTGAAGATGCCGCGCCCCGCCCCCCGAGTCGCGTCCATGAGCACGTCCCACCACTCCCTCGTGACGGCACGCCCGAGATCGTAGGTGAGCCAGAGCCCCCGAGCCACGCGTCCCGTACGAGTCGTGCGCTCCGTCAGCGTAGCACTCGCCTCCTCCAGGAGCGACGCGCCGTAGCGACGGCGGAACCCGCGCGGGAGGAGTCGGAGCCCGAGGGCGTACAGTGTCCGGAACATCAGGAGCCGGCCGCCTCGAGCGACTTGGCGTGCGCGATCCCCACCAGCTCCTCCAGGCGCTCGACCTCCGCGCGCGCGGCGGCGCTTCCCTCCCGGGTCACCCGGTAGAAGCGTCTCCGACCGTCTCCGTCCTCCCCGAGGGGGGGATCCACCTCCTCGATCCACCGCCGCGCCGCCAGGCGCTTGATGGCTCCGTACAGGGTGCCCGGCCCCATGTCCACCCGACCCCCGGTCCGTTCCCGGACGTCGAGGCGGACGCCGTGGCCGTGCTTGGGGCCGTCCAGAAGGGCGAGCAGGACGCGGAGCTCTGCAGGGGGCACCAGCTCATCGGACACAGTCGACCTCACCGAAGAAATATCGCTTCTCGATACTACGTTGCTCGATATTCTAACTCGGAGCAGGTCTTTGTCAACAGGGGCCGCTTCGGGTTGTCGACATGCATGGGTCGACGTACGCTCCCCCTGTCCGGCATCGCCCGCTCGACCCCCGCCGCTCGAAAAAGGGAGCACCGTCATGGGTTCCACACCCTCCGTCCGCCTCCGTCGCATCGGTCTGCTGGCCACTTGCGGCCTTTCGCTCGGCGCCGCGGCGGGCGCCCAGCAGTCGACGGGGTTGGAGGTTCCGGGGCTCGAGCGTCCCGTAGAGATCCTGGTGGATCGGTGGGGGATCGCGCACATCTATGCGCAGAGCGAGCACGACCTCTTCTTCGCGCAGGGATGGAGCGCCGCGCGCGATCGGCTCTTCCAGCTGGAGCTGTGGCGCCGGCAGGCGACGGGAACGATAGCCGAGCTGCTAGGCCCCCGAGAGCTGCGCCGCGACGTCGGGACGCGGCTGTTCAAGTTCCGGCGCGACCTGGAGCAGGAGCTGCGCCACTATCATCCTCGCGGCGTGGAGATCGTCAGCGCATACGTCGACGGCATCAACGCCTACATCTCCGACGCCAACCGGCGGCCCGAGGACCTTCCCATCGAATTCCGCCTCCTGGGCATCCGACCGCAGCCCTGGACACCGGAAGTCGTGATCTCGCGGCATCAGGGGCTCCTCGGAAACATCGGTGCCGAGCTGCGCTACGGGCGACTGGTGGCCCGCATCGGCGCGGACGCGGTGAAGGAGCTGAGAGGCTTCGGCCCGGGCGACCCGGACCTCGCCCTGGACCGTGCGATCGAGGGTGCCGCGCTGGAGGAGGACATCCTGGGCGTCTACGACGCGTTCCGCGGCGCGGTGCGCTTCCGGCCCGAGGATATCGTTCCGGAGCGCCGGGGGGGCGCCGGGGA
>QJYK01000330.1 GCA_003248075.1 Gemmatimonadota bacterium | reverse complement strand
TCCGTCATCGCGCAGGGACGACGAGGGTCACTGTTGGTGCGCAACCTCCCGAACGCCTCGGACGTTCGGCCACAGGGGGGGCAGGGGAAGCGGCGGGACGTTAGGGGCGCGGTTCGCCGCGGCGCAAGCGTCGTCGATGACCGCTGTAGCGTTGAACGAGAAATGTCACAGTTGATTGAAGCAGAAATGTCCCACTCTGGAGGGGCGGGCAGTCGCGAGGGCCCTCCGGCGGAGTGGGGAGATGCTGCACATGAGCCAGCGGGACCGGGATCGGCTGGTGCTGATCCGGCAGGTGGCGGAGGGGCGGATGCCGGTGGCTCGAGGTGCGGAGCTGCTGGAGCTGAGCCGCCGGCAGGTGTACCGGATCGTGGCGCGCTTCGAGGTCGAGGGAGACAGGGCGGTGGTGCACCGTTCACGCGGGCGGCCGCCCAACAACGCGAAGGAGCCGGAGTTGCGGGCCACGTTTCTCGAGCGAGCCAAAGCCGAGGTCTTCACGGGCTTCGGGCCGACGCTGCTTTACGAGCACCTGGTGCGGGATCCCGACCTGACGGCGCTCGCGGAGGTCCACGCGACCACCTGTCGGCTGTGGCTGATCCAGGGAGGCGTCTGGAAGCCGCGGCGCCGGGGTCAGCGACATCGTAGAGCCCGACCACGCCGCCAGGCCGTCGGAGAGCTCGTGCAGATGGACGGCTCCGATCATGCCTGGCTCGAGGATCGCTACCCGGGTCGCTTCTGCCTGCTGAAGATGATCGACGACGCCACGAACCGGATCATGATGGCCCGCTTCGTCCCCCGTGAGAACGGCCCCGCCTGCCGTCAGCTCATCGTGGACTACCTCAGGGAGCACGGACGTCCTGTCGCGCTCTACGTCGACAAGGCAGGCCACTACGGCCAGAAGACCCGTGCCTACACGCCCCTCGTGCCCCTGGAGGAGCGCGAGGCCGAGCCCACGGAGTCGATCATCCGCCGCGCCCTGGGCGCGCTCAACATCGGCCTCATTCTGGCCAACTCACCGCAGGCCAAGGGGCGTGTGGAGCGAGCCTTCGGCACCTCCCAGGATCGGCTCGTGAAGGAGCTCCGGGTCGCCGGGGTCTCGACCCTGGAGGAGGCGAATGTCTTCCTCCAGGAGCGCTTCATCCCCTTCTGGAACGAGCGCTTCGCCCGGGTGCCTGCCGATCCCCGCGACCGGCACCGTCGACTACCCAAGACCGCCGATCTCGATCGCCTCTTCGCCGAGACCGAGGTACGCACGGTCGCCGGCGATTTCACGCTCCGCTGGCGCAACCGACGCTTCCAGATCCCGAAGGAGCAGGCCCGAGGCCTCGGGCCTGGGGACAAGATCGTAGTCGAGACCCGGCTCGACCGATCCGTCCGCTTCCGCTTCAACAACCGCTATCTGGAGCCCGACCCGATCGCTCCGTTGCCGAAGCCGGAACCGCGTCCCAAGCCGGCCGCCACCAAGCTCGAGCCCCAAACCATCGCGCCGCCTCGACCGCGCCCCGCGCCTCCTCGTCCCGGCCCCGACCATCCCTGGCGACGTCCCTGGCATCCCGCCCGTCGACAACCCTCTACGCCTGCTGCTTCGCAGCCGGCGCTTTCGACCCCCTCGGCTGCGGGGGACTGACCATCAACCTGAGACACTCCGACGCCGTGACATTTCTGCTTCAATCCCGAATGGGACTTTTCTGATTCAACGCGACAAGTTCGTAGGACGGCGCGTCCGACGAGCTGGGAAGCTGTAGCGGAGTGGTGGAGTCCGGGCCCGGGGGCGATATGAACTGGACATCCGCAAGGCCGTGCAAGCCAGTGGGGCTGCCTAACGTCTTTGGGGCTAAGCTGCGCGCGCAACATGCTCCGCCGGGGCCGCGAGCTGCAAGGCCAGTGGCCCCTGACCCTTCAAGCTGACCGCGTCAGCTTGAGCCCCTAGTTAGGCCGCGCCCAGAGAGTCTGGCTTTCATCAGGGACAGCGACAGAGAGTAGCACTGGACCCCCGCAGTCTTCCTTGCGAGAGCAGATTCTAGCGGTAGGCAAGGGTGCGCGTGCAGATTGCCCCCGACACGGCGCCACGAGCGTTGACCCACCCTTCCGCAAAGGAGATGGCCGGATGCGATTCCTCGTTCTCTACACGATGAAGCCGGAGGCTCGAGCCGAGGCTGTGGAGAAGTTCATGGCCACGGGTGGTTTGCCTCCCGAAGGAGTGACCATGCTCGGCCGGTGGCATGACGTGAGCGGGCTTCGGGGTTTCACACTCTGCGAGGCGGATTCCGTCGTGCCCGCCGCTCGCTGGTGCAGTGAGTGGGCGGAGCATCTCGAGCAGGAGGTCATCCCGGTCATGACCGACGAAGAAGCTGCGGAGGTCCTTGGCGGCTGACAGCCGCTCGCCAGGAAGCAGGCTGCAGGGCTGGGCGGGGTCCGGGAGACGCCCCCTGGGTCCGGAACTTCTGCCTGGTAGAACAGGCGGTCGCCCGCCAACTTTGTAGCGCGCCCTAACGTCCTTGGC
>QJYK01000235.1 GCA_003248075.1 Gemmatimonadota bacterium | reverse complement strand
CCGGCGACCGCGAGCACGATCGGCTGTCCCCGCTGCCACGAGGACGCCCTCGCCGCCTGGCAGCAGGGGATCCACAGCGAGGAGGGGAACGCCGACTGCGCCGAATGCCATGGGCTGCACGACGTCGCCCCCGTTTCCGACCTCGACACCGCGGACGGACGGCGTCGCCTGAGCGCCACCTGTGCGGGATGTCACTTCGAGCCCCGCCTGCCGCCAACCGACCCACACGCGGACTCGACCTCGTGCGTGGGGTGCCACGAGGCGCACCGTACGCTTCCGGCATCGGATCACGAGGCCCGAGTATACGTCGCCAACCAGGGCGAGACGTGCGGCTCCTGTCACGCAGCCGTCGCACGCACATGGCTCCAAGACGCCCACGCCACGGCGGTGCCCGGCCTGACCCACGCGGGACCCCGAGAGGTCGGCCCCCCCGCGTGCACCGCGTGCCACGGCGCCCATGGCATGCTCTCCCCGTCGGCCCCGGGCTTCACTGCCGCCGCGACCACGCGCTGCGCCGTGTGTCATGAGCGCTACGCCGAGACGTTCGCCGATTCGTATCACGGCCAGGCGGTGCGACTGGGATCGGAGGCGGTGGCGGGCTGCCACGACTGTCACTCGGCGCACGCCGTCTTTCCGGCATCCGATCCCCGTTCGACGGTATCCTCCGAACGGCTCCTGGAAACCTGCCGCGCTTGCCATCCCGACGCCTCGGCCGGGTTCGCCCGCTTCCAGCCGCACGCGGATCCCCACGATGCCGGGCGGTACCCGTACGTCGCCTGGTCCTACCGGCTCATGACCGCCCTCCTGATCGCGGTGTTCGCGGTCTTCGGAGCCCACACGGCGCTGTGGCTTGCGCGCCTGGGATGGGACGCCTTGAGGCGCCCGGACGCGCCCCCCACCCACCGCGGGAGGTGACCCCGATGAGCGCAGTTCCCCCGGAGGTACGTCCGGTCCCGATCGACGCCGCGCAGAGGGGGGAGGGCCGGTTCGTGTGGCGGTTCAGCGCGTTTCATCGTTGGACCCATGCCGCCGTCATCGTTTCGTTCCTGCTCCTCGTGATCACCGGGCTCCCCCTGCGCTTCTCGGGGGCGTTCTGGGCCCCTGCCCTCATCGCGATGATGGGTGGCGTGGAAGCCGCCGGGGTTCTGCATCGTTTCGGTGCGGTGGTCACCTTCGCGTACTTCGGCGCCCACGTGGCGTATCTGGTGGTGAAGCTGTCGCGGGCACCTGACCCCATGAAGCTCCTGTGGGGCCCCGACTCCCTGGTGCCGCAGCCCCGGGACGTGATCGATTTCTGGAGCCAGGTGCGTTGGTACTTCGGCCAGGGCCCGCGCCCCCGCTTCGGCCGGTGGAGCTACATGGAGAAGTTCGACTACTTCGCGGTCTTCTGGGGGGTCGCGATCATCGGCGGATCCGGGCTCATGCTGTGGTTCCCCGAGTTCTTCGCCCGCTTCATGCCGGGTTGGGTCTTCAACGTGGCCACCATCGTCCATGGCGACGAGGCGCTGCTCGCGTCCGGGTTCATCTTCACGATCCACTTCTTCCACGTGCACTTCCGGCCGGAGAAGTTCCCCATCGACACCGTCATGTTCACAGGTCGGGCCACGGTGACCTACATGGAGGAGGAGCACCCCGAGATTCTCGACGCGATTCGCTCGCGGGCCGACGCGCCCGCGTCCTACGGGCAGATACCCGATACGCCTGCTCCCCCGCCGACCGGTGTACAGACCTTCGCGGCCGTGGCCCTCGGCTTCACGGCGCTGGCGCTGGGCGTCGCCCTCACAGGGATGATCCTATGGGCCGTGCTGCTCTCGTAGCGATCCTCGTCACGGCCGCCGTGGGGTGCGCCCGTCCGTCGGCACCGCCGCGCGGGGCGGGTGCCCACGCCCGGATCGCCTGCGCCGAATGCCACCAGGGCCAGGTGGCTGACGGGAGGCTGGCCTCCGTGCCGCCCGACGCCTGCACCGCCTCCGGCTGTCACGACCGGGGCATCGCGTCGGTGACCATGCTGGCCAGCGTCCCCTTCGACCACCGCCTTCACTCCCGGAACGGAGGCGTCGTCGCCGGCTGTGCAGGGTGCCACGTGCACCGGTCGGGCACCGATCCGCTCGAGGCCGGCCCGGGAACGTGCGGGCTCTGTCACGCTGCCGAGCTCACGGGGGACCGCGCCGAGGGTTGTCGCGTGTGCCACGCCGCCCCGTCCCACGTGGGGATGACCAGCCAGGGGGTGGCGGTCCCGCACGAGGGACTCCCGTGGATCGAGGGCGGATGCCTGCGATGCCACTACCAGGTCGCGAGGCCCGTCCAACACGTCGACCTGGGCCGGTGTGCGAACTGCCACGAGGACGTCGCCGCGGCCGCGTCCTCCGGGGTGGGCGAAGATCTGCACCCGGCCCACCTGGGTTCGGCCTGCGTGGCGTGCCACGAAGAGGACGAGCATCGGATCGAAGCCATGAGCTCGGCCGTGGACCTCGTGTGCACCCACTGCCATGTAGAGGAGCACCGTCTGGAGCTCACGTCGTCGCGCGTGGCCATCCGGACCTGCGTCGACTGCCACCGAGACACCCATAGAGACCCGCAGCGGCTCTTGTTGGGCATCGTCCCGCTCGGCACGGCCGCCGCCCCCTCCGACCACTTCATGGACGGACTCACCTGTCGCTCCTGCCACGCCGATGCGACCCCCGGGGGACGCGCACTCGGTGCCTCGGGGCGCGCGTGCGCCACGTGTCACCGGAGCGAATACGCGACCATCCTGGACTGGTGGGAGGAGGGCGTCCGCGAACGCGTGGCGCTGGTGGACCGCTATCTCGCCGAATCCGACAGGGCCACGGCGACCCTTCCCCAGGACGCCCCTGGGCGCGCCGCGGTCGTCCGCGCGGAAGCGCTCGTGGACCTGGTTCGGCGGGCGGGCGGAGCCCACAACCTCGCCCTCACGCATCGGATGCTCGAGGACGCGCTCCGCGAGGCGTCCGAGGGCGAGCGGTTGGCAGGAGGCGTCCCGGCAGAGACACCGTCCCTGGGGCGCGCGCCGCGGCAGGGTCTGTGCTCCTATTGCCACTACCGACTCGACGGGCCGGGACTTTCGGAGCGCATGGACGACGCGTTCCACCGGGAGGTCATGGGAGAGCGGTAGGGCCGTAGGACACGTTCCCGCACGCGCTCAAGAAGGCCGAGGAGGGGATGGCGGCTCGGGTGAGCGTGGCGTGCCGCGACCTCCTCAGCCGCGGTCGAACCCTGTGCGGCCAGGTCTGAGCTCCCGCCGACCGCGGGTCCCCGGCGTGCGCGATTCCCTTAGCCCACGGGGTCGGACAGCTCGTCGAGGTCGCGCTCGACGCGCTCCCACGCCTCGACCAGGGCTTCGACCTCGGCCTTGAGGGCCGCCCGCGAGCGCTCCAGGTCCGCGACCTCCTCCGAGGGTGCTCGGTCGTAGTAATCGGGCTGACAGAACGTGCGGTCGATCTCGGCCAGGCGTTCCTCGGCCGCCTCGATCGCCGTGGTCAGCTCGTCCCTTCTCCGCTCGAGCCGCACCAGGCCGGAGCGCGCCCCCCGCCGTTCCCCTCCCGTCTGCGCCCCTTGGCGCCGCGCCGGTTTCCCCTTTGGCTTCCCCTTCGCCGCGTCAGGGCCTGTCTGGCGCTTCTCTCGACGTGCCTTGAGCACGACCGTATCGATATCGAGGTGGTCGTCGCCAGAGAAGTGTACGTATTCCTCGTACGTGCCCTGGTAGTCCAGGATCGCCTCGGCCCTGATCTCGACGATCCGGGTCGCGAGCTGGCTCACGAACCAGCGGTCGTGCGACACCAAGATGATGGTCCCGTCGTAGCCACGCAGGCCCTCGACCAACGCCTCGATGGACTCCAGGTCCAGGTGGTTGGTCGGCTCGTCGAGGACGAGCACGTTCGGACGCTGGAGGGCGATGCGACTGAACACCAGGCGTGCGGCCTCCCCACCGGAGAGCGCGCTCAGCCTCTTCTTGCCGTCGTCCCCGGAAAAGAGCATCAACCCCATGTGACCGCGCACGAAGCCGCGGTCCTTCCCTGGGCAGAAGGTCCACAGCCACTCCTCCGCCGACTGGTCGATCCCCTCCAGCGCCTCCCGGTGGTCCTGGGCGAAGTAGCCCACGTGCGTCTCGTACCCCCAGGTCGCGCCGCCCGCGTCCGCCTCGAGCTCGCCCATGGCGATCTTGAGCAGCGTCGACTTTCCGATCCCGTTGGGCCCCATCACGGCGAGGCGGTCCCCCCGGCGCACCAGCAGGTCGACCCCGTGCAGGACCTCCCTGTCGCCGAAGGACCGGCGGACGCCCTTCAGGGTGAGCACGTCCCGGCCGCTGGGGCGCACCGGCTCGAACCGGAACGAGGGATAGCGCCGCGAGCTCCCCGGAAGCGCCTCCAGCTGGCTGGCCTTCTTCTCGATCATGCGGAGCTTGCTCTGGGCCTGGCGCGCCTTGCTGGCCTTGGCGCGAAAGCGGTCGACGAACTCCTGATGGTGCGCGATCTCCTTCTCGCGGCTCTCGATCTCCTTTTCGCGCCGCTCGCGCTCCGCCTTCTTGGCCTCCACGAAGCTGCCGTAGTTCCCCTTGTACGCCGTGACCGTTTCGTAGTCCACGTCGAGGATCCGGGTCGCCACGTTGTCGAGGAACCGGTGATCGTGGGAGATGACGACCGCCGGGCCCTTGAAGTCCGCGAGGAACTTCTCGAGCCAGCGGATCGACAGGATGTCCAGGTGGTTGGTGGGCTCGTCGAGCAGGAGGACGTCCGGAGCGGATGCGAGCACCTGGGCGAGGAGCACGCGGAGCTTGAAGCCCCCGGAGAGCGTGGACATCCGTTCGCGGTGGACCTCGGTCGGGAGGCCGAGGCCCTCCAGGATCGTCGCCGCCCGCGCCTCCGCCGCATAGCCGTCGTGGCGCTGGATCGTCTCTTCCAGCTCGGAGAACCGGTCTACGTCGAACGCGTCCGGGTCCGCCTGCGCCCGGGAAAGCAAGGCCTCCTTCTCGACCATGGCCTTCCAGAGCTCCGGGTTTCCCATCAGCGTCGCTCCGAGGATCTCTTCCGACTCGAACAGGAAGTGGTCCTGGCGCAGCACCCCGACGCGCAGGGACTTGGGAAGCGAAACGGTCCCCTCCGTGGGCTCCTGTTTCCCGGCGAGCACGTTGAGCAGCGTCGTCTTCCCCGAGCCGTTGGCGCCCACGAGCCCATAGCGCTCCCCCGGATCGAGCTGGAAGGAGACGTTCGCGAACAGCGTGCGGTCGCCGTACGCTTTGGCGAGGTTGGATACCGAGATCATCGGCGCGAAATGTAAGCCAACCGACGCCCGCGTGGGTGGGGTGACGGGGCGGTCCGATGGGGCTAATGTCTGCCCCGATCCTTCTCCACGTCGACGAATCGAGGGACGTCCATGGCGACCTACACGTGCGGAAAGTGCGGAATGAGCGTGAATCTCACGTGCGCGAAGTGCGACAGCGAGCTCGTGAGTGACTCCGTGACCACGGAATCGGGGGCGACCGTGGCGGTGGCGGCGTGCCCTCAGGGGCACGGCATGATCGTCGCCCCGAGGTGCTGCGGGCAGGACATGAGCTGTAACGCCTGAGGCCCCCGAAGAGCGGCGTGGAGCCGGGAGGGCATCCGGCTCCCGCCGCCTCCGGAGAAGACTTCAGGCGCCGACCGCGGCTTCGACCTTGGAGCCGATCCAGCCCGTCGAAACCGACTTCGGACGGGTGATGGGCTCCATCATCGCACGGCTGGTAACGAGCTGGGCGAAGATCCCCATGGCACGGCTGACGCTGAAGAGCACGGTGTAGTACCGCATCTCTTCGAGTCCGTAGTGATAGAGGAGCGCGCCGGAGCCCGCGTCCACGTTCGGCCACGGGTTGGCCGCCTTGCCGTGCTCCTGCAGCACCTTCGGGATCACCTCGAAACCGACATCGACCGTCTTGAAGACCGAGTCGTTCGGGAAGTGCTCCTTGCCGAATGCATGGAACGCAGTGAAGCGCGGATCCGTCGCGCGTAGCACGGCATGCCCGTAACCCGGCACGACGCGCCCGCTGTTCAGGATCTCCCAGGTATACGTCTCCATCTGCTCGGGCGTCGGCGCGCCTCCGAAGCGATCCATGACACCCAGGACGAACTTGAGGCATTCCTGGTTGGCGAGCCCGTGTAGCGGGCCCGCGAGGCCCGAAAGGCCGGCGGCCAACGAGTAATACGGATCGGAGAGCGCCGAGGCCACGACATGTGCCGCGAACGCGCTGACGTTGCCGCCTTCGTGGTCCGAGTGCAGGACCATGTACAGACGCATCAGCTCGTAGAAGTCCGGCGCGTCGATGCCCAGCATGTGGGCGTAGTTCTCAGACCAGTCCAGGCCGGGATCCGGCAGGATCAGGTCGCCCTTCTTGTACCGGATCCGGTACACGCCCGCAGCCAGCGCCGGCAGCTTGGCGAGCAGGTTAAGGCTGTCCTCGAGCGCGGCCTCCCAGTAGTCCTCCTTCTTCATCCCCTCGTCGTAGCGCCGCCGGAAGACCGATTCGTCCTCGAGGATGGTGATCGCCGTGATGAGCATGTCCATCGGATGCGCGCTGGACGGCATGTCACGCAGCACCTTCCACACGTAGTCCGGGACCTCGGATCGGGCGAAGAGGTTCTGCTTGAGCGTCTTCAGCGCCGCCTGGTCCGGAAGCTCACCCACGACGAGCAGATAGAAGATCTCCTCGGCGGTCTTGTCGGCGAGCTCGGCGATGGGGATGCCGCGGATGATGAGGCCCTTGATGGGATCTACAAGGGACGTGTCGCACACCAGTCCCTTGACGCCGCGCATGCCCCCGAACGCCTGCTTCACGGTCACCTCCGAGATGACCGCATCTCCGTGACGCGCGACGAGATCGGCGATCTCCTGCCTCCGCTCGGGAATGCGCCGGGCGAGGGCCTCCTTGATGGTCGACATGGTCGACTCCCTCGGCTAGGGGGCCGCGCTCGGGCGACCCCGGACTGGATGGCCGGGCGGGTTGTGTCGCCCGGGATCGCGGGCATTGAGCTATGCTCGCGGTGAACGTGAGGGGGGTGTAGCAGGAAAAGGTGGAAGAGCGCGTGGGGGATTCCCCTCCTGCGGGCCCCCGCGCCGCCGCCTGCTTACGACGCACCTCGCCCCCGCTCGATCTCCTCGATGCGGGCGATCTGTCGCCGGTTCCAGTCGTCGTCGCTGAACGGCGTCTCGAACCACCGGTCCAGGATCTCCTTCGCCACCGGCTCCGGTGTCGCGCGCAGGCTCAGCGCGAGGACGTTCGCATGGTTCCAGACACGGGCTCCCTCCGCCGTCTCCGCGTCGTGGCAGAGCGCGGCGCGGACGCCGGGCACCTTGTTCGCCGCGATCGTGCATCCCGTGCCCGTCCAGCACATGACGATCGCCTCGTCCGCCTCCTCCAGGACGACGCGCTCGACCGCGTCGAGCGTCACGTCCGGCCAGTCCACGGCGGCGCCTCCGGGCTCCGGCCCGAAATAGATGACTTCGTGCCCGCGTCGGTCGAGCTCCTCGAGGATCACGTCCACGAGATGCGTCCGTTCGTCGGTGCTCAGCGCGATCTTCATGCTCCCCCCCGATGGGGTCGTGTCGCGCGCGCCTGGACGGCGCCACCCGACGCTGGGCTGTTGAAGGTCCCCTCGCCGACCGATACCCTTCTCACGCCAAGGAGGGCCATCCCACATGCTCCGCCCACCCCTCGAAGCGACGCGGGCCGGATGACCGGCCGGATATGAGCGCGCAGGCCGTCTGGGTCCTGGCGGGGCTCTTCCTGGCCCACTTTCTCGGCGACTTCACGGCGCTGGCCACCCCGGCGATGCAGGCGGCCAAGGCCAAGGGCCGACCCGTGGGTCCGATCGCCGCCCACGCCGCGGTCCACGCCCTCCTGGTCACCCTGGTCGTGTGGGGCGTCGTCGCGCCGGCGCTGCCGGTGCTGTCGGTCGCCGCGGCGCTCGAGCTTTCCTCCCACTTCTGCATCGACTGGCTTCGGGGCTTCTTTTCGCGGCGCCGCCCCGCGCTCGCCGACCCGACGGGGGGGCCGTTCTGGGTCGCGTTCGGGCTCGACCAGCTCGCCCACGCCCTCGTGCTCATCGGAGTGGCGGCCCTGGTTGTGTGAGCGGCAACCCGCAGAGCCGCCCCGACTACTGCCGCTCGCGGTCCACGGCCGGGGTGCCGCCGAGGTCCGCC
>QJYK01000020.1 GCA_003248075.1 Gemmatimonadota bacterium | reverse complement strand
GCCCGACGCCTCTACCTGCACGACCTCCACGACGACGCCCTGGAGTCCGATTTCGGCCTCTCCGGGTACACGATCGTGGACAACCTGCTGGACCGGGTCAACACGGCCTTCGCCATGAGGCTGCGCAGCAGCGCGAGCGGCGACCAGCGGAACGAGCTGTGGGAGATTCGCAACAATCTGGTGCGCCTGCACGAGTTCCCCAACGGGTACAAGCAGCGACCAGGGCACGGGAACGTGTTCAAGCTCGATCATTCACCCAACGAGCCGCGCTTCCGCCTCACCGGCAACACCATCGTCGTGGGGCCGAACCCGGAGGGATCGACCCTCTTCCCACCCGTCAGCCGAGTCGAAGAGTGCGCCGCGAACCGCTATCTCTTCCTGGGCACGAAGGCGGCCTGGGACGACGTCCTCGACAGCGACCGTGTCGACGACGGAGGCACCAACGGCGAGCGTCTCGCGGCGCTGAACGCGCTCTTCCCGGGCTGCTTCACGATCCGGCTTCGGCCGGCCGCGATGACCATCGACGACTTCCTGGCGGCGGAGGGGTGGACCAGCGCCGTCGAATCCTGGAAATCGAGCCACCCGGCGGGGTCGAGGCGCTAGTCTCCAGCCGCGTTCAGGTCACGGGGCTCCCTGGGCGCCTTCAGCGGAGCTTCGCGAGCACGCCCTCCGCGACCGCCTTGCCCACGGCCGAGCAGGAAGCGGCCCGTGCCTCGCCCACCATGTCGTACGTGAGCGGCGCTCCGGCCTTCAGCAGCTCGATGATCGAAGCCTCGACCGCGTCCGCCCCCTTCTGCAGCGAGGCATCCGCCTTCTGCTGCGACAGCCACGACAGGCCTTCGCGCGTGGCGAGGATCATCGCAAGGGGATTCGCCTTGTCCTGGCCGGCGTGCTTGGGGGCGGAGCCGTGGATGGGCTCGAACATCCCGTGGCGATCCCCGACGTTGGCGCCCACGGCCAGGCCCATCCCGCCCTGGAGCACGCTCGCCAGGTCGGTGACGATGTCCCCGAACATGTTCGTCGTGACGCCGACGTCGTACCACTCGGGCTTCTGGATCAGCCACTGCGTGAAGGCGTCGACGATGGCCGTGTCCTTCTCGATTAAGGGGTATTCCTGCCCGATCTCGTGGAAGATCTTGACGAACATGCGGCAGCCGTCGAGCACGTTGTCCTTGGCGATACACGTGACGCGCTTGACCCCGTCTCCGGGCGCTCCAGTACGGCGCTCGGCGAGCTCGAACGCCTTCCGGATCACGCGCTCGGACCCCTTGCGCGTGACGACCCGACAATCCACCGCGACCTCTCCGACCCCGCCGCGGCTGAGAACGCCGCCGATGCCGGCGTACAGATCCTCCGTGTTCTCCCGAACCAGCACCATGTCGACCTTTTCGGGGTCCCACACCCTGGCCGGCTGGCCGTGGATCTTGTGGTTCACCCCCGCGTAGAGCTTGACCGGACGAACGTTGGCATAGAGGTCCAGCGCGGCACGCGTGCCGATGACGGGGCTCCAGCCAGCCATCTTCCCGTCCTTCATGGTCACGGGACGGCCGTTGCCCTCCGGTTCCGGCCACCCCACCGCGCCGAGGAGCACGAGATCGGCGGCGGCAACCTCCTCTTCGGCCCCTTCGGGCCAATCACGGGATCCGTGCTTCAGGTAGAACTCGCCCCCGCACGGGATCTCTTCGATGTCGAACCCGATGCCGAGTGCCGAGCCCACGGCTTCGAGGACCCGACGGCCCTCTCGGGCAACCTCCACACCGATCCCGTCGCCCGGTAGCACCACGACCCGATACGCCATCACCGCTCCGTTTCAATGATCGAGGGAAGTCCCGTCGTGTCCCTCTGGTACGCCGACGGAGAACGATAGGGCGCGGGCGCGTCACACGGTAGCGATGGCGGGTCCAGCGGACGGTCGCAGGGTGGACCTAGAGCCCACCCTCCACACGGAAGACATACCCGCTCAGGGGAGGAAGCCCCGAAGGGAGGGTCACCCGGCGCACACCGCCGTCGGGCCCGGCCAGAAGCGACCCCGGAGGGAGATCACCCAACAGATCGACCAGGGCATGGCCGCCGCCGGGAAGTGTCGCCCGCTCCGAAGAGAGGGCGACGGAGTCCAGGGCCGTCTCTCCCAGATTCGCCACGACCAGCACGGTCTCGGCAGCCGACCGCCTTAGGTAGGCCGCCACATGGGTCGAACCCGTGGTCAGCGGTACGAAGTCGCCCGTCGCCAGCGCAGGGGACGCGGCCCTGACGTGGATCAAGCGCCGATAATGGTTGAGCAACGAGGCAGGATCCCCGTTCATGACCTCGACGTTGGCCGAGAATGAATCCGGCTGAAGGGGCTCCCACGCCGTGCTTCTGGTGAAGCCGGCCGCCGGATCGAGGCTCCAGTGCATGGGTGTCCGGAGGCGGGGGTCCGGCTTGTCGCCACTCATCCCGATCTCCTCGCCGTAGTACACGAAGGCGAGGCCGGGAAGCGTCAGGAGGAGACTGGCCGCCACCTTTGCTCGGGTCACGTCTCCGCCGAGTTCCGTCATCGTGCGGGTCTGATCGTGGTTGCGGAGGAATGGCGCCCATCGGTGGTCCGGCACGCCTCGATCCAGCTCGACCACGGACTTGAGGAACCCCGCGGCCGATCCCCTGGTCACGGCGTCCACGATGCCGTTGGCCACCTGGAAAGCGAAGTAGGCGTCCAGCTGGTCCGGATAGTAGGCCACCAGCACGTCCGTGCTGTCGAACACCTCCCCGACCGTGAAGGACCCCGGGGCATCTTCGCGGACGTGCGCGGCGTATTCCCGGAGCACGTCATGCGTTCTCGGAACGTTGGTGGTGCGCCCACCCTCCTCCATGAGGTGACGCACGGCGTCCAGCCGAAAACCGTCGGCGCCCATTTCGGTCAGCCAGAAGGTGCTGACCGCCTCCATTTCCCTGCGCAGGGAGCTGGACTCCCAGTTCAGATCGGGCATCGCTGCCGAGAAGAAGCCGTAGTAGTACTCGTCGCGCACCGGAGAGCGGTGCCAGTTGTTGGCGCCCCACTCGTTGGGCGGCCCCGGGGCGGGCGACCACCGGAACCACTCCCGGAACGGGGAGTCCGGATCGCGGAGGGCCTCCTGGAACGCCGGGTGCTCGCTGGACGCATGGTTGATGACCATGTCCACCAGCACCCGGATTCCCCGCCGGTGCGCCTCTGTGACGAGTCGCTTGAACTCGTCGTTGGTGCCGAGAAGCGGATCCACGCTGTAGTAGTCGACGACGTCGTAGCCGTGATAGCTGGGCGATGCGGTGATGGGCATCAGCCAGATGCAGTTCGCACCGAGATCCGAAGGGTCCCGGGGGTCGCCATCGTTGACGTAGTCCAGGCGGTCGATCAGCCCCCGCAGATCGCCCACTCCATCCCCGTCGCTGTCCTGGAATGAGCGCACGAAGATCTCGTAGCAGGTACCACCCTTCCACCATGGGTTGGCGCCGGGGGAGGCCTGCGCGGAAAGGACTTGGGGGACCAGCGCGGCTGCGACGAGCACTCTCGCGAGCGAAGCACCCGATCGACCCCATGCGGGGGGGCGGGCGGTAATCACCGCGAGACTCCCGCGGGTGCGTGACGACCTGCTTGGCTCCATCGATCGGGATCCGCCAGGGCCGCCGCGCACCCGAGGAGGCCGGGGTGCTCGACCCCGATCCAGGCCACCGGAACCCGCTCGCAGAAGTGGGCGAAGCGTCCCTTGTCCTCGAAGCGATCCCGGAATCGCTCCACGTCGAGGAATCGAACCAACCGTCGCGTCACCCCGCCGGAGAGGTAGATGCCTCCCTCGGTCCAGGCCATGAGCGCCACGTCTCCCGCGAAGGTCGCCAGAATGGCGAAGAAGTCCGTCACGCTTCGGAGGGCCACGGCGTCACCCTGGTCCGCGAGCGTCGCGATCTCCGGAGCCGACGGACCGGTCTCCCCCGCCCGTCCTGCTCCGAGCTCCAGGATCCGGTTCGCCCAGTGCAGGTTCTCCAGACCCGGACCCGACAGGAGCCGCTCGAAGGACACCCGAGGAAACCTGCCGCGCAGGATGCGGAGCAGGTCGAGCTCGTGGTCGCTTGCCGGCGCGAAGCCCACGTGACCGCCTTCGGACGGGATCACTTCGCCTCCGTCTGTCCGGACGGCCACGCCCAGGCCGGTACCCGGTCCCAGCACGCCCCGGGCCCCACAGACCCCCGGCCGCGGGCTGCCCAACCAGATCAGCTCCTCGGGAGAGAGGAGGTCCAGGCTCAACGCCTGCGCCGCGAAATCGTTGATCACCAGGAGCGGCACACCCAGGTGCGCCTCGAGCTCCCGGCGGCTGAACTCCCAGTGGCTGTTGGGTAGGTCCACCCGGTCCTGATCCACCGGTCCCGCCACGGCGAGACAGACCTCGAGGAGCGCACGGATCTCGTGTTTCGACCGATAGGCGGCCAGGGCGTCCTCGACACGGGGGTAGTCCGCGCAGGTCAAGACCTCGACCCGGGTCGGTGCGCCCGACGGCCCGAGCGTGGCCAGCCTCGCGTGGGTGCCTCCCAGGTCGCCCACGATGCGGGCCCCATCGTCGACGAGGGCTCGATCGCTCATGAGGCCTTTCGGATGCGGATGGCCTGCCCGCCTCCAGGCGCGAGCCGGAGGGTCAGGGTCGTGCTGGCGGTGACTCGCTCCTGGGATATGGTCATCGCCAATGGGTTGTGCAGCCAATGCGCGTCTGATGCGTCCGCGTAGATTTCGGCGACGTAGGCCTCGCCCGAAGACAGGAAGGACAGAGGGATCTCGAAGGCTCTGCCCTCCTCATCGGTGATCGCTCCCACGAACCAATCCCCACCCCCTCGCTCCTGACGCGCCACCACCACATAGTCGCCGATCCTGCCCCGGAGGACCCGCGTCTGCTCCCAGTCGACCGCAACGTCCCGAATGAACTGGAACGCGGGATGCCCACGGTAGTTCTCGGGCAGGTCCGCAGCCATTTGGAAGGGTGAGTAGAGGACGACGTAGAGGGCGAGCTGCTTGGCGACCGTGGTGCGGACGCGGGGAGCGTCCGCGGCACGAGGTCGCCCATCCGGGTCGGGGCGGAGGATGTCGAAGATCCCGGGCGTGAAATCCATGGGTCCGGAGAGGAGCCTGGTGAAGAAGAGGATGGTTTCGTGCTCCGGCGGATTGCCGCCGTCACCCGACCAGGCGTTGTACTCCTGCCCCCGGGCGCCTTCGCGGGTCATCATGTTCGGGTACGTGCGCCGCTCCCCGGTGTCGTGCACGGGCTCGTGCACATCCATCATGATCCCGTACCGGGCGGCGGTCTCCAACACCTTGCGGTGGTGCCGGACCATCTCCTGGGAATAGTGGGAGTGTCCACCGGGGATGGTGTCGACTACGTAGCCCGACTTGATGGCCCGGATTCCCAGGGACCGATAGAGGGCGAAGGCCTCCTCCATCTGCTCTTCGTAGTTGGCGAGCCCCCCTGCCGTCTCGTTGTGGGCGATGAGGTCGACGCCCCGCTCGCGCGCGTGGACCGCCAATCCCGAAAGGTCGTAGTCCGGGTACGGCTGCGTGAACGAGAAGACACTCCCATTCGCGATCCAGTCGCCATCCCATCCCGTGTTCCACCCCTCGACCAGAACTCCGCCGAACCCGTTCTGCGAGGCGAAGTCGATGTAGTGGCGCGTATTCTGCGTGGTGGCCCCATGCAAGGGGCCCGACGCCCAGGTCATGACGCCGATGTGCATCCCCCACCAGATCCCCACGTACTTCATGGGTTTGATCCAGCCCACGTCCTCGAGAACGCTCGGCGGGTTCAGATTCAGCCCCAGCACCGAGGGTGCCAGATCCTCCACACGGTCGGCGAGCTGTATGGTCCGCCAAGGGGTCTGAAAGGGGGTGCGCCCACGCGCCTTCACGCCTTCGGCCAGCGGGGCCAGCGCCGCGACGAGCTTCGTGCTTTCGAGGGCCTGGCCGGCCAGAAACATCCGGGGATAGTCCACAAGGTGCGCCTCGTGGATCACGATGAAGTGGCCCCCGTCGCGGTCCTCCAACGTGAGGGGCGTCTGCACGCTGTCCAGCACGCTCACCGGTGACTCGGAATAGAGCATCTCCGAGCGGTCCAACCGCGGCCGGTCAGAAGGGATCCACCACGCCTTCGCGTTGTCCGCGAACACGAACTCGGTGAGCTCATCCTGGATCTCGAAGCTCGCCAGGGCGGGCTGCTCCGGAAGCTCATACCGGAATGCCACGCCGTCGTCGAACGCACGGAAGACGACGTGGAAGCGTCTCCTCGGTTCCGACATTTCCACCACGGCTACGCTCAGCTCGTTGTGGTGGTCGCGCACCCGCGCGACTTCGCCCCAGGGCTGCTCCCACGTCTCGTCCACGGAGCTCCGTTCCGAGCCCGTGATGCGAAGGCCCTCGGCGAGAGACGGCGCGCCGCGAAACGCGAACCCGAGCCTTGAAGGCAGGAGGACGCTCCGGCCGTCGCGATGCAGGATGTACACCAGGTGCCCGTCCAGCATCTCAACGGTCACCACGTTGCGGCCGTCGGGCGACGCCACTGTCAGCGGGGCCTGAGCCCCAAGGCGCGAACACCCCGCCGCCAGCGACCAGGCGAGGGCCAATCCGCACACTCCCCAGCGGCGCATCCATCGGCGCTTCATCTCAGACGCCTCCGTTCGGAACCCGACCCTTTCTCGCGCGTGGGGGGCGCAGGTGTCACGGTCGCACCCACGTGAACGGCGAGCGCGTCGTCCGGCTCGAGCTCCGCTCGGACACGACCGTCCTCGCCGACTTCCACGAGCCGCCCCGAGCAGCCCCCTGATATGGGAGCCCCCGTCAGCACGTCACAGTAGCGACCCGGGGGGAGGGACGTGGGCACGTCCAGGGCTCGCGGTGCACCCCCCCGGTTCAGCGCCACGAAGCCCCGGTCTCCCCGGGAGAATGCGATTGCATCGGATCCGTCGTCCCACCAGCCCTCGATGTCCGAGTCGGCCACCGTTCGCCGGAAGGAAACCATCCCCGTGATGGCACGATCCCGGTGCTCGCACACCCAGTCGCCGGGGCGGGCGTCTTCCATCCGCTCGGGGCACCCGACCCGTAGCGTCCGGCCTGTCGGGTCGGAGGGAGGTCCCATGTCCCGGCTGTTGAACGCGTACCCCGACATCACCTTGGGATAGCCATAGGGCTGGGACAGCATCCAGACGTTGGCCAGCCGGTAGGTGTCACCGTCGGCGTAGTCCGGCACCGGGCTTCCTGCATCCCGCTGGGTGTCGTGGTTTTGGATGAAGACCACTGCCTTGTCCGAGGGGATCACGCCCCAGGAGCCGGGAGCGAGCTCGAGCTGCGCGAGCGTCTTGCCGGACGCTCCGGCGAAGTGTTCCCCGGCGTAGCGGAAACGGAACTCGGTGAGGTCCGACCCCGCTCCCGATGCATACCCCAGCCCGAAGTAGTCCGAAGCGTGCACCGCCTCCTGGCCACCGAAATCGATGACTTCGCCGAAAACATAGGGTGTCGGCCTTCCCTCGCGGGCGGCCGTCCGGTTCACCAAGGTCAGGATGGAATCCAGCTCCACGGGCTGGATGTGCTTGGCGGCGTCGAGGCGGAACCCTGCCACCCCCATCCGGGCCAGCTTCGTGAGGTAGCCTGCGATCTGCTCTCTGACCTCCGCTCGGCCCGTGTGCAGGTCGGCGAGGCCGAAGAGCTCGCAATCCTGCACGTTGGCCTCGTTCTGGTAGTCGACCACATCGCACGGTGCATGGAAGTCGATCGACGCGTACAGGCCCGGATAGTCGTACTTCGTGTAGACCGTGCCCCCGCTTCCAGTCCCCCCGGAACCCGTCATGTGGTTCACGATGGCGTCCACGTATACGTCGACACCGGCCGCCCCGCAGCGGCGCACCATGTCCTGGAATTCCGCCTCGGTGCCCGAGCGGCTCTCCAGCCGGTAGCTCACCGCCTGGTATCGTTGATGCCAGGGATAGCCCGAAACGATCCCGTGCTCCTGAGGGGGGGACACCTGAACCGCACGCCACCCCTGGGGTCCGAGCACTTCCTCACATTCCACGGAGACGTCGGCCCACGTCCACTCGAACAGGTGGACGAACACGTCACCGGCCGCTCCGTGCCCGGTGGCGCGATAGCTGGGCGCGAGGGTGGGCCGCGCCTCCTGGAGCACGGTCCGGCTCCCAGGAGGCCCGGTGGGCTCCGCACCGCATCCGCCCAGGCCCAGGGACAGGGCACCAAGGATCGAGGCGGTTCGGAAGACCATGAGCGAGGCGGCCGATGCGGGGAGCCCGACAGGGGCCCGTTTGGCCGGTCGCGACCACGGCGACCGGCTTTCGGGGGACGACAGGGTTCGGGGGAGAGCCCGTGGGCCCTCCCCCTTCCCCATCAATAGCCAGGGTTCTGCGTCAGGTTGGGATTGGTGATCAACTCCGACGCGGGGAGAGGATAGAGGTCACGGAAGCTCTCCGTGGATTGTCCCGCCGCGACCCCGCCCTTCCAAGCCCAGATGTAGGTCCCTCCCGTAAAGAGGCCGTACCGGATCAGGTCCGTCCGTCGGTGGCCCTCCCACAGCAGCTCCCGCCCGCGCTCGTCGAGGATGAAGCTCAGCGTGAGCTGCGCGTCCGTGATGTCCCCCGACGTGCCACCGAAGGCCCGCTGCCGCAGCGCGTTGACGTAGGCCAGGGCCTGGGCGCGCGACCCTCCTCCACCGCGAAGCACGGCTTCCGCGTACGTCAGATACGCGTCCGCCAGACGGAAGATCGGGAAGTCCGTGTCCACGTGGGTCGCGTGGGAGCCCGACTGACCCGTGGACGTCTTGTTCGTGAACTTCGGCGCCGCAATGCCGTCGTTCCAGTTGCCGATGGCGGCGACCTCCACGTTCTGGCCATCCATGTAGAAATAGTCGTCACGACCGTCGCCAGCGCTGAACCTCCGGTAGGCCTCGGGCTTCAGGCGGAGCCCCCACCAACAGCCGTCGATCCCGTATTCGGAATTGCTCATGCTCCCGCCGCAAGACGCGTGGACGAGGAAGGTCATGCCGCCCCAGGTCTGCGTCCTGAGCCCGTCCTGCGGGACCACGAAGATGAGCTCGGGCGAGGTGTTGTTGTTGGCCATGAAGTTGAGGCGGTAATTGGAGGCCAGGCTGTAGGAGCCGGAGCCGATCACCCCCTCCACCGCGCTGAGGGCGCTCGGCCAATTCGGCGAGCCCGTGTACACCTCGGCGTTCATGTATAGCTTGGCCAGCAGCATGGACGCGGCAGGGCCGGTCGCCCGGCCGTAGGCGTTGGGGCCCGGAGTCGGCAAGCGACTCTGGATGTCCGTGAGCTCACTCACCACGAAGCTGTAGAGCTCCTGGCGCGTCGCCTGCTCGGGTGGGGTCGATCCGGGCTGGAAGTCCTCGGTGACCAGGGGGACCGCGCCGAACAGGTCGATGGCGTGCCAGTAGCTGAAGGCCCGCAGGAACCGCGCCTCGGCACGATACTGCTCGACCTCGGCCTGGAGCGCCGAGGTCGCCCCCCGCTCGGCGAGCTTTTCGGGGGTGGTCTCGCGGAGGAACTCGTTCACCAGCGCCACCTGGTAGAAGATCCTGTAGTACATGGCGACCACGAACGAATTGGTCTCGGCCCAAAGCTGGGTGTTCATCTCGGGGAGCCCGACGTCACCCCAGCCGATAACGGCCTCGTCGGTCGGCAGCGTCTCCGCCTCCCAGAGCAGGCGCAGGTACTGCGAGAAACCCTCGTCGATTCCCTGGATATCCGGCTGACCATGAGGGCCCTGCTGCCCACTCACGGCCAGGCCGGCATAGATCTTGGCGAGGAACGCTTTGTACGACCCGGCGTCGTTGAAGACGTTGGCGCCGGTGATGGTGCTCTTCGGCTCCAATACCGTGTCCGTGCAGGCGGTCGCGGCGAGGATCAGGAAGCCGACGGTGGCGACGAGCGCCGTATGCATTCTGTTCTTCATTGTCCCGTCCCTTCTCGAATCTTCGAGTCCGTTGGCCGCGCGCATCAGAACCAGAGGCTCAGCCCACCCGTGAAGGTGCGCGAGCGCGGATAGATGTTGTTGTCGAGGCCATTCAGCCCGGCCGTGGGATCCACGCCGCTGTAGCCGGAGATCGTGAACGCGCTCTGCACCGTGCCGAAGACCCGTGCCTCACGGCCCCGGTAGTTGAACCGGTACCCGAGCGTGATGTTGTCCATCCGCAGGAAGGACGCGTCCTCCACGTAGTAATCCGAGAGGTACTGGGGGGTCTCGAAGCCCGTCTCCAGGACCGAAGCGTGCAGGTTGTAGGGAGACGCGCGGGTGACCTCGGAATACGTTCCCAGGTTCGAGGCCACGTTGTTGTAGACGTAGCTCCCGAGGTAGGCTCGCAGCGTGAAGTTCAGGTCGAAGGAGCCGTACGTCATGTTCGACGTGTGCCCGATGATCCAGTCCGGCGAGGGATCCTGGAAGGCCCGGCGGTCCGCGACGGTGATGATGCCGTCTCCGTCACGGTCCACGTAGAGGTCCTGCTCGTTGATGGTGCCGTCGCCGTTCGTGTCGGCCCAGACCGGTGACCCGTCTGGGTTGCGCTTGTGCTGGTACACGAAGAACGAGTTGATGGGCTGGCCCGGCGTCAGCACCTGGATGTATGTCCCGACGCCTCCGGAGACCAGGCCGGTCAGGATCTGATCGGACTCGCCCGCGAAGGGGTTGATGCTCACGAGCTCGTTGGAGTTGTGCGCCGCGTTGAAGATGGCGTCCCAACTCAGACCACCGGCCTGACCCCGGATCAGCTCACCTCCGAGGCTGAGCTCGATCCCGGTGTTCTTCATGCTGCCGATGTTGGTCGTGAGGTAGTTCGACAGGTTGGTACCAGCCGCCACCGGCACGGTGAAGATCATGTCCTGGGTGTCCTTCTTGTACCAGTCCAGCGAGCCGCTCACGCGCTGGTCGAAGAGGCCGAAGTCGGCGCCCACGTCCCACGAGGTCGTCTCCTCCCACCGGATGCCCGGGTCCGACGCGCTCGGCCGGATCGTGGCGACGAAGTCCTGCCCGAACTGGGCCTGGGCCGTCGAGGTTCCGACCAGATACGTCGAGTACTGCCGGTAGTTGTCGAACGCCTGGTTCCCGGTCTTCCCCCATGAGGCCCGGAGCTTCAGGTCGGAGAAGGGGGTGCCCTCCCCGAAGAAGGACTCCTCGGAAATACGCCACGCCACCGACACCGCCGGGAAGACTCCCCAGGCGTTGCTCTCACCGAAACGGGAAGAACCGTCGCGACGGGCGCTTACGCCCAGCAGGTACTTGTCGTCGATGTTGTAGTTGAGTCGCCCGAAGAACGAGATGAGGCGGCTCTCCTGGATGTCCTGCTGGTTCTGCGTCGTCTGCGCCCCCGGCACCCCATAGACATCCAGGAGGTCGGTGCTCAGGCCGGAGGCCGAGAACCAGGGATATTCGGCGTGGTTCTGGCTCCAGGAATACCCCCCGGTGAAGTCGACCCGGCCGGGAAGCATGTTGAGCGGCGCCGCGTAGTTCACGAACGTCTCGAGCACGGTGTTCAAAGCGGAGGGGTTCCGCCGATACAGGTTGCCGCCGCCGCCGGACTTGAGCTGGCTGTGGAGCTGCCGCGGACTGAAGGTCTCGCGCTGAGCGTTGGCGAGGTCGTACCCCAACCGCATGTGCGCCTTGAGCCCGGTCACCCACGGGAGATCGTACTCGGCCTGGAGCCTACCGACGCTGCGGTTGGTCAGTCCCTCGTCCCGGGCGAGCTCCAGGATGGCCAGCGGGTTGTCCGCCGACTGGAGGGTGTTGTTCGGCCACTCGTAGAAACCCGTCGGACTGCCCTGGTCCATGACGGGCTGGGTTGGACCGAACTGTGCGGCGTTGGATACCACGCCACCCGGCGTGTAGAAGTTGTCCGCGCGTGAGGCCTTGACGCTCACGTCGATGTCCAGCTGGTCGTCGAAGAAGCGCTGATCGTAGTTCAGGCCCAGCGACAGCCGACGCAGGCGCGTGCCCTGGATGACGCCGCGCTGATCGAGGTACCCGAGCGAGATCCGGTAGTCCTGGGACTCGGTCGAGCCGGAGAGGGCGAGGTTGTGCTCCTGGCCCACTCCGGTGCGATCCACCTGGTCGAACCAATTGGTGCTGGCGCTGGCGAGCTGGCCGACGTTCTGCGGCGCGTAGCTCTGGACGGCCGCCCGGAACTGCCCGGCGTCCAGCATGTCGGGGAGCCTGTCGATCACGGATGCGGAGATGCTCCCGCTGTATTCGAGGGCGTGGGCCCCACGCCCCGACTTCGTCGTGATGAGGATCACGCCGTTCGCCGAGTTGGCACCGTAGAGGGCCGCCGCGGACGCGTCCTTGAGGACCGTGATGCTCTCGATGTCGTTCGGGTTGATGAAGTTGAGAGGATTGCGGCCGTCGGAGAGGCCGCCCGCGGGCATCCCGTCGATCACGACGAGGGGCTCGCTGCTCGCGTTCACCGAGGTCGCGCCGCGGATCCGGATGGAGGTGCCGCCTCCGGGCTCGTTGTTCTCGACGATCTGCACGCCGGCGACCTTGCTCGTGAGCAGCTCCTCGGGGCTGACGATGCGTCCCTTGTTGAACTCGGCCGGTGTCACCTGCTTCACGGATCCGGTGATGTTCCCGGCCCGCTGCTGCCCGTACGCCGTGACCACGATCTCGCTCAGGCCGACCGCCGCGACGGCCATCGCGAGCTCGACGGTCGCGGTCTGACCCGCGGCCACGGTCACCTGCTGGGTGATCGTCGCATACCCGATCATCCGAGCTTCCAGCGTCTGCGTGCCGGCGGGCACTCCCGCGACGACGAAGGACCCGTTGCCCTGCGAGAGGGCACCGCGGTCCCCTACGCTGATCTGGACGCCGGAGATCGGCTGCCTGGACGCGGCATCCATGACCCGACCGGCGATCGTGCCCGTCTGCGCTTGCGCCCGGGTCGCTCCCAGGAGCAGTGCGCCGAGCACCAGAATTAGACTTCCCACCCTGCTCATGGCATAGCCCTCCCCGTCACTCGGTGAATCCCCACCCTGCGTCGTCCCGCCCCGACGATTTGGTCGCCTAAAAACCAAATTCCGCCGTACAGGTACAGTTCGGTGGCGAGTTCGTCAAGAGCAGGTCCGGATGTCGGAGGTCTGCGGGCCATGAGAGCCCGATTCTCAGGACATCCACCAGGGGAATTGCACGGTGGACGACACCCGAATAGCTTGATGCCGCGATTTTGTCATACCAACAAACAATAGAATTCTCAGCCGGACTCAGCGTGCGGAAGATCAATACCCGCCGGTTTCAACGAGCGACTCGGGACACCCCTCGGGAGGTGAACAGGCGCATCCTCCTCAACCTGGTGCGGGAGCACCAGCCGATTTCCCGAGCGGATCTGGCGCGCCGACTGGCCATGAGCCGGGGCATGGTGAGCGCCCTCGTCTCCGACCTCATCTCAGCAGGTCTGATCTACGAGGGCGGCACGGGTCAGGCGTCGCGGGGGCGAAAGCCCAAGCTTCTCCACATCCGCGGACACGACCGCCTTGTCCTGGGCGTCGACATCCGACGACGCCAGACCCACCTGCTCCTCACCGACTTCGGAGGCAGCGAGATCGCGGTGGAGATGTTCCGCACGCCGGCGGCCCTCGAGGCGTTGCTAGACGAGCTGGCCGGGCGTGCGCTGCGCCTCATCGAGGCCCATGCGGACCTCGGGGAGTGCCACGGGATCGGGCTCGTGGTGCCCGGCATGGTGGATGTCAGCGCCGGTGAGGTTCTGAATGCGCCCACGCTCGGCTGGCGTCATGTCCGCGTTCGCGAAATGCTGACGGATCGGGTGCCGGTGCCCGTGCACGTCGAGCGCGATGCCGTGGCCTGCGCTCTGGCCAAGATCTGGCTGGGACGCCGAGGCGAGCACCGCGACAACTTCGCCTACGTCACGGTGTCCGACGGTGTCGGCGCAGGACTGGTGGTGAATGGCCAGGTGCTCCGGGGTCGGGGCCACGCGGCTGGCGAGTTCGGGCACGTGCCCCTCAATCTGGACGGCCCCTTGTGCTCGTGCGGCAACCGGGGCTGCTGGGAGGCCTACACCTCGAATCACGCCACGGTCACGCGGTACCTGGGTAGAGAGCCCTCGGACCGGGGGCACCGCAGCGAGCGGGAAGTCTCCGTGGAGGACGTGGTCGACCGTGCGGCCTCCGGCGACCCGGCCGCCATGGCGGCACTCCGGGAGACGGGACGGTACCTGGGAATCGGCATCGCCGGGATCGTGAACGCGCTGAGCCCCGACGAGATCATCGTCGGTGGTGAGGTGGCGGAAGCCTGGGACCTGGTGGGCCCATCTCTGCAGGGCGAGCTCGGCGCCCGGGCCCTCACCGAGCTGTCGGCCACCACGCCCGTGACGCCCGAGCCGTCGGACCGCGATACGCGCCTGCGCGGGGCCATCATGCTGGTGGTGGGCCCGGCTTTCGCCGCCCCCGTGATCGCGTAGGTACAGAGCGGATATGTGCTCCGCCCGCCCGATCGACGCCCCATGACGCGGAAGCCGCCCTCCGTGGAATCCCATACACGTCCCTCGGAGGTCGTCTATACCATGCGCCCCAAGCCGCGGCTCTCGTTCTGGCAGATCTGGACCATGAGCTTCGGCTTCCTGGGCATCCAGTTCGGCTTCGCTCTCCAGAACGCAAACGTGAGCCGAATCTTTGAGACCCTGGGCGCCGCCGTGGAGGACATTCCCATCCTGTGGATCGCGGCTCCGGTGACGGGGCTGCTCGTGCAACCGGTGATCGGATACCTCAGCGACCGCACTTGGAGCCGCCTGGGGCGTCGGAGGCCCTACTTCCTGGTCGGCGCCGTGCTCGCGTCCCTGGCCCTGGTCCTCATGCCCAACTCCCCCACCCTGTGGGTAGCGGCGGGTATGCTCTGGATCATGGACGCGTCCATCAACATCTCGATGGAACCATTCCGGGCCTTCGTGGGTGACAACCTCCCCTCGGAGCAACGGACCACCGGCTTCGCCATGCAGAGCTTCTTCATCGGCACCGGCGCGGTGGTGGCCTCCGTGATGCCCTGGTTGCTCAGCGAACAGTTCGGAGTCAGCAACGAGGCTCAGCGTGGGGTCATCCCCGACTCGGTTCGGCTCTCCTTCTATCTCGGGGCGACGGTCTTCCTCCTGGCCGTCCTGTGGACGGTGATCCGCTCGTTCGAGTACTCCCCGGAGGAGATGGCCACCTTCGTGGAGAACCGCGATCGGCCGGACCTCACACACGAGACCCGGGTGGACGACGAGTATACGGGTCGCGGTGGACGACAGCTTCGCGTCGGTTCCGTCTTTCTCGCCCTCGGAACGCTGTTCACGCTCTGGCTCGCCCGGCAGGAGATCTATCAGGTGATGGTCTTGTCCGCGGGCCTCGTCTTCGTGGGGCTGCTCCTGCTCGTCTCGGGTCTGTTGCATCGGGCCGGACGGGTTCAGAGCGCCTTCGTGACCCTCATCGACGATTTCCAGGACATGCCGCGAACCATGAGGCAGCTGGCCTGGGTCCAGTTCTTCTCCTGGTTCGCCCTTTTCGCCATGTGGATCTACACGACCGCGGCCGTGACCAGCCACGTCTACGGCACGACGGACACGACCTCGGCACTGTACAACGAGGGGGCGAACTGGGTCGGGGTCTGCTTCGGGGTCTACAACGGGGTCGCCGCGTTGGTCGCCTTCGCCATCCCCGTGCTGGCCCGCTGGACGAGTCGAAAGCTGGCGCATGCGATCTGTCTCGTCCTCGGCTCCCTCGGCCTCCTCTCCGTCTTCCTGATCAGGGACCCTCTGATGCTCCTCGGCTCCATGGTGGGCGTCGGGATCGCGTGGGCGAGTATCCTGTCGATGCCCTACGCGATCCTCACCGGGGCCCTGCCCTCCTCGAAGATGGGCTACTACATGGGTGTCTTCAATTTCTTCATCGTGATCCCGCAGATCGTCGCCGCCGCGATCCTCGGGTTCTTCGTCGGTCGGTTCTTCGGGAGCGAAGCGATCTTCGCCCTCCTCATCGGGGGCATCTCGTTGGTCGTGGCAGCTCTCCTCACGCTGCGCGTCGAAGACCGGGACGACGTGGCGGCTGCGCTCTCGGTTTGACTCGAGCCCGGTCGGGAGACCCCATGAAGGCATTCGCCCACGGCTTCGCGCTCATCGGTCCCGTCGCGCTGGTTCTCGCCGGCTGCCCCCCATCGGATCGGGAGGCGAGGCCGTTCGAGCAACGAGCGGGCGTCGCCCGGTCGGCTCCGGACCGCTCCTGGAACAGCGCCACGGTCTATTTCCTCCTGACGGACCGGTTCCGTGACGGCGATCCCGGCAACGACCGGGCGCTCGGTCGTCCCCAGGACGGAGCTGTGCTCCGGAGCTTCGAGGGAGGCGACCTCGCCGGGGTGCTCGAGGAGCTGCAGGGCGGCTACTTCGACTCTCTGGGGGTCAACGTCCTCTGGTTGACGCCGTTCGTGGAACAGAACCGGGGGCCCACCGACGAGGGCACCGGCAGGACCTATGGCTTCCACGGGTACTGGACGCGGGACTGGACGGCCGTGGAGCCCGCTCTGGGCACGGAGGAGGACCTGCGGGCCTTGGTGCGGGCCGCGCATGTCCGCGGCATGAGGGTGCTCATGGACGCGGTGCTCCAGCACACGGGGCCGGTGACCACGGAGGATCCACAGTGGCCCGACGCCTGGGTCCGCATCGAGCCCCGCTGCCAGTTCCGTTCGTACGCCACCACGGTGGACTGCACGCTCGTGGCGAATCTCCCGGACATCCGGACGGACAGCGACGCGCCCGTGGACCTGCCGGCCTTCCTCCTGGAGAAATGGACGGAGGAGGGCCGTCTGGAGCGGGAGTTGGCGGAGCTCGATGCCTTCTTCCGGCGGACCGGTCACCCCAGGGCACCACGCTACTACGTGATCAAGTGGCTCACCGATTGGGTGAGGGAGATGGGCTTCGACGGGTACCGTGTGGACACGGCCAAGCACTTCGAAGAGGGCGTATCCCGGGAGCTCAAGCAGGAAGCGGAGATCGCCTTCAACGATTGGAAGGCGGCTCATCCAGACGAGGTCATGGACGACCTACCCTTCTATATGCTGGGTGAGGTGTACGGCTACGACATCGCCAACGGAAGGAGCTTCGACTTCGGAGATCGAAGCGTGGATTACTTCGACCACGGGTACGATGCGCTGATCAACTTCGGATTCAAGCAAGACGTGACGGGCGACCTGGATGCGGTCTTCTCCCGTTACGCGGCTACCCTGCGTGACGGGTCGTTGCGTGGACACTCCGTGCTCAACTACCTCAGCTCCCACGATGACGGGTCCCCCTACGACGCGAACCGGGAAGACCCGTTTGGCGCCGGGACGCGGCTCCTCCTGGCACCGGGCAGCGCACAGATCTACTACGGGGACGAGATCGCACGGCCGCTTCGCATTCCCGGCGCCGTCGGCGATGCCAACCTGCGCTCGATGATGGACTGGCGGGCCGTCGAAGGGGCTGGCGCCGGGGATGACCAGACCCTGCGCGTTCTCGAGCACTGGCGCAAGCTGGGCCGCTTCCGGCGTGCCCACCCGGCGGTGGGGGCGGGCGCGCACGCCCGGCTGCAGGCCGAGCCGTACGTGTTCAGCCGCGTCTTGTCCGAAGAGGCGGGAAGGGACCGCGTCGTCGTGGCACTGGGGGTCTCCCCGGGGACCAAGACCGTTCCGGTGGGCGACGTCTTCGCCGACGGCACGCGGGTGACCGACGCCTACTCCGGCGCCTCGGGGTTGATCACCGAGGGAACCGTCACGTTGGACACCCCCTACGAGCTCGTGCTCCTGGAGGGGGTGAGCTGATCCGCGGAAAAGGCTCAACCATCCCAAGGCATCATTGTAGAATCCATACACCGGCGCCCAGGGGTGGGAGCGAGAGCCGCAGCGATCCTCCGGAGACGATGACGGTGTCGCCGAGGGGCCAGGAGCCTTCCGCGTAGGCCACCGCGTAGCTCCCATCGACGAGCGGGAGCTCGACCGTCACTTCACCATCCGAACGGTTGAAGAGCACCACCGCCCGTGCCGTGCCCGTGCCCTGGTCGAGGACCCGTTCGTAGGCCAGGACCGCTCCCCCCGGGTCCGCCGGGAGCGCGTGTACGCTCCCGTCCGCGAAGAGCCGGGCGTTCTCCTTCCGGAGAGCGATAAGGCGCCGGTACACCTGCCTCAGCTCCAGGTCCGGCGCCACGCGATCCGGCTCCCTGACGCGTCCGAAGGGATCCGACGCTTCGTCTTGGTAGGTGAGGTCGGGCCAGACCATGGGCTTACGGGAATCCGGGTCGTCGGGACCCCACATCCCCACCTCGTCGCCGTTCCAGATGTGGGGGGCGCCCCGCCAGGTGAACTGCTGGACCAGCACCAGGCGTTGCAGGCGCCGCGTGCGGTCGTCCGGACGGTCCAGCCGGTAGTCGGGGTTCCCCGCCACGCCGACGTTGAACTTGTACGGCCCCGGATTGTAGAGCGACGTGGCGAACCGGGGCGTGTCGTGGCTGGCGGTGAGGTTCATCTGCGCCTTCGCGTGTTCGGGCGGAATCCCCGTCTCGATGGCCTCGAGCGCGGCCACGTATGCGTCCGGCTCATAGCCTGGGGGCGCCCCGACGAAGAAGGAGCGCGTCGGCGCGTACCAGCGGTAGTTCATGACGGCGTCGAACACGTCGCCCTGGAGCCAGGGAGACGGGTCGTACATGCGCTCTGGCCATCGCTCCCACCACACTTCCCCGACGAGATAGGCTTCGGGGTTGATGCTCCGGACGAACGTCCTGTACTCCCGCCAGAAGCCGAGAGGGACCATCTCGGCCACGTCCAGACGGAAGCCATCCACGCCGTCCGCCGGGTCCCCGTCCCCGTTGGGGTCCAGCCACCGTCGCGTGACGTGGAAGACATGGTCCCGCACGGCCGGTGCGAGCGTGCCTTCGATGGCACCGTGAGTCTCCCCCTCCGGCCGCCCCACCTTCTTCAGCTCCGGCAGATAGGGAACGCCCGCCCAGCCGCGGTAGGCGAACTCGCTGGTGTCCGTTGTGGCAGGGTCGTCGAAACGCTCGATCTCGTACCAACCGGCGAACGCCGACGCCGACTGCCTCTGCAGGACGTCCTGCCACGCCCAGAAGGTGGCGCCGGTGTGATTCCACGAGTAGTCGACGATGATCCGCATGCCCCGCCGATGCAGCTCGGCGACGAGATCGAGGAACAGGCGGTCGGCGGCGGTGGCCACCCAGCTGGCCGGATCCAGAGGTTCCTCCCGGGCCATGAGGGCCTCGTCGCCGTGGGGATCGGGGCCGAAGTTCCGGTCGACGTGCCGGTAGGCGCGGGCGTCGTACTTGTGCAGCGAGGGCGCGTCGTTGATCGGGTTCAGGTACAGCGCGGTGACGCCCAACTCCTGCAGGTCGTCGAGGCGGTCCAGGACGCCTTGGAGATCCCCGCCGTACCGACGGAGCTGAACCGTGGTGTAGAAGCCCTCGCCGGTGGCCGCGGCCCAGTCCTCCTGGGCGTACCAGTCGTGCCCCCAGGGCGTCGGCGCCCAACCCGCCGGCTGGATGTCGGGCCACGATCCCCGCATGTCGTGGAGGGTCGGATCGTTGGCCGGATCGCCGTTGCGGAAGCGCTCCACGAAGATCTGGTACCAGATCGCGTCGTGAGACCAGGCGGGCACCCCGAGCGACCCCGCCCCCGTCGCCTCGACCCTGTCGCCCCCGCAGCTCGCGGCCGCCAGCAGAACGGCGAACCACAGGTGAGCCTGGACTTCGGCCGGTCTCGTCCGCGTCATGGCGTGCCCGGGCGGCGATCGTCGATCCGAATCGTCACCGCGCTCCCGCGCATGCCGTCCGCCGTCGCCCTCACGCGCACGTTCCCGGTCCGGTGCCCGCTGCCGAGAATGACCATGGCCTTGCCGAAGAACAGGTCCACCTGATTCGATTGGAAGGACTCGAACGACTGGGGGTTTCCGTTGCCCACGCCCGCGATGCGTCCCGGGCCTTCGATGTCCAACGTGACCCTGTTGTCGGCCAGCGGCGCCGGGTTCCCGGCGGCGTCGAAGGCTTCGATGAGGATGTACGAAAGGTCCAGCCCGTCGGGGGTCAGCGTCGTGCGGTCCGGGCTCAGGCGGATCTCGTGGGGCTCGCCTGCCGTGGCCATCGTGGCTTCGCCGATCACCGCGCCTTCCCTGTAGGCCACTGCGTGGAGCCGACCGGGCTGGTATGTGACGTCCCTCCACATCAGCCTCGTGCGGTCCACCGAGGTCTCGGACGTGGGGTTCTTGCACTGCCTCCCCTCGGAGGATCCGTTCAGGAAGAGCTCGGCGCAGTCACCGTTCGTGTAGACGAACACCGGTACCTCTTGCCCGACACGGTCCGGCCAGTTCCAGTGGGGCAGGATATGGACGGTGGTCTCGTCGGGCTTCCAGTAGCTCTTGTACAGGTAGTAGCGGTCCTTGGGGATCCCCACGAGGTCCACGATGCCGAAATAGGAGCTCCGGGACGCCGTCTCGGGCCCCAGCCCAAGGCGTGCCACGTCGAAGTTGGCGTACGGGGTCGGCTCGCCGAGATAATCGAAGCCGGTCCAGACGAACTCGCCCGCCAGATACGGCTCCTGCTGCTGCCACATGAAGTCGTCGTCGGCGACCTCGGCCCACCACGGAGCGTGCAGATCGTAGGAGCTTACCTGCAGCGAGGCGGTGAAGGCGGTCGGGTCCTCGGGCAGGGGGAGCTCGTAGAACCCCCGGGTGCTGACGGTCGAGGCGGACTCGCTGATCAGAATCCCCTTGTTGGGCTCCATCTGACGGGCGAGCGACCAGCGCCGGCCGTAGTTCCAGGAGAGCACGTCATAGTAATCGAAGGCGCGACGGACGGGTGCCTCGGCGTTGTCGCTCACCAACGTCACCGGACGCGTCGGATCGTACATGCGCACGTAGCTCACCATGGTGTGCAGCTTCTGGAACCCCCCATCGATGTTCCACTGCACATCGCCGATCTCGTTGCCGACGCTCCAGAGGAACACCGAGGGGTGATTCCGGTCACGCATCACGAAGTTGCGGACATTCCGGTGTGCGAACTCCTGGAAGTCGGTGGCCGCCGTGATGTCGGCCTTCGCGTCGTACTTGTCGAAGATCTCGTTGAACACCAGGAGGCCCATCCGATCGGCCAACGCGAGGACCTCGGGCGCCTCCGCGTTGTGACTCGTGCGGATCGCGTTGACCCCGATGGACTTCATGATCTCCAGCTTGCGTTCCATCGCTCGGGGGTGGAATGCGGCGCCCAGGGGACCCTGATCGTGATGCAGGTTCACTCCCTTGAGCTGCACCCGCCGCTCGTTCAGCCAGAACCCGTGGTCCGGGTCGAAGCGGATGGTCCGGACCCCGAAGGGGGTCTCGGTGACGTCCCGAACCTGCCCCTCCGACATGACCACCGTTCGAGCGGTATAGAGCGCGGGATCGTCGATGTCCCATCGGCGGGGGTTCGTCAGCGGGATCGTGACCTCGATGGCACCGGCCCCCCCGGCCCTGACCGTGTCCGACGCCTCGGCGCGAGCGATCTCCCGGCCCTCCGGGCTCAGGATCAACTGTTCGACGGTGACGTTCTGGTCGGTCGCCAAGGCGTTCCGGACGCTGGTGCGGATGCGTGCGGCCGCGTAGTGAGGCTCCATCACGGGGGTCGTGACGTACGTGCCCCATACGTCCACGTGCACCGGGTCCGTCGCCACCATCTGCACCTTCCGGTAGATCCCGGCTCCTGGGTACCAACGGCTGTCGTGCTGCCGCGTATCGGCATGGACCGCCAGGACGTTCTCGCCGCCGGGGTCCAGGTGGTCGGTGACGTCGAGGTAGAACGACATGTACCCGTAATCCCACGCGCCGGCGAGCGCGCCGTTCACCCAGACCCGGGGAAACGCCATGACGCCGTCGAAGATCAGGTAGACCCTCTTTCCCGCATACGACGCCGGTACGTCGAGGGACCTCCGGTACCACCCCTCGTCCCGCCAGGGCAGCTTGCCGGTGCCGCCGTCCCCGTCTCGGATGAACGGTCCGGAGATCGCCCAGTCGTGCGGAACCGAGACCTCCTCCCACCCGGAATCGTCGAAGGCCATCCGGTGCGCGTCGGGATGGCCGCCCCGGGCGAAGCGCCAGCCGGTCTGCAGCGTGGTGACCTCCCGTGGCGCCGTCACCTGCGCCTGCATCGGCGACCCACCCGCGGCAAAGAGAAGAAGGGGGAGAAGAAGGTGGGCGGCGTTCTTGATCACCGGGATCTCCATTCCGGGCTCTGGACTCCGGGCCAAGGAGTCGCGCGAGCCGGGGTCAGTACCTCTTGAATCGGTCGAATACCGTGATGACCGGGAGCGCATTGCACGCTGCGTCGAAGTAGTCGCGCCCGCAGTCGGAGGCGGGCTCCCACCAGAACACCCCCTTCACCCTGCGGCTGGAGATGCCCAGGAGGGTCTCATGGACGGCCTCCAGAAACGCCTTTCGTGGACCTCCGGGCGCGTCTGCTGGAAAGGGCGGAAGCTCGGTCTCGTCGTACTCGTGCGGTCGGTAGCCCACCTCCACCACGATGACGTCCTTGTCGTGGTAGCTCTCGAGGATGGAAAGGATGTTGTCGCGTAGTCCGAGCAGGTTGCCGTGCCACCAGGGATAGTACGACAAGCCGATGATGTCGTAGGGGATGTCGTAGGCGTGGAAGGTGTCGAAGAACGCCTTCGTGCCCTTGGTGTCGGCGCCGTTGTCGTAGTGGAGCATGATGAGGGGGCGCGGAGCCTGGCCGCGTCCGGCGTCGATGCCGTCCAGCCCGGCCTTGACCAGGCGAGCGAAGTTGTCCCAATGCTCGGGCAGACGGCCAAGGGGCCAGATCATGCCGTTGCGGACCTCGTTCCCGATCTGGACCATCTCGGGCATGACGCCGGCGTCGCGGAAGGCCTCGATCGTGCCCTTGGTGTACTGGAACACCGAGTCGACCAGGACGTCGATGTCCGTCGTGTCCCAGGCAGCGGGCGACCATTGATGGCCGGGATCCGCCCAGGTATCGGAGTAGTGGTAGTCGAGGAGGAAGCTGAACCCCCGCTTCTTCGCTTCCTGCGCCAGCTCGATGGTGTACTCCAGGTCGTTGGGCAGCCCGGTGGGCGAGTGGAAGAGGCGGAGTCGGATCCAGTCGTATCCGTGGTCGCGAAAGATGTCCAGGCCTGGGCGGACGACGCCGTTGTCCTTGAACTGGACACCCCGGCCTTCCGCGGACTTGAGGAAGGAAAGGTCGGCGCCCACGGCGTAAACGATGTCGGCGCTGGACACGTTCGACCGCGAGTCGGGCTCCTGTGCGGTCGCCTCCACCCCGGTGAGAGAGGCCACCCATAGGGCCGGAATCCAGACGAGAGCCGTGTGCTTCACCGCATGCTCCGTGGGTCGATGGCGAGACGTGAGGGCTCCCCGTCGGTACCTCACGCACCGGGATCGTAGGCGTAGGACAGGCGCCGCGCTACGAGGATGATCGCCACGGCCTCGCCCCGCGCCGGTCGGTGAGCGACGGAACGGGCACGGCCCTACGGGGCGTCATCGTCCGGACGGATCGCGCGATGGAGCCACGCCCGCGCCATGGACCAGCCGCGCTTCACGGTGGCGGGGGAGAGTCCGAGCGCGTCGGCGGTCTCCGCGATGGTCATCCCCGCGAAGAACCGGCACTCCACGATCCTCGCGTGACGGGGGCTCTCGCGCTCGAGCTCCGCGAGGCTGGCGTCCAGACGGACGAGCGTCTCTGCCTGGCCAAGGGACAGGTCCGCGAGCGACGCGTGCACCTCACCGACGTTCTCGAGTGTGACGCGATCCCAGAGGCCTCCGCGCTTCACGGCGCTGCGCTCCCTGGCGTAGTCGATGAGGATGCGGCGCATGGCCTTGGACGCGACGGCGAGGAAGTGGGAACGGTTCTCCCATCGCGCACCGTCGTGGGACTGCAGCCTCAGGTAGGCCTCGTTCACCAGCACGGTCGTCCCGAGCGTCTGATCCCCCTGCCAACGCCGACGCTGGTCGTGGGCGGCGGCCCGGAGCTCGTCGTGCACGATGGGGATCAGCAAATCGAAGGCCTCGCGGTCTCCGGTGGAGGCGCGCGCGAGAAGCTCGGTGACGACGGCGCTGCGGTCGCTGGCGTTCATCGATGGACGATGGAGAGGGGTCACGGCCGTGGCGTTCCCCTCAACACCTAGCGCCCGAAGGGCCGCGCGCAAGCGTTTTCTGACGAAGGGGCGGAGCGTCGCCCTTCAGCGCCCCGGGTTGGGGGCACCCTCGCCGGACACCACCTCAGCCTCGTCCAGGAGCGCAGTCCAAGGGTCCACGATCTCCACCAACATCCACGGATCCCGTTCGCGCGCCATGAGGAACCGATCCCCCTCCGGATGCACGTCGAAGACCTTGTGATCGTAGACGTCCGAAAACAGGACGCGCCGGTCCACGACGCGGAGCTCTGGATCGGTCTCCACCTGCACCGCGATCACATTCCGGCCATCCCGATAGAAGATCTTGCGGCCGTCGGGCGACCAGCGGGGCTTGTAGCCCCCGTCCGAGGAGAGCCGCACGCGATCTCCCGGAACGGGGAACGCCTGTGCGTAAACCTGTGTGACGCCCGGGCCCGATCCGCTGTCCAGGTCGGTGGCCTGAAAGACCACGTGCCGACCGTCCGGCGCGAAGTCCCCTTCTCCGGGCGTCTCGGACACGAGCGCCTTACCCCCGGTGGACTGCTGAAGGGCGTGCAGGGAGCGCTCCGGCAGGGCTTGATACAGGATCCAATCGCCGTCGGAGGAGACCGCCTGGAAGAACGCGGGCACGGGCAGGACAGGACGGGGCGCATCCAGCTCCGGGAACCCCCGTTCGAAGACTGTCCAGGACACGCGTCGGTCGGGATGCTGCCCGGAGTAGAAGATCGAGCGGCCGTCGGCGGACCACCGACCGTCGGTTTCAGTCCATTGGGCCGAGATCTGCGTCCAGGTCTCGGAGGCCAGGTCCAGGATCCAGAGCCGCATGGGACCGGGGTCGATGACCGTGGCCAAGACACGGCGGCCGTCCGGCGAATAGCGGGCCCTCTGGAACTCCCGCTCCTCGCGGTGAAGGCCCCGCTGCCGCCCATCCGCGTCGACCTCCACCAAGCGTTGCAGGGACGATCGGGGCCGCACAAGCACGAGCCGGTCGCCCTCCACGTCGAAGTCGGCGCCCGACCCCCGAGGGTTGGCCGCCAGGGGCAGCCGGCGGTGGGGCCCGGTCTCTGAGAGGGTCACCGGGTCGAACGGCACGGCCTGGAGGTTCCCCCACGTCTCGTAGACCACATGGCCCCGCGCGTAGCGGGGGACCCGACCCGGGTGTGACAACACCTTGAGGCGGCCGGTTTCCAGGTCGAGGGCGGCTGGGCGAATGAGCGTATCGGCGTAGAAGACCTCGAACAACGTGATACGGCCGCCCTGAGCAACGGACGGGTGGCGGTATCCGATCTCCCCGGCTGCGGAATCGGGCGAACGCAGCTGGCGGAGGGCGGCCTCTGAGCCCGACCGGAGCGTAACCTCCCAGAGACCCGAGCTCAGGGATCCCAAGATCATGTGTGTGGAATCTATCCACGCGCCGCCGTAAGGGTCGAACGGAAGGTGTGGGAAGATCGGGCGGCCGACCCCGCCCGCTGTGCTTGCCGCCCCGAGGGACCGCCCACCCAACAAGAAGCCGACCGACGCACCGTCGCGTGAGAAGAAGGGCTCTACCGCCCGTTCCGTCCCCGGAAGCTCGACGCCGGCGCTGTCGTTCAGGCCGTAGATACGCATGGGATGCCAGCCGCCCCCGACCACAGCGAGCCGAGACCCATCGGGCGAGAGGTCCATCCACGCCCCGAGATCCGCGGGAGCGGGTAAGCGCATGGTTCGCTGGGAGACTGCGGGTGCGGCCACGTCCACCCGATCGAGCAGGGTTGTCACGAAGGCGATGAGCGCCGCCGCGGCCAGGACCGCGGAGACGACCCTCCGAGGCCAGAGCAGCGCGCTCCTCGAATCGCCCGACCACGTCTCCGGGAGGCGGCCGGCCCATCTGCGCGGTCCACGCGCATCGAATCCGGCTCGCGACTCGGGTCGTGACCCGCCGTCGGAGCTGCCCCCGCCCTGCCACGCCTCCAGCCCGCGACGTACCTCCGTGACCGAGGGGCGATCCGCGGCGTGCTTCTCGAGGCACCGCCTGACGAGATCCTCCAGTGCTCCCGGGACCTCGGCTGCCAGCTCGAGGGGATCCGGATCCTCGGCCCGGATCTTCCGCGTAATCTCCGCCGGACTTCGGCCCGCAAACGGCGGTGCTCCCGAAAGCAGCTCGTAGAGCGTCGCTCCGAGAGACCACACGTCCGAGGGGGGACCGATGACCTCACCGGCGATCTGCTCCGGAGACATGTACCTCAGCGTGCCGATCGGCTGGCCCGATCCCCTCGACTCGTGCTCCTGACGGACCGCGATGCCGAAGTCCAGCAGCTTGGCCACGCCCCCCGCCGCCACGATCACGTTGCCCGGCTTGACGTCGCCGTGGACGATCCCCCTGTCGTGCGCTGCAGCCAGTCCGGCCGCGATCTGGGCGCCGTAGAACGCGGCGTCCGGGACCCGCAGGGGGCCGTCCAGCGCCAGCATGAGCTTCAGCGTCACGCCCTCGTAGTAGGGCATGGCCAGGTAGGTGCGGCCGTCCGGCGACTCGCCGACCTCGTGGATCGTGCAGACGTTCGGATGATCGAGGGCCGCGACCGCGCGCGCCTCGTCGAGCAGCCGGCTCTCCGGGCCTGACGTCGTGCGGTCCGGCGCGAGGAACTTGAGCGCCACCTGGCGCTCCAGGGTCGGGTCCCAAGCGGCGTAGACCTCGCTCATCCCGCCGGTCCCGATGAGGCGACCGATCCGGTACCGGCCGACGGCGACACCCGACATCGACGCTTCGCGCGCCCACGGTAGAGGCGCATCGAGCGGCTGCGGCAGGCCCTTGCTCAGCGTATCGAAGAGGTCCCGACCCGAGTCTGCGTGCTCCAGGAGGGACAGGACCTGTGTCAGCAGGTCGGGCTCGGACGCCGCGGCCTCCCGAACGTAGGACTCCCGCTCCGCGGCGGGTTTTCGCAGCGCGCGGTCGAGCAGATCCTCGACCCGGTCCCAATCCATCGCCGTGACTCGATCAGCGGGGTGTGGCAGCAACCTGTGGCCGCGAGCGGCACTCGGGCTCTTGCCCCTGTTACGCCATCCGTGCCTGCAACGGATC
>QJYK01000110.1 GCA_003248075.1 Gemmatimonadota bacterium | reverse complement strand
TCTCGGGTCGTGAGCCCGAAGTCCCAGTCCTCGACGTCCCAGCCACCTCGGTGCCACTCGTCGGTCCACGAGAACACGAAGCTCCCCGACGCCCCGCTCTCGCGGACCCGGTACAGCTGCTCCTCCAGCAGAAGCGCCTGCGCATCGAGGCCGTGGCGCCGCGAATCCAGGCCCAGCTCGGTGAGGAGGAGCGGACGGTCACCCGCGAGGTTGTGGAGGCGTGCCACGTACGCGGACAGCTCCCCCACCGACTCGAGGAACACGTTGAACGCGACGAGGTCCAGGAATGGTAGGTCGAGGTATTCGGTGGACGGATAGTTGACGTAGGTGAGCAACGCGTCCGGATCCGCGTCTCTCGCCACCTCGCACAGTGCCCGAAGGTGCTCCTCGACACGCCGCCGCCCGTGCCAGCGGACGATGTTGCTGGGGATCTCGTTTCCGATCGCGTGGCAGAGGATCGCCGGGTGGCCGCGGCTCGCGCTCACGCCGCGGCGGACACGGGCCGTCACATGGCGACGGATGTGGCGGTCGTCCAGGTAGGCGACGTGCTGCTCCCAGGGGACGCCGACCATGACGCGCAGCCCCGATTCAAGGGCTGCGTCCAGCAGCCAGGTCGGGGGCACGGTATAGACCCGGACCGCGTTGAGTCCCTCTTGGGCCATGGCCTCGAAATCGGCTCGGACCCGGGTCGGGTCGGGGTAGGGCACCCCGAGCGGGTCGGGGCGGAACGTGCCGTACGTGGCGCCACGCACTTCGAGCTTTTCCCCGCCGACGAAGATAGAACGGCCCGCGGCCTTCGGCCGGGGCACCCCGTTCCCCGGCGGCGACGCGCTTTCCGGGACGATCATTTCGGGGGGCAATACCTCGGTTGGGACTGATCGCTCGAGACGTAGGCCCCAAGGGGGGCTGGGGCGGGCTTGCGAGCGGACGCGGGACCGCTAATGAGCAAGCGATGTGCCAGCGACCGCATGCCAACCCTTTGCGGTCAGGCGCGGCTCCTGGCAGCAAATGGTGTGCCATGCGTTCAGGCGTTGTCCCCCGTTCCACGGGGGGCCCCCCGTGGAACGGGGCTGGCTGGCGGCCCGATGAGAGGTACGGGACTTGCACCTGCGGGGGTCGGAACCCCGCCATTCCGCCCCTCGGGCGCATCGACGGCGGGGGGGTCCATCGACCCCAAATGCCGGAAGGGAGCCTTGAAGGGACTCGTGCTCAGCGGAGGCCGAGGCACCCGCCTTCGACCGATAACGCATACCGCCGCCAAGCAACTCGTGCCGGTTGCCAACAAGCCGATTCACTTCTTCGTGCTCGAGAACCTGGCGGCGGCGGAGGTTCGGGACGCGGGGATCGTCGTCGCTCCCGGCAACGGAGAGGCGATCCGGGAAGCCGTGGGGGACGGCACCCAGCTCGGTCTCCGGGTCACCTGGATCAAGCAGGATCGTCCGGGTGGGCTCGCCCACGCCGCGCGGTGCACGGGTAGCACCCCAACGCTCCCACGTGTGTCGCTGGGCGACGACTCGGAGGTCGACGTCCTTTGAGCACGCAGCCCGCCCTCACGCCCTCGACGGTCCTGGTGACGGGTGGCGCGGGCTTCATCGGAGCGAACCTGGTGCGCTGGATCCTGGAGCGGACCGAGGCGCGGGTGATCAACCTCGATCTGCTGACCTATGCCGGGAACGTGGAGAGCCTGACGGACGTCTTCGAGGCGCACGGCCCGGACGGAAGCGACCGTTACCTGTTCGTGCACGCCGACGTCCTGGGGCCCGAGGTGCATCCCATCCTCGACGGGCGACACCCCCGGTTCAGGACGTGGCCGCTCGTCGACGCGGTCGTCCACCTGGCAGCCGAGACCCACGTGGATCGCTCGATCGTCGGACCGGCTCCCTTCGTTCGGACCAACGTCGAGGGCACCCTGGCCATGCTCGACGCCTGCCGGGAGGCGCTCGAGCGCCAGCCCAGACCGTTCCGGTTTCTGCACGTCAGCACCGACGAGGTCTACGGTAGCCTGGACGAGGATGAGCCCGCCTTCACCGAGGCGAACCCGCTGCGGCCCAACAGCCCCTACTCCGCTTCGAAGGCCGGCTCGGACCTTCTGGTCCGCTCCTTCGTGGAGACCCACGGGATCCCCGCGGTGATCAGCCGCTGCTCGAACAACTATGGACCGTACCAGTTCCCCGAGAAGCTCATCCCTCTCATGGTGACGCGGGCACTGGCCGGCCAGCCTCTGCCGGTGTACGGAGACGGGGCCAACCGGAGGGACTGGCTCCATGTCCTGGACCACGCCGAAGCGCTGTGGCGTATATTGTGCTGGGGATGTGTCGGAGAAGTCTACAACGTCGGGGGAGGGCGAGACGTCTCCAACCTGACGATCGTGCGAACGGTCCTGTCGATCCTGGGCAAGCCGGAGTCACTGATCCGGTTCGTGACGGACCGCCCGGGCCACGACCGGCGCTACTCGGTGGACATCGCCAAGGTGAGTCGAGAGCTGTGCTGGTCCCCGTCCGTGGCCTTGGAGGACGGGTTGAGCGCTACCGTCGAGTGGTACGTCGGCCATCGCGAGTGGTGGTCCCGCGTCCTGGATGAAGCCTACCGGACGGCGAACGAGCTGTATCTCCGGGGCACGGTGGGCCAGGCCTGACAACTCCGCGGGTCCGGAGCCGGACACGGATGCGACGACGTGTGGCGCCGGCAGTAACGTGATTCCGGGAGGCGGTCGTATGTGCTCCCATCGTCCCTCCGCGGGCGAGTCCGACTCCACCGTCACGAACCCCGGGATGTCCGATGGTCCGATGCGTTTGCTTTCCCGCCTCCGTCGTGCTCCTGTGCAGTGTCTGGCTCGCGAGACCACTGCCGGCCCAACAGGTCGCGCCCGTCCAGCGTGCGGCCCAGCTTCTCGGGGGCGGCGACCCTGCGGGAGCCGTGGAGCTCCTTCGCGCCCACCTGGGTGAGCACCCCGACGACGGACGGGGATGGCTGGTGCTCGCCCGCGCCCACCTCGCCCAGGAGGCATGGGACGACGCGGTGGACGCCTCCGAGCGGGCCGCGTCGTACGCAGCGTTCACGGATCAGGCCCAGCTGGAGGGAGCGCTCGCCCGCGCGGGTCGTGGTGAGGTCGACGAGGCCTTCGAGATGTTGTTGGTGATCAAGACGCGCAACCGGATCGATCTGACTGCGCTGGCCGCCCAGCCGAGGGCGGCGCGCATCACCAGCCATCCACGCTACGCCGAGCTGCTTCCGACACAGGAGGAGTACGAGCACCCGTTCTCGGAGGAGGTGCGCATCCTCCGCGAGTGGCGTGCCGAAGCGCCCGGGGGCTCCTTCGGCTGGATCGCACGGAGCATCGGCGACGCGGACGGTGACGGCATCGCCGACTTCGTCACCTCGGCGCCGAACCTGGACGGGAATCGCGGCCGTGTCTACGTGTACTCGAGCGGCGCGGGCGACCTCCTGTGGTCGGCCGACGGAGACAACGCCGGGGACCAGCTGGGCTTGGGGATCGAGGCGGCCGGCGACGTGGACGGGGACGGCGTCCCCGACGTCGTTGCCGGGGCACCGGGCGCCGGCCGTGCCTATGTCTACTCGGGAAGGGATGGAACACTGGTGCTCACGTTGTCCGGCGCGGTGGACATGGCGTTCGGACAGTCCGTTTCCGATGCGGGCGACGTGGACGGGGACGGACACGCGGACGTCGTGGTTTCGGCGCCGGGAAGCTCGTCCAACGCCTCGCCGGGGCCGGGGTCGGTCACGGTCTACTCGGGGAAGGACGGCGCCCCACTCCTCGAGCTGCACGGTGAGAAGGACGGAGACTCGTTCGGCAGCTCGGTGGCAGGCGCCACCGCGGCCGACGGCTCGAGCCTGCTGGTGATCGGAGCTGGAACCGCGGGCGATCGTGGCGTGGGCAGGGTCTACGTCCACCGGAACCTCGGCGCACGGCCCGCGTTCACCATCGAGCCCGACGAGACCGGAGCCTGGCTCGGAGGGATGTTCGTGTCGGTTCCGGGAGACGTCGACGGCGACGGGTTTCCGGACGTCTACGCCTCGGATTGGACCAATGGGGCGAAGGGCCCCCAGACCGGTCGGGTGTACGTTCACTCTGGCGTCGACGGCCACCGTCTCCTGACCCTCACCGGGGACCTTTCCGGTGAGGGGTTCGGCACCAGCGTCTCGGACGCGGGGGACGTCGACGGCGACGGTCACGCGGATCTCGCGGTGGGTGCTTGGCAGCACGCGTCGCTGGCGCCCGGCGGGGGCCGCATCTCGATCGTATCGGGCCGGACCGGAACGCGCGTGTGGACGATCACCGGTCAGGTGGCGGGTGAGACGCTCGGATTCGACTCGACGGGGATCGGAGACGTCGACGGGGACGGCGTGGGCGATCTCCTCGTCACGTCCGCATGGAGCTCGATCCGGGGATCACGCTCGGGGCGCGTCTACATCGTGGCCGGGAAGCGCTGGGACTGACCGTCGGCGTTTGATCCTCCTGATTGTCACATCTTGACAATCAAGATATGACACGCCAGCGTGCCGTGGACTTCCCACGACGCGGAGGGTGGGGTGGGCGCTCCCAATACGGACGTGATCCAGGGCACCCTGGACATGCTCATCTTGAAGACGCTCAGCCTGACGCCGCTCCACGGATACGGGATCGCGCGTCGTATCGAGCAGGTCTCGCGTGGGGTCTTCAAGGTGAACCCCGGCTCGCTGCTGACCGCCCTGCGACGCCTGGAGCGTGCAGGGTGGCTCGATTCCGAATGGCGCCGCACCGAGAACGCGCGGCGCGCGAAGTACTATGCGCTGACGCCGGCCGGCCAGAAGCGTCTCGGAGAGGAGACCGCGGACTGGGAGCGACGCGTGCGCGCGGTCGGACGACTCCTCGGCGCGGAGGCGTGACGGGTGTCCCTCCCCAGGCAGATCGCGCACGGGCTTCGCCGACTCCTCCGCCGTGACGAATTCGACGGGGAGATCGCGGACGAGGTGCGGCATTTTCTCGAAGAGGCCGAAGCCGAGCTGATCGCGGGTGGCGCGAGCCCCGACGAGGCCAGGCGTCGCGTGCGCCAGGAATACGGCGACGCCCTCACGGTGCGGGAGGACGTGCGCACCTACGGGTGGGAAGGCACCGTGGAAGCGCTGGCCTCGGACCTGGGCCTCGCTTGGCGCCGCTTGCGTCGTAGCCCGGCCTTCACGGTGGTGACCGTGCTCACCCTCGGGCTCGGGATCGGCGCAGCGACCGCCATCTACAGTGCGGTGCGCCCCGTGCTGTTCGAGCCGCTGCCCTACCCTCACGCCGAACGGGTGGTCTCGATCTCGGACCGGACACCCGACGGTGCGGCGGTTCCGGCCACCTTCGGAACCTTCATGGAGCTCGCCGCCCGGAGCGGCTCCTTCGAAGCGCTGGCCGTATCCGGTGGTTGGCAGCCGACCATCACGGGCGAGGGACCCCCGGAGCGGCTGGACGGTCAGCGCGTCAGCGCCGAGTACTTCCGTGTGCTCGGGGTGCCACCGCTGCTTGGGCCCGGCTTCGCGGCGGCCGACGACCGTCCCACCGGGCCGCGGACGGTGATCCTGGCCGACGGCCTGTGGAGGCGTCGTTTCGGTGCGGACAGCTCGATCGTGGGCGCGAACGTCACGCTGGACGAGCTCGCGTACACGGTCGTGGGTGTCATGCCGCGTGGATTCGAGAACCTCCCGGGGCGGAGCGCCGAGGCCTGGACGCTCCTTCAATATGATCCGTCTCTGCCGACGTTCGACGGCCGCGAATGGGGACACCATCTGAACATGGTCGGGCGACTCCGCCCGGGAGTCGCCGCGGACGTGGCGCGGTCCGAGCTCGGACGACTCGCCTCGACGCCTTCGCCGGCGTTCGTTCGGCCTGCGTGGGCGGGGCTGGGGCAGGGGCTGGAGCTCGAGGACGTGCTCCAGGTGGCGACCGCGAGCGTCAGGCCGGCACTGTGGGCCCTGCTCGGGGCGGTCGCCGTTCTCCTGGCGATCGCCTGTGTGAACGTCACGAACCTACTGATGGCGCGCGGATCACGACGACGCGGGGAACTGGCCGTGCGTGCCGTGCTCGGCGCGGGACGGGCCCGACTGGCGCGTCAGCTGCTTGCCGAGAGCCTGCTGCTCGCGGCGCTCGGAGGGCTGGCCGCCCTGGCGGTGGCGCGGGTGGGTCTCACGGTGCTGGTGGCGCTGGCTCCCGCCGAGCTACCGCGGTTGAGCGCGGTCACGTTCGGCGACGCCGCCTTCGCGTGCACGCTGGGGATCGCGAGCGTCGTCGGGGTCCTGGTCGGGCTGGCACCGGCCCTGACGCACTCCCGTGGCGACCTGCAGTCGGGTGCGATCGAGTCGTCCGTCAGGACCACAGGCGGTCACCGCAGCGCACGGCGGGCACTGGTCGTCGTGCAGGTCGCGCTGGCGTTCGTCCTGTTGCTCGGGGCCGGGCTCCTGGTTCGCAGCCTCCAGCGGCTCTTTCGGGTCGACATGGGCTTCGATCCGACGTCGGTCGTCGTGCTCCAGGTGCAGGCGACAGGCCGCCGATTCGACGACGACCGCGTGGTACGTCGCTTCTTCGACGACGCGCTCGACGCCGTGCGCGGGGTCCCGGGCGTCGCCTCCGCCGCGCTCTCGAGCCAACTGCCCCTCAGTGGTGAGCGCGACCAGTACGGCGTCCGGCTCGAGGACGAGACCCGAGCCGACGGGGACCGCTCCGCGTACCGATACACGGTGAGCCCGGGCTACTTCCGTACCCTGGGAATCCGGGTGCTTCGCGGGCGCCCCCTCGACGAGGGGGACGTAGCGGGGGCACCCCCCGCCGTGGTCATCAACGAGTCATTCGCGAAAGCCGCGTTTCCCGACGGTGAGGCGGTGGGTCGACGCATGCACGTCGGCCGCACGGATCTGCCCTTCTACACGGTGGTGGGGGTCGTGAGGGACGTGAAGCACGCCTCCCTCGAGTCGCAGGCGGCCGCTGCAGCCTATGTCACTCCCCAGCAATGGTACTTCGCCGACCCGGTGGCGTGGCTGATCGTTCGGGGGGAGGACGGTCGAGCGCCGGCGGTCGAGGACCTACGCAGAGCCGTCTGGTCGGTCGACTCGGACCAGCCCATCGTGCGGCTGGCGCGAATGGAGGAGCTGGTCGTGCGCTCCGAGGCCAGAAGGCGTTTCGTCCTCGGCGTGCTGAGGGTGTTCGCCGTGCTGGCCCTCGCGCTCGCCACGGTGGGGATCTACGGCGTGCTCGCCGGCAGCGTGGCCGACCGGACTCGCGAGATGGGTGTCCGAGCCGCGCTGGGCGCCTCGCGCCAGCGTATCCTCGGTCACGTCGTGGGGGAGGGGATGCTGATGTCGGCCGTCGGCGTCGCCATCGGGGCGGTGACGGCGGCGCTCGCGAGCAGGGCGCTCGCCGGTCTCGTGTTCGGCGTTTCGCACCACGACCCTGCTACGTACGCCTCGGTTGCCGGCATGCTGGCGGTCGCGGCAGCGCTCGCCTGCGCGCTGCCTGCCGCCAGGGCCGCTCGGATCGACCCGATGCGGACCCTCAGGGACGAGTAGGACGGCGCCCGCCCCCGGAGTCACGACGAGCGCAGCGCATGCACAGGATCGGTTCCCGCCGCCCGCCGGGCGGGCACCCAGGCGGCCAGCCAGGCGACCCCGAGCAGCAGGAGCGTCGATCCCAGGAAGGTGGTCGGGTCGAGGGGCCGCACCCCGAACAGGAGTCCCCGGGCCTGCGGCGCGAGCAGGGCGGCGAGCGCCGCGCCCGCGACGAGACCGACCAGGACGGTGGCCACCACCTCTCGCACCACCATGCGCACGACGCTCGACCGCTCGGCGCCCAGGGCGATCCGGATCCCGAGCTCTCCGGCCCGCCGCGCGACGCTGAACGACACGACCGCGTAGATGCCCAGCGCGGCGAGCACGATGGCGAGGAGCGAGAAGACCCCCATGGCGGCGACACCCACCCGCTGGGAGGTGAGCCCCGCCGAGAAGTGCGAAGCCATCGTTCCCTGCGAGACGATGGGCAGGGAAGCACGCACCCGCGGCACTTCGGCGCGCAGGGCTCCGAGCAGCTCCGAGGACGCGCCGTCCGTGCGCGCCACGACGTACCCCGCACCCAGCCCGTTCTGGACCGTGGAGAAGTACATCATGGGCTGCGCCGCCTCGGCCAGGCTACCCACCGGCGTGTCGCCCACCACCCCGACGACGATGCGCCACGAGTCGGGCCGCCCCTGGGCGCGCAACCTCCGACCGGGGACGTCCACGCCTCCCCAGAAGCGACGCGCGGCCGTCTCGTTCACGACCACGACCGTCTGTCCGCCGCGGACGTCGTCGCTGTCGAAGAGGCGCCCTTCGAGCAGCGGGATCCCCATCGTCCTGAAGTACTCGGGAGAGACCACCGCGAAGTCCAGCTCGACCGCGTCCGTCCCGGCCTGGGGCACGTAGTCCTCGACGACGGTGGTCGTGCTCCCGCCGCTTTCGGCGGGAATGCGTGATGCGGCCGCGACGTCGGTGACACCGGGGATCGCAGCCACCGCCACGAGGAGCTCGTCCAGCGCGACCATCGCCTCCGGTCCGGTGAGCCCAGCCTGTCCGAAGTTGGTTTGAACGAAGGCGACCCGCTCCGCATCCACTCCGGTGTCCACGTCGCGCAGCGCGGACAGGCTGCGAGCGAGGAGCCCTGCCCCGAGGACGAGCACCAGTGAGACGGCGACCTGTATCGCCACCAGGAGCGCGCGCAGCCTCGACGCTCCGCGGCCGACGGATGCGGTACGGCGGTCGTCACGGAGCGCGCGCGCGACGTCCTCGCGGGCGGAGTGGACGGCGGGAGCCAGGCCGAAGAGGATCCCCGTGCATGCCATGAGCACGATGCTGAAACCGGCGACCCGCCAGTCCACGCCGATCGCCATGTCGGGGATGGGGATGGGGAGCGCGGGCAGGAAGGCCACCGCCTGTCGCGCCAGCAGCATCCCTATGAGCCCCCCGGTGAGTGCGAGGACGAGCGACTCGATCAGGAACAGACGGGCCACCCTTCCGGCTCCGGCGCCGAGCGCCCGACGCACCGCGGTCTCACCGGAGCGCTCGAGCCCGCGCACGAGAAGGAGGTTGGCGAGGTTCGCGCACGCGAGGACCAGCACCGCGATGACCACGGCGGACAGCAGACCGCCGATCGCGAACATCTGGCCGTCCTGCCCCGGGTGGAAACGCACCTGGCCAGCTCCGAACACCGTGATGTCGCGCCCACGGTTGAGCTCCGGAAACTCTTCGGCGAGCCGGGCGGCCAGGACGTCCATGGCCCCCTGCGCCTGCTCCAGCGCGACGCCGGGAGCGAGACGCGCCCGCACGTCGTACCAGTGGTCCTCGCGCCGCTCCAGATTCGCGACCCGGAAGGAGCCGCCGACCAGGGTCGCCGAGATCGACAGCCACAGGTCGGTGACCTGCGGATCGTAGGTGCCGGCGAGCTTCTCCGGGCCCACGCCGATGATCGTGACGGGTTGTCCGTTCAACCGGATCGATCGGCCGAGGATGTCCGGGTCGGCGCCGAAGAGCTTCCGCCATGCCGGCGCGCTCACCACCGCCACGGGTGCGGCACCCGGCACGTCGTGCTCCGGTCCGAACCATCTGCCGCGCAGCGGAGCCAGACCGAGGACGTCGAGGTAGCTCGCGGTGGTGTACTCGGTCGACACCTGCTGCGGCCCGTCCGGTCCGTCCCAGGCGGCCGTCGCCAACGAGGTCGCCGCCACCGCGCTGAAGACGTCGGTCCCGGCCATGTCCCGGTAGGCCGGAAAGGAGCACGACTGCGGCTCGCCGTCGTCCGAGTCCTGGTAGACGAAGACCACCTCCTCCGGCCGATGCCACGGCGGTGGACGCAGAAGCAGCGCGTCCACCACGGTGAACACGGCGGTGTTCGCCCCGATGCCGATCGCGAGGAGTGCGACCGCGCCGATCGTGAAGCCGGGCGCCCTCGCGAGGTGGCGAAGCGCGTAGCGAATGTCGTGCACCAACGAATCCATGCCTCCTCCTCCTCCTCCATCGTACGTGGGTCCCGGCCGACCCCGCCGATGGAGCGCGGCGGCGTTGGACAGCGTGTCTCCCAACGTTCTCCACCAGAGAGCCCCCCGCTCCCTGGCGCTGCCCGTCCGACCGAGGCGCGTGCCGAAGAGCGCGACCATCTCCTCGCCGTAGCTCCGACGGAACCACGACGGATACAGGAGGAGCAGCCCGCGGAAGAGCTTCTCGTGGCGCCCGCTCCTCGGATGTCTCATGCCGTGTCCGGCAGGACTTTGCGCTCTCTCGCCGTCTCGACCAGCCGCTGGAGTCGGGCCGTCTCCTCGGAAAGGAGCACCCGGCCCGAAGGGGAGATGCGGTAATACTTGCGGCGAGGGTCGGCGTCGTCCCGAGGAGCCTCCACCCCACGGATCAGCCCTGCCTCCACCATCTCGGAGAGCGAGCGGTAGAGCGTGCCGGGCCCCAGCTCCAGCACGCCCTCGGAAGCGCGCTCGACCTCCTCCGCGATCCCCAGGCCGTGTAGATCGCGCTCCGTGAGCGCGAGCAGAATGTGGAGCACCGCCGGGCGGAGTGGGGGCGTGGCGACGTCGGGACGCGGGGTCATGGCGCTCTCTTCGGTGATTTATCCGTCTCAGATATATCTATATCAGATATATAGGACAAGAAGAAAGCATTCGGAGGCGCGGCCGAGGCCGCGCGGCGGGCCTGGTCAGGCCCGCCTACCGATCATGAGATGGCGGTCCGGGTCGAGCTCCTCCACGCGGATCTCGGCCAGGCCCGCTTCGGCCAGCCACGCCGCGACCGATGCCTCGGGATGCGCGTCTCCCTGCTCGGACTTGAGGAGCATCTGCAGGCCCAGATGGGCAGCGCGACCGCTTCGCCCCCGGAAGAACTCGGCGACCGCCACGATGCCTCCGGGGGCGAGGACGCGCACGGAGGCCCGAAACAGCGCTCGGATCGCGTCCTCACCATAGATGTGGATGACGTTGGACAGGAGCACGACGTCGAAGGGACCCGGTGGTAGGGTGTCGCGCGTGAAGTCTCGCGGCACCACCGTGAGTCCCGGGACCGCGTCCAGGCCGTACGCTGGGACGACGTGCGCGATGATGTCCTCGGTGTCGAGAAGTGTGCCGCGCAGCCCGCGCCTCAGGAAGGCTCGGGTCATGTGGCCCGGCCCGCCGCCCACGTCCAGCACCGAGCGCGCACCCGGGTGCCGCTCGAGGCACAGGTCGACGATGCGCTCCACCCGGGCCGCGGGGGCCGCGGCCATGGCGGCCGTGAACCTCGCCGCCTGGGCGGGGGTGCGAGCGGCTGCCTTCGTCTCGATGGGTCCGCCGTCCCGCAACACCTCGCCGAGCTGCGTGGTGGCGCGCACGGATCGGAGCCAGTGCGGAAGGCCCCGTCCGACGTACGCCTCGCCGTCCGGGTCACACAGCTCGCGCAGGCACCGGGGGGTGGGCGCGAAGCGCTCTTCCACCGCTTCGAGAAAGCCCACCTCCGAAAGCGCCTGCAGCACGATCCGGGTCGCCCTCGGATCGTAGCCCAGGTCCTCGGCCACCTCCGCCGGTGTGCGCGGACCCCGTGCCAGCGCCGCGAAGATGCCGGCGTCCTCCGCGGCAGCGACGAGGACCATGCCGTCGGTGAGGTCCCGGAGATCCCCTAGCGCAAAGTCGTCCAGGTGCATCGGGTCGGTCGGCTATCCCGCCAGGAGGTACTTCTCGGGCGCTTCCGCGAAGCGCGCCCTGCACCCTGCGCAGCAGAAGTAGTACGTACGGCCGTCGTGGACGTGTGTGTGCGCCGCTCCCTGAACGCGAACGGTCATGTGGCAGATCGGGTCGATGGCGGTCTCCGGTTCCGCCTCCGGCGCCCCGCCCCAGTCGACTTCGCCCATGGTCCTGCGCACCTGTACGATCTCGGCGAGGATCGAGAGCGCGATCTCGTCGCCGTCCGCTGCCTTGATGTCGAGTCCCGCCGGATATCGGACGCGTGCCCGGTCCGCCGCTTCGACGCCCTCCGAGGCGAGCGAGCCCAAAACCTGCTCTCCCCTCTTGCGGCTCGCCACGAGGCCCACGTACGCCGCGGAAGTCGCGAGGATCTCCTTCAGCGCAGCCTCGTCGTACTCACCGTGCGTGGCGACCACGGCGAAGGTCAGGGGCCCCACGTGCGCGGGGATCTCCGACAGCTGGTGGACCGTCGCGTCCGCGCCGGCCGGCGCACGCTCGTCGGGATCGACGACGACGACCTCGTAGCCCATGGCCTTGCCCAGCCGGACCAGGGCACGCGCCACCGGCAGGTCGCCGACCACGAGCAATGCGGGGACGGGTCGCTGTGGCTCGATGAAGATGTCCAGAGTCCCTCCGCTGAAGCAGGTCATGGGCACCTCGACGACCCCGGGGGGAAGGGGTGACGACCCCGGATCGGGAGACAGGCGGACCAGCCTCGTCTGGCCGTCCGCGAGGGCGCGCAGCGCCTCCCGGACCACGGTCGGCTGCGCGCAGCTGCCCCCGACCCATCCGAACATCTCGCCGTCGATCGTGACGATCGCCCGGTCCCCCGGCTTTCCCGACGTGGGCTTCTCGGCGCGCACCACCACCGCCGTCGCGAAGGGAGCCCCAGCGGAGCGGAGCTCGTGCGCTTTGGCGAAGAATTCCACGCTCACGGTCTCTCCCCGTCAGTCGCTCACGCCGGCGTCGCGGAGAAGCTTCCATATCTTCTGCGGCGTGATCGGGATGTCCACATGCCGCACACCCAGGTGCCAGAGCGCGTCCACGACCGCGTTGGCGATGGCCGGTGGAGCGCCGACCGTGGGCGACTCGCCGACGCCCTTGGCGCCGAGCGGATGGTGCGGAGACGGCGTGATGGTGTGGGCGGTCTCCCACTTCGGCGACTCGACCGCCGTGGGCACCAGGTAGTCCGCGAACGTGCCGGTCAGATTCTGACCGTTCTCGTCGTAGACGATCTCCTCGAAGAGCGCCGGAGCCAGGCCCTGGGTGAGCCCGCCGTGGATCTGACCCTCCACCACGAGCGGGTTGATGATGTTCCCGCAGTCGTCCACGGCCACGAAGCGCCGCACCTTGACCTCGCCGGTGCCGGAGTCGACGTCCACGACAGCGATGTAGCTTCCGAAGGGGAATGTGAGGTTGGGTGGGTCGTAGTAGTCGGTTGCCTCGAGACCGGCCTCCATCCCCTGCGGGTGGTTGGTGTACGCCGCGAACGCGATGTCCTGAATCGTCTTGTGCTGATCCGGTGATCCCTTCACCTGCCAGCGGTCGACGCTCCACTCGAGGTCGTCCTCCCCGACCTCCAGGAGGTGGGCTGCGATCTTACGCGCCTTCGCCTTGATCTTGCGTGCCGCCATGGCCCCGGCGGCGCCCGCCGTGGGTGTGGACCTGCTGGCGTAGGTTCCAAGGCCGTACGGGGCGGTATCGGTGTCGCCCTCCTCGATCTCGACGTCCGCCGCGGGGATGCCCAGCTCCTCGGCGATGATCTGCGCGTAGGTCGTCTCGTGACCCTGGCCCTGGGACTTGGTGCCGAAGCGGGCGATGGCCTTTCCGGTGGGATGGATCCGTATCTCGGCCGAGTCGAACATCTTGATGCCGAGGATGTCGAAGTCCCGGGACGGACCGGCACCCACGACCTCGGTGAAGCTGCAGATGCCGATGCCCATCAACTCGCCCCGGGCGCGCTTCTCCGCCTGCTCCTTGCGCAGCTCCCTGTAGCCGATGATGTCCATGGCCTTCGCGAGCGCCGCGTCGTAGTTCCCCGAGTCGTACTCCCAGCCCGTCGGAGACTTGTACGGGAACTGCTCGGGCTTGATGAAGTTCTTCACCCGGAAGTCGGCGGGATCCTCACCCAGCTCATGCGCAAGGATGTCCGTCATCCGCTCCACCATGTGGACGGCCTCGGTGACTCGGAACGAGCACCGATACGCCACGCCGCCCGGCGGTTTCGTGGTATAGACGCCGTCCACCTCGACGTGCGCGGCCTTCATGTCGTAGGACCCGGTGCAGATCGAGTACATGCCGGCCGGGAACTTGGACGGGTTCGCGGCTGCGTCCGCGGCGCCGTTGTCCGCCAGCGTCTTCACCCTGAGCCCGGTGATCTTCCCTTTCGCGTCGGCGGCCATCTCCGCCGTGATGTGGTAGTCACGCGCGAAGCTGTCGGCCTGCAGGTTCTCGCTCCGATCCTCGATCCACTTTACGGGCTTGCCGGTCACCAAGCTGGCGACGGCGCACACGACATAACCCGGGTAGACCGGCACCTTGCCTCCGAAGCCACCCCCGATGTCGGGTGAGATGACCTGGATCTTGTGTTCGGGCAGGCCGCTGACCAGCGCGAAGACGGTACGGATCGCATGCGGAGCCTGGGTGGTCATGTACAGCTGCATCTTGCCCATGGTGGGATCGTAGTTCGCCACCATGCCGCATGTCTCGATGGACGCCACGTGGATCCGGGGGAGGTGCATGCTCTGCTTGACCACGGTGGCGGCCTCTCCGAAGACCTTGTCGGTCGCCTCCTTGTCTCCCGCCTCCCAGTGCCAGACGTGGTTGGTCTTCTTCTCCTTGTCGTCGCGGACGATGACCTCGTCCTTGAGCGCCTCGAACGGGTCGACCACCGCGGGTAGCGGCTCGTACTCCACGTTCACTTTCTCGATGGCGTCTGCGGCGATGTAGCGTTCCGTGGCTACCACCGCGCACACCTCCTGCGCGAAATAGACCACCTTGTCGATTGGGAGCACCATCTGGGTGTCCGACATGAGCGTCGGCATCCAGTGCAGGTTACCGGCATCCTTGAGATCCTTGCCGGTGATCACGGCGAGCACTCCGGGCGTCGCGAGCGCCTCGCTCGCGTCGATGTTGAGGATCTTGGCATGGGCATAGGGGCTGCGGACGATGTCCATGTAGAGCATGCCCGGCAGCTTCACGTCGTCGACGTAGTGCCCCTGACCGCGAATGAAGCGTGGGTCTTCTTTTCGCTTCATGCGGTGCCCCATGCCGCACACCTTCTCCGGCGTCGTGATTCGGATCTGGTCGGTGGTCTCCATCTGCTTCGACGCGCCTTCAGGCGCGGGATGCAACGACTGGACCGAGCTCTCCAGGTGGCTCATGCGTGCGCCTCCTCTCCAGCCTCACGTAGCTTCTGCGCCGCGTATTGGATGGCTTCGACGATCTTGTTGTAGCCCGTGCACCGGCACAGGTTGCCCGAAATGCCGAAGCGGATCTCCTCTTCGGTCGGGTCTGGGTTTCGGGCCAGCAGCTCCTTGGCCGCCATCAACATCCCGGGCGTGCAGTAACCACATTGCAGCCCGTGCTTCTCCCAGAAGCCCTCCTGGAGCGGATGCAGGGTCGCGCCGTCGGCCAGGCCCTCGACCGTATCGACGTTGGCGCCGTCTGCCTGTACCGCGAACACCGTGCAGCTCTTCACTGCGACACCGTCAAGATGCACCGTGCACGCGCCGCAGCTGGTGGTGTCGCATCCGATGTGGGTCCCCGTCAGCGAGAGATCCTCCCGGAGGAAGTGCACCAGCAGTGTGCGCGCGTCGACCTCGCGGGTGACCTGGGCTCCGTTCACCGTGACGGTGATCCCGTGACGGCTGCTCATCATGCACCTCCCTGGGCGCGCGTCACCGCGGCGCGGATGGCGCGCTTCACCAATACGCGCGTGATGTCCCGCTTGTACTCCTCGGAGCCCCTGAGGTCAGCGCTCGGGTCACACTCGGCTGCTGCGGCCCGCCCGGCCGCCTCGATCGCGTCTTCCGTGGGCTCTTCGCCGAGGATCTCGGCCTCCGCCGCGTTGGCTCGCATGGGTACGGGGCTCACGTTCGTGAGCGCGATTCGGGCCGCGGTGCACATGCTACCGTCCATCGTCAGCTGGACGGCCGCGGCGGAGATCGCGTAGTCACCCACCTTTCGCTCGAGCTTCCGGTAGGCGCCGCCCGAGCCCGCACCGGGCGAGGGGATGCGAATCTCGACGAGGAGCTCGTTGGGCTTCAATGCGCTCTCGAAGAGTCCCACGAAGAAGTCGTCGACCGGGATGACCCGTTCGCCTCCGGGTCCTCGGGCGACCAGCGTGGCGCCGTAGGCCAGCATGACGGCCGGATGATCGTTCGCCGGGTCGGCGTGGGCGAGGTTGCCGCCCACGGTGCCTCGGTTGCGGACGAGCGGGTCGGCGATGACCCGGCCCGCGTCGGCGAGCAGGGGGTAGCGCCCGGCCACGAGCGACGAGTGCTCGAGCTCGGACTCACGGGTCAGCGCGCCGATGACCAGATGCCCATCCTCTTCGCGCACGTAGGAGAGGCCGGCTATGCGATTGATGTCCACCAGGTGCCGTGGCTGAGCCAACCTGAAGCGCATGGCCGGGACGAGGCTGTGACCCCCGGCCAACACCTTGGCTTCGTCGCCGAGGGTGTCCAGGAGCGACACCGCGTCCTCCACGGTGGACGGGGCGTGGTACTCGAACTCTCCGGGAATCACGTCATCTCCTCCGTGTCTGTCACGCCTCGTCAGCGTTGCGTGTCGAGAATCGGCCAGGGATCTCTGGGTCGTCGCCGGGCTACCGTCATCGGAACAACAACCATGCGACGATCCCCGCCACCACGACCGACAGGACCCAAAGCGTCCATTTTGGAATCACGTCCTTGGCGACCTCCCGCGCGACGGTCGCCGCGAACCTGGCCTGGGAGGGGGGCGCCACCGGCTGTGGGGGCGGAGCATCCGGATCTTCGCCTCCGGCGGCGGCCGCACGCGCGCGCACGGCCAGGTTCAGTCCGTCGAGGCTCTGCTTGATGATGGCCTTGGCGGAGCTCTCGATCAGGCGTTGTCCGACGCTGGCCAGGCGCCCTCCGACCTGGGCGTCCCCGTCGTAGGTCACCCGCGTGGTGTCCCCCTCGGCGGCGAGCGCGAGATTGCCGGTGGCCTTCACGAACCCGGGCGCGCCTCGGCCGTCCACCTGCATGGTGTAGGAGTCGGGCGGCTGGATGTTCTCCAGCTTCACCTTGCCCATGAATTGCCCCTGGACCGGGCCGATCTTGATGTTGAGCGCACCCTCGTACTCGTCCTGCCCGACGAGATCCAGCTTCTCACAGCCGGGAAGCACGCCGGCCAGGACCGTGGGGTCGAGCAGGGCCTCCCACACCAGAGGTCGAGGAGCGTCGAACTCGTACTCTCCGCCGATCTTCACGGGATCGTCTCCTGTGTGAGCCCAGACAGCCGCGCACCGCCTGACGGCGCGGCGGAACGACCTCTCCAGGGGGAGGCGGCGTACCGGGCACCCATGCGGCTGCCCGAGCGCCCCAGTCGGGCCAGCGCGTCGGAGAACGCGACCAGAGACTGAACGTCGTCGACCGGGAGGAAGTCGTCTACAAAAGGGAGCGCGACGCGCATTCCCGCAACCCGCGGCGCGTACTCCGCGTGGCCGAGATGCGGATTGAGCCAAACCAGCCTGTGGCATCGGTGCTGGAGATGCCTCATCTGGCGCCCGAGCTCCTCCGGATCACCTCGGTCGCAGCCGTCGCTGATGACGACCACGATGGCCCCACGCCGGAGGACCCTGCGCGCCCAATGGCGGTTGAAGTTCCCGAGGCACGATCCGATTCGCGTACCTCCCGCCCAATCCACCACCTCGCCGGATGCTTCCTCGAGCGCCCGATCGACATTACGGAGACGCAACTGCGGCGTGATGCGTGTAAGTCGCGTCCCGAAGACGAACGTCTCCACGTCACCCAGCGACCGGACCATAGCGTGGAAGAACTGGAGGACGAGCCTGGAGTACCGTTCCATCGAGCCGCTCACGTCCGCCAGGAGCACGACGGGCCGCTGCTTCTCGGAGCGTCGCCGCCGGGGAACCCGTGCGGGCATGGCCCCCAACCTTACCGCGTGACGGAGCACACGCCGCAGATCGATCTCGGGCCCGCGGGGGTCACGCACACGGCGGCGCGTGACCCGCAGGCTCGCCGCCCATCGCATCCGGGCCAGGAGCCGTCGAGTGGCCTCGAGCTCCTCCGGCGTCATGTCGGCGAACCGCCTGCGGCGCAGCCGCTCTTCGCCGCTGTACGTCCCTGCGCGATCGGCGACGTCGCGCTCCTCCAGGGCGGCCGAATCCTTGAACGCCAGGTACGTCGCGATGGTGAAGCGGCCCGGAGGGCGACGGTCCCGGGGCGCCGGAGGGCGCCGACGGCCGCGCGCGGTCGCATCTTCGGGGTGGCGCCAGAAGCGGTTGAACACCGTCTCGAACAAGACCAGATCCTCGCGACGGGTCACCAGGACGGCACGCATCGAGCGGAAGACGTCGTCGCGGTCCTCCACGCCGACCCAGGAAAGGGCCAGCACCGCGTCGGCCACCTGGCTCGGCGTCACTCCGATGCCGGTCGCTCGCAGGGCGCGAGCGAAGGAGATCAGGTTCTGGAGGAAGGCCCGGCCGCGACTACCTGGGGGCTCGTGAATGCCGGGGGGCGCCGCGGTCACGGGGTCGCCACCTCGGCGAGGATCTCGGCGGCGCGACGACCCCGGACGAGGTCGACGTCGTCCTGGTACTTGAGGAGCAGCCCGAGCGTGCGGTCGACGGTGTCGGCGTCGAGTCGCTCCGTGGCCAGGTGCGTGAGCGCGCGTGTCCAGTCCAGGGACTCGGCGACCCCGGGAAGCTTGTAGAGCTCCTCGTGACGGAGACGCTGTACGAAGGCGACCACCTGCGTGGCGAGTCCCTGGGCCGCCTCGGGGACCTTCGCGAGCACGATCTCCAGCTCACGCTCCGAGGTCGGGTAGTCGATCCAGTGGTAGATGCATCGACGCTTGAGCGCGTCGTGGATCTCCCTCGTCCGATTCGACGTGATGACCGCGACGGGCGCGTGCTCCGCGCGGAAGGTGCCCAGCTCGGGGATGGTGATCTGGAAATCGGCCAGCAGCTCCAGCAGAAACGACTCGAACTCCTCGTCGGCGCGGTCGAGCTCGTCGATGAGGAGGACGGGCGCCCGTTCGTGGCTGCGGTCGACGGCCTGGAGCAGCGGGCGGCGAAGCAGGAAGCGCTCCGAGAATATGTCCTCGACCTCCCCATGCCCGGAGCCATGTGCCTGGATCTCGATGAGCTGCCGTGGATAGTTCCATTCGTACACCGCCTGCGTCACGTCCAGGCCCTCGTAGCACTGAAGGCGTATGAGGGGTGTATCCAGGATACGGGCCAGCACGCGCGCAACCTCCGTCTTGCCGACCCCGGGCTCACCTTCGAGGAAGAGCGCCTTCTGCATGCGCAGGGCGAGGAAGAGGCTCGTGGCGAGGCCCGCATCGGCGAAGTACCCCTCCTGGGCCAGCGCGGAGCGGGTGTCGTCGATGGATGCGAACATGGCTGTCATTTCCTAAGAGCTGCGCGAGGCGTGCAGAGCCTCGGGCGTGTCGATGTCCCTGAGGACTCCGTCGTCCGGCACGCGGACCTCGCAGACCTCGTCGGGGCGCTCGGCGATGAGGTGTCGCGCCCCCACGTCTCCCTCGAGCGCGCGCAAGGCGGCGAAGGTTCGCGCCGGCCACAGGACCGGATTGCCGCGCTTCCCGGCGGTGACAGGGACGCAGATCGAGCGCCCGACGTCGTGCGCGAAGGCCGCGGTGAGGGCGCGCACGTCGGCGGCGGACACCCAGGGCATGTCCCCGAGGAGCACGACCGCGCCGTCCGTCTCGCCGTCGATCGCCTGGATCCCCGCGCTCACCGAGGTCGACAGGCCGCGCGCGAACCCCGCGTTCGTGACGAAGCGCACCGGGAGGTCGTCGAGCGCCCGTCGGACCTGCTCGGCGTCGTGCCCGACCACGACCGCCACCGGCTCCAGCCCGGCGGCCAGAGCCGTTTCCACTACGCGGCGGACCATCGGGAGTCCCCCGATGTCGGCGAGAAGCTTGTTTGCAGCCCCCATGCGTGACGAGCGTCCGGCGGCCAGGACGACGCCGGCCACGCGGGGCGTGCCCTGGTCCGGGGGCCGGGTCTCGGTGGGTCGCGACATCACGATTCCGGCGCGGCCCTGAGGTGGGCAACGACCTGGGCCAGAATGGCCACGGCGATCTCGGCCGGCGTGCGGGCTCCGATGTCGAGCCCGATCGGTGCCTGGATCCGGTCCAGGGCCGCAGCGTCGACGCCCTGCTCCCTGAGACGTTCCAGGCGCTTGGCGTGGGTGCGCCGACTCCCGAGTGAGCCGACGTAGAAGGCGGAAGTACCGAGCGCCGCCACGAGCGCGGGATCGTCCAGCTTCGCGTCGTGGGTCAGCGTGACGACGGCGGTCCTGTGGTCCGGCCTCAACTCGGCCAGAGCCTCTTCCGGCCACGACCGGACCACCTGCCGACCCGGGAACCGCTCCTCGCTCGCGAAGGCGTCGCGTGGGTCCACGACGGTCACCTCGAGCCCCGCGGTGGACGCCATGCCCACCAGCGGGGCGGCGATGTGGACGGCTCCGACGATCACGAGCCGGACGGGGGGATTGTAGGGCCGCAGGAAGACGTCCCCTGCGGCGTCGGTCACGGTCGTCGAGCGGTCGTCGACGAGCGACCGACGAGCTGCGTCCATGGGCCACGGGCGTTCGTCGGGCGTCGTCGCGGTCCGCTCCATGGGGAAGAGGAGCGCCTGCTCGCCTCCCGGCATGCGGGTCGCGAGGACGACGGGTCGTCTTTCGCGAATGGCGCCGAGTAGCTGCTCGAGCAGGTCGATCCTCATTCCACGCGCTCGACCCAGATCGATACCTTGCCGCCACACGCGAGCCCGACCTCCCAAGCCATCTCGTCGGTCACGCCGAAGGCGAGGGATCGACTGTCCCCGGTGCGGATCACCTCGGCCGCGGCCTCGACCACTGCGGCCTCCACGCACCCTCCGGACACCGATCCGCAGAACGTACCGCTTTCGTCCACGGCCATGTGGCTGCCTGACTCGCGAGGCGCCGACCCCCAGGTCCGCACCACGGTGGCGAGCGCCACGCCCCTGCCCTCTGCACGCCAGGCGGCCGCAGCCGCGAGGACGTCCACATCGGTGTTCATGACGAGCCTCCTGTGGGGCGCACGACACCCGAGCGCACGGCCACCAGTATGGGGGGGCGAGCCCCGCGCCGCGATCGACCACCGTGGCGGCGTCGAGCGGCACGGACTAGCCTGCCCGAATGACGTCGACGTTGCTCGGCCCGTGGTACACCTGCGCTCGGGTGACGGCCTACCTGGTGGAACGGCTGCCCGACGAGCTCTGGGACGCGCGCGTGCCGGGCACGCCCCGCAAGACCGTGCGCTCACTGGTCGCACACCTCCACGACAACCGTTGCAGGTGGCTGAAACAGGTCGGAGCGCGCATGGGTGTGCCCGTGCCCGCGAGGATCGGCCGGGAGCGCGTGGCCCGGGAAGAGCTGCTGGCGGCGCTCGCCGAGAGCGACCGGGCAATGCGGGACATGTTCGCGGCCCTCCTTGAGGGGGGCGGCGTGCTCCCCGACTTCCCGTGGCGGAACGTGCCGCTCGACCTCGAGCACTTCATCGCGTACCACGTGTCCCACGAGGCCCATCACAGGGGCCAGATCGTGCTCGTCGCCCGGCAGCTCGGCCATCGCCTCCCCGAGGGAGTGACCGGCGGATTGTGGCAGTGGAAGCGTCGTGCTGCCGAAGGGAGGGGCTTACCCGTCTCTTACAAAGGTCGTTCGTCGGGATGACACGGAGTCGTCGGCCAGGACTTAGGTTGGTTTGCACGAGACCCCGACCCCTCCCGGTACAGAATGCTCCGAATCGCGCACACCACGCTCCGACGGCCTACGCGCATCGCGCTCTTCATCGGGGCGCTCCTCCTGCCCCGGGCAGCCGCGTCACAACAACAGGGTGCCGGGATCCGGCAGGACGCTCTGAGGGTGTTCCTCGACTGCCACTCGCGCCAGTGCGATTCCGAGTACTTCCGCACCGAGATCGGCTTCGTGAACTGGGTACGCGACCGCACGCTGGCGCAGGTCCATCTGATCATCACCACCGATCGGACCGGAGGTGGGGGGAGCGTGTTCACGCTGGACTTCGTCGGGCTCCAGGACCTGGAGGCAAGGGACGACACCCTGTCGCTGACGACGCTGACCACGGAAACAGAGAGCGAAATCCTGCAGCGCCTCACGAGGGTCATGGCCGCCGGCCTGGCGCGCTATTCCACGCTGATCGGACAGGTCGGCTCCTTCGACATCTCCGCCTCCCAGCGCGAGGTCGGGCCGACCGAACGCCTGGTGGGCGCCGGGCAGGTCGAGGATCCATGGAACTTCTGGGTCTTCGAGGCCGGCGCGGATCTCGACCTGGAGGGCGAGGAGACCGAGCGCCGGCGCCAGATCGGGGGCTCGTTCGATGCGCGGCGCACCACGGACGTCTGGAAGATCGAGCTCGAAGCCGATGCGGACTTCCGTCGGAACGTGCAGAAGCTCGACGACGGGGAGGAGATCGTCGACGATCGGACGGACTGGAGCGTGGGCCTCCTGACGGCGTACGCCCTCGGCGAGCGCTGGTCCCTCGGAGGGCTGGCCGGGGCCAGCGCATCCACGCGTCGGAACCAGGAGTTCGGATGGGACGCGGCTGCCGCCGTGGAGTACAGCTTCCTTCCCTACGAGCAGGCGCCGCGGCGCTCACTCACGGCGCGCTACGACTTCGGGGTCCAGTACTTCGACTGGGTGGAAGAAACCATCTACTTCCAGACGGCGGAGCTCCGTCCTCAACACGAGCTCCAGTTCCAGCTCTTCCAGCGTCAGCCCTGGGGCGAGACCAGGATCGCCCTGGAGGGAAGGCAGTTCCTCCACGACCTGGACAAGTGGAACGTGTCGTTGTCCACGGACGTGGAGGTGCGGATCGTGCGTGGCCTCTCCCTGGAGATCCGTGGCGATCTGGCCCTCATCGAGGACCAGCTCTTCATCTCGGCCGAGGGACTCACGCTGGAGGAGATCCTCCAGGGTCGCTTCGAGCGACCGACCGACTACAGCTACGAGCTCTCGGTGGGTCTGAGCTTCGAGTTCGGCTCGATCTACAACAACGTCGTCAACAACCGATTCGACCGCAGGCGCTGAAGCGCCGACACGGGACCGGCGGTCAGCTCCGCAGTCGGTATCCTGCCTTGCGCACGGTGAGGATGAACTCGGGGTTCGCGGGATCGCGCTCGAGCTTCCGTCGTAGCTCGGCGATGTGGACGTCCACGGTGCGTGTCGCGATGGCGCTCCGGTAGCGCCAGACCTCCGTGAGCAGCTCCTTGCGGGACACCACCGCTCCCTCGCGCGCGAGCAGGGCGGCCAGCAGGTCGAACTCCTTCGGGGTGAGCACGACATCCTCACCCCCCCGCGTCACGGTGCGAGCGGCGGTGTCGACCTCCACGTCTCCGAACGACGTCGTGATCGCTTCGGCCGTCGTAGGCTCGCCGCGCGCTCGGCGAAGGAGCGCGCGCACGCGGGCGAGCACCTCCAGGGTGCTGAAGGGCTTGGTCACGTAGTCGTCCGCGCCCGAGTCGAAGCCCATCACCACGTCACGCTCCTCGCCCCGCGCCGTGAGGATCAGGACGGGAACGCGGCTGCCACGCTTCCGCAGCTCGCGCAGGACGTCGTACCCACTCATCCCCGGGAGCATGAGATCGAGGATGACGAGGTCGGGCGCGCCGTCGGTCGCCTGCTCGAGACCGCTGGGCCCGTCCGCAGCCGCGTCGACCGCGTAGCCCTCGAACTCGAGCACGGTACGCAGCCCGAACGCCAGATCCTGGTTGTCCTCGATCACCAGGATCGTGCTCACGTCCTTCCTCCCCCGCCCACACCACCGTCGTTCAGCTCGACGATGAAGCGGCCACCCTGGCCGGCTGCGTCCTCGACCCATGCGCGCCCGCCCTGGCGGGCCGCAAGGTCGGCGACCACGGCGAGACCGATACCACTCCCGCGAACGTCCCCGGCCACGTCCTTGTCCAGGCGCCGGTAGGGAGCCCAGATCCGCTGCCGCTCCGCGGTCGGGATCCCAGTCCCCTGATCCTCCACCTCCAAGCGGACAGATCCGTTCGCTCGACGCGCGCGTACCGTGACGGTCTGCCCCTCGGGGCCGTACTTGAGCGCGTTGTCGAGAAGGTTGGTGAGCATCTGGTGCACCGCGGTGCGGCTACCCAGCAGTCGGCAGTCCGGGGTCACGTCGGCGACGAGCTGGACGTTGCGGGGACGAGCCAGGGGCTCGAAGGCGTGGAGCACCTCGCGGACGACCGTGTCCACATCGACCGGCTCGGATACCGGGGGTGCCGTATCCACGCGCCTCAGGCGGGCGAAACGCAGGACGTTCTCCACCAGGTGTGTCAACCGCCGTGCCTCGCGATCGATCACCGCCAAAGCCCGCTGGCGCTCTTCATCGGTCTTGAGCTTGTCGTGCTCGAGCAGCTCGGCGAAGACCATGATCTGGGTGAGGGGGGTCCGGAACTCGTGCGAGACTCCGCTGACGAAATCGTCCCGCAAGCGGTCCAGCTGGTGCTCCCGATGCAGCTGGACCAGCGCCGCTACGCCGACCCCCAGGGTCAGAGCCAACAGCAGCGCGAGAAGGGGGAGCCGGGAGCGCGGCAGGCCCCCGATGATCAAGTGTCCGGCAGCATCGGAGCGCACCGACGCGCGTACCACCAGCGAGCCCAGCTCGACGGGGAGCGTGTCGACCGCGGAGAACTGGTCCGGATACCGCCGGCGCGAAGCGAACATCGTGCCTCCGCCGGGGTCGACGACGGTCACCGTCACGACCGAGTCGTTGGGGAGGTCACCCACGATGGCTGCCGGCAGCAGCGACTCGCGGTCGTACCAGCGCTCGAACAGCTCGGAAAGGGCTTCCCTCGTCGTCGCGAAGGCGTAGACGGCGGCGACCGAGCCACCGGCTTCGTCCAGGGAGGTGCGATAGGCCACGATGCGCTCGTCGGGCGCGAGGGCGCCGGCGGGCACGACGATGAGTCCGGATGTGCGCTCGGATCCGATCCATCGGTCGGGCGCGAGGATCGAGTGAAGGCGGGACAGCGCCTCGGGGGGCGCGGTGTCGGGTAGCGCCTCCCCGCCGCCTCGGGGATCGAGTCGAAAGTAGGTGGTGCCCTCGAGCAGCCCCTGGCACCGGCAGCGGGCCTCACGCACCGCGTCATCCATCTCACGCGCGAGGACCTCGGGGCCCGCCGTGCGGTCGGGCCGCATCTGCCGCGGGACGTCGTCGAACACGACGTCGAGGAAGTCGTCCAGCTCGTCCTGCACGGTCCGCTGGAACTCCGAGGCCGCGATCCCCGCGTAGTCCCGCAGGACGGCCTCGGCGGTCCGGCGGTGGGATCGGGCAGAATCCACCGCGTGGAAGCCGAGCCAGGCGGCGAGCACCAGGGTGACCACCAAGGAGGCCGCAAGGAGCAGCTTCCCGCTGAGGCGAGGGAGTCGGGTGCGGCTGACGAGCGGCATGCAGGGCGGTCGAGGGACGGGTCGCGCCCCCTCGCGGGGGACACCAGCGAAACGTAGGAGGAGCCGCGCACGAGCCACAACACGACCAGGTTCGGGATCGGGCCTCGGACGTCAGGGATTCGTAAGGTGGGCGATGGGTGACGAGGTCCTTCAGGCGCCGGGCCGATCAGGGTCGGCACGCCCCGTCGAGCCGCGGGAACCAGCGCCATGCCGATCGAGGAGGTCGACGTAGGCATCGACCAGACTCCTGCCGACCACGTCGAACGAGACATGGGCATCGAAATGGCGGCGCGTCGCGAGGCGATGGGATGCGGAATCCCGACCTGGCATGGCGCACATTCTGTCCGCCAGCGCGGGGGCATCGCCTGGTGGGAACGTCGCGCCCACCGCGCCGAAGCCCGTGAGCTGTCTGAAGGACGGGATATCCGACACGATGGGTGGCGTGCCGCACGCCAACGCTTCGATGAGTGCGAAACCGCTTCCCTCGCGGTGACTGGCCAGAACGAAGAAGTCTGCGGCCCGCAGTAGAGGCTCCACACGCGCGTGTGGCTGCTCCCCCAGGAGATGCACCCTGCCTCGCAGCGCGGCTGATTCGGCTACTCTACGCTTCACGCGCTCCAACAATGGTGCGCGCTGGAACACGAGCCACAGTCGTGGATCCGGGAGTAGGGGAAACGCGCTGGCGGCCGCGTCCAGCACGGTGAGCGGATCCTTGTTGTCGTCGAGGTGCCCGATCCACAGGAAGGCCGGGTCACCTTCCAGGCCCGTCGTCGCCCTCGCCCCCTGCCGATCACCCGGTATGAATCGGCTGGATGACTCCGGGACCACGTAGACGGGGAGGTCGGGGTGGAAGAGACCGGCTCGGAAGAAAGCATCGGCCTGCTCCCGGCAGGTGAACGTCGCGCCAGCCACGGTCCTCAGCCCGCGGCGCGCCAGGGGGCGGAGCCATGGTGGTGGTGGACGCTCACTGTGGTCCTGCACGAGCACCGGGACTTTCGGTAGGGTGCGCGCGACGAGTCTCAGGTGTCGGGGGAACGAGAGGCTGTGGAAGTGGACGACGTCGGGAGCCTCCGAGCGGAGCACGCTCAGCAGCGCCGAGGACGCCGGTGTGGCCCAGAAGCCTGCGCGCCTGTGTAGCATCCGCGTGGGCGGAGTCCGTACGAAGCGATAGAGAACCCCGTGCTCTTCCAGCGTCTGGTCGCGCTTCGCCGCCTGGATCACCGTGACGGAGGCGCCTCGATCCGCGACCGCCCTTGCGACGTCGGCGAGCGTGGACCAGGCGTCGAGAAGCTCCTCCGGGTTCCGTTCCAAAGGGTCTCGGAAGACGCTCACGTGCGCGACGCGCAGCCGGGGCCCCGCTCGTCCCGCACGGGCGAGGTTCTCAGGCATCTGGCTCGACGTTCTCAGGCATCCGGCTCGGGACCGACACGAGGGGGAGTCGCGTGGAGGTCGGGCTCATTGGCAGCGAATCGTAGTCCGTTGCCGAGGCGCCGGCCAGCGCCGGGCGAATGGAGCGTCGGTCGGTCGCCCGCTGTGTGCGACCTCGCGGTAGGCCACGCAGATGCTCCGCCCGGGCGTCGCCTGCAATCCGGGTTGAGGGATACCCCCCCCAGGTGCGTACCTTCCGGCATGTCGAACCCAGTCATCACCGTGGCCGGTCTCGGGAAGCGTTATGGCGCGACAGTCGCCGCGGACAACGTATCCCTCGAGGTGCGCGAGGGCGAGATCTTCGGTCTCATCGGTCCGAACGGCGCGGGCAAGACCACCACCATGGAGTGTGTACAGGGGCTCCGGCGCCCGGACCGCGGCACCCTACGGGTGCTCGGTCTCGATCCGCACCGCGACGCGGCCGCAGTACGGCGACGCATCGGAGTCC
>QJYK01000105.1 GCA_003248075.1 Gemmatimonadota bacterium | reverse complement strand
ACCTCGATCTCCACCTTGGCGCGGGGGTCCACCAGCCCCGCGACCTGCACGAGCGCCATGGCGGGGTAGTGATGGCCCATGAGCGTGCGGTAGGCGCGGCCGATGTCCGATCGCAACGCGCGGTAGGCGTCGATGTCCGTCACGTAGATGGTGATGCGGCCCACGTCCTCGGGACTTCCTCCGGCGTCGCGCACGATCAGGATCGCCTTGCGCAGCGCCGTCGTGAACTGCTCCACGAAGTCGTCGGTGTTGACCTCGCCTCCCGCCTCCGCCGCGTCCTGCCCCGCCACGAAGAGCACCCGCCCCCCGGGCAGGGCCAGCATCCCGTTCGTCCACCCCCGGGGCGCTCCCAGCGCGTCCGGGTTGATCAACTCGAACCTCATTCCTCACCTCGTCCGTCGAGTACGATGCATTCGCCGTTGGCGGCCGGATCCTCACACAGGCGCACCACTGCACGCGCGACCTCCTCCACGGTCACCAGCCGGGGCTGACCCTCTCGCTGGAGAAGGCGCGCCAGTGCCTCCTCGGCCGTCGAGCCGGTGACCTCCGAGATGCGCTCGAGCGCCGCGTCGAGCAGCGGCGTGTCCACGTAGCTCGGACACACCGCGTTCACCGTGACCCCGGTTCCCGCGGCCTCCAGCGCGATCGAGCGCGTGAAGCCCACCATGGCGTGCTTCGAGGCCGAGTACGCGGCGATGTACTTGCCACCGACCAGGCCGGCAACCGACGCCATGTTCACGATGCGGCCCCAGCCGCGCTCGATCATCGGCTCCCACACGCCCTTGGTACACAGGAAGGCTCCGGTCACGTTGACCATGAACGTCCGGTTCCACTCCTCCAACGTGAGGCGGCGCAAAGGGTTGGAGGGGGCCACGCCGGCGTTGTTGACCAGGATGTCGATCCCGTCCAGCGCCTTCGCGGCGTCTCGCAGCATCGACTCGATCGAGTGCGGATCGGACACGTCGCAGTGCAAGGCCATGGCGTCGCGGCCCTCCTCACGGATCGCCTGAGCGACCTCCTCCAGCTCGGGCATGGAGCGCGCGGCGAGGCACACCGCGGCGCCGGCCTTGGCCAGCGCCCGTGCGACAGCGGCGCCCAGTCCGCGCCCTCCCCCCGTGACGACGGCGCCCCGCCCGGCGAGCGCGCTCACGGGTCGCCTCGCGCGTCGGCGACGGCCTCCGCCAGGAGGGCGCCGAGCGTGCGCACGGTCTCCCGGCCCTCGTCGGCGGTCGCGTCCGCAGGCCATCCGAAGTAGGCGCGCTCGCCTCCGGCCTCCCGGAACGTGGTCGCCCCCCGACGAATCGCGTCGGACAGGGACGAGGGGTTGGGCGCGAGCCGACGCGCCGTCTCTTCGCGCACCAGCCCCCGCGCCTCGGCGAGCACCACGCTCCCCTCGAAGCGGCCCGCGTGGCAGGCTCCGGTTCGGAACTCGTCGGTGAGACGCTCGGCCGCGGCACGACGGGTGAGGTCGACGAAGGCGATCACGAGGCCGGGGGGCGCGGCCTCCGCCGCGGCCCGCAACGACGCCAGGTGACCCGGGTCGAGGTGCGCGTTGGCGATGGCCAACGTGCCGAAGCCGTGCAGGGCCAGCGACCCGGCGAGCTCGGACACCACCGCCCGCACCGTGTCCGGTCGGACGGTCAGGGTCCCGGGGAAGGCGGTGGCGAAGCCGGCGTGGGTGGCCCACAGCGCGGGAAGCAGCAGGACGGTGTCGCCTCCGTCGGCGAGGAGTCGCGCGCACTCCCGGGCCATCGCCTCGGCGATGATCACGTCGGTCGCCAGCGGCAGGTGGGGCCCGTGCGCCTCCATCGCCCCGACCGGGAGGAGGACCACCGCCCGGCCCCGATCCACGTCGCGGACCTCCTCCCATGTCATCTCCGCGAGCGCTCGGATCGGCATCCGGGTATTCTACGGTCGTGCGCGGGGACTTCGCGAGCCGTCGCCGCGCCACCGCACTGTACCCGAGGCCCGCTGCGTCGTATGCTGACCGGTCGGCTCCAGCACCCTGCGCGATGACACGATGACGTTCGTCCCGCCAGAGACGTTCAACCTCTCCGAGCACCTCGTCGTGCAGCGGCTCACCGAGGGGCTGGAACGGCGCCGCGCCATCCTCTGCGACGAGGGCACGCTGACCTACGGCGATGTCGCGGCACGCATGAACCGCTTCGGCAACTTCCTCCGGGACGCGGACGTCCGGGCGGAGGAGCGGGTGATCGTCGCCCTGCCCGACGGTCCGGACTTCGTCGCCGCGCTCTTCGGAGCCCTGCGCATCGGCGCCGTCGTCGTCATGGTCAACCCCGAGCTCACCGTCGATCAGCTGCGCTATTTCTTCCAGTACACGCGCGCCCGCGCGGCCTTCGTGTCCGGCGCTTCGGCGACATTGTTCGCCGAGGCGGCCCAAGGGGCCCTGCACGCGCCTCGCCTGATCGTCGTCGGCGACCCGGAGGTGGATCGGGGTCTCGCCGACGCCTCCGCCGAGCTGGACCCCTTCCCCACGCACCGGGACGATGCGGCCATCTGGCTCTTCAGCGGCGGGACCACCGGCAAGCCGAAGGCGGTCGTCCAGTCGCATCGGTCGTTCGCCAACACCACGGAGCTGTACGGGCGAGGCGTGCTCGGCATTCGGCCGGACGACGTCACGATCTCGGTCCCGAAGCTGTTCTTCGGGTATGCCACGGGCTCGAACCTCTTCTTTCCGTTCGCGTCGGGCGGCGCCTGCGCGCTCTTCCCGGAGCGCTGCACACCCGAGGCGCTCTTCGAGCGCATCGCCCAGCACCGGCCCACCGTGCTGGTGAACGTGCCGACCATGGTCAAGAAGATGCTCGATCATCCCGGTGCCGACCGCAGCTCGCTCGGGTCCCTGAGGCTCGCCACGTCCGCGGGCGAGGCTCTCCCAGTCGATCTGCACCGCGCCTGGGACGACTGCTTCGGGGTACCGTTGCTCGACGGCCTCGGTACCGCGGAGATGTGGCACATCTTCATCTCCAACCGTCCGGACGACATCCGTCCCGGTACGCTCGGTCGGGCCGTGCCCGGCTTCGATGTCCGGGTGTGCGACGAAGACGGCGGCGAGCTCCCGCGCGGCGAGGTCGGCCACCTCTGGGTCCGCGGGGACTCGCGCGCCCAGGGGTACTGGCAGCAGATCGAGAAGACCCGGGCCGCGTTCCAGGGGGACTGGTACGTGTCCGGAGACATGATCTCCATGGACCGCGAGGGCTACGTCACCTATCGCGGTCGCGCCGACGACATGCTGAAGGTGAGCGGCAAGTGGCTGTCGCCCCGCGAGCTCGAAGACTGCCTACTGCGTCACCCCTCGGTGGCGGAGGTCGCGGTGGTCGGCGGAAGGGGGCCGGACGGGCTCGTGAAGCCCCACGCCTTCGTGCGCACCCGCGCACCGGGCCAGGCCTGCGAAGAGCTCGCGGCGGAGCTCAAGATGTGGGCTCGGGAGCACCTGGAGCCCTACAAGTACCCGCGGCGGGTCGTGTTCGTGGACGACTTCCCGCGCACCCACCTGGGCAAGATCGACCGCGGTCAGCTCGCCCGGGCGGGGCGCACCCTCGGGGGCACGCCCAGCTGATGGTCGGCGCGCTGCTCCTCGCCCTGGCACCCTTCGGCATCGGGGCCGATCACGGGACCGGCGAGGCCCCTCGGCGCTGGGGGGAGGAGGGGCACCAGATGGCGGCGCGTGCCGCCGTCGAGACGCTGCCGCCCGACGTGCCCGCATTTTTCCGGGGCGCGGCGGAGCAGCTCGTGTACCTCGACCCCGAGCCCGACCGCTGGCGAGAGCGCTCGCAGGTCGAGATGGCCCAGGCCTACGCCTACGACCATTACCTCGACCTGGAGCGCGTGCCGCCCGGCGCCCTGGCGGAGCCCGACCGCTTCGCGTTCCTGCGCCGCCTGTGGGTGGCCGGGATCGAGCGCCCCGAGCAGAGCGTGGGCCTCCTGCCGTACCGGATCGTCGAGCTGTATCAGCGTCTGGTCACGGAATGGCGACTCTGGCGGGAGGCGCCCGATGCTCGCCGCCGTGCCTGGGTCGAGCAGCGCATCGTGAACGACGCGGGAATCCTGGGACACTACGTGACCGACGCCGCCAACCCGCAGCACACCACGATCCACTTCAACGGGTGGGATGACGACACGGCGAACCCGGGGCGATACACCCTCGATCGCGGCTTCCACGCCCGCTTCGAGGCGGCCTTCGTCGGTCGGCATGTGGGCTACCCGACGGTGCGCGAGCACGCGGAACAACGGGCGCCGACCTCGGTCTCGGGCTCGGCGCGCCAGGAAGTCCTGCGCTACATCCAGGCGTCGAATGCCCAGGTCGACACGCTCTACCGCCTCGAGCGCGACGTGGGCTTCGATCTGGACGCGCCGGCGGCGCCGGCGGCGATCGACTTCGCCGCCGACCGACTCGGCGCGGGCGCTGCGATGCTCAGGGACCTGTGGTGGTCCGCCTGGCTGGAGAGCGGCGCGGCGCCGTGAGGCGGTCGAAGGGCCGGGTCCGGGATGCACCCGTCCCGAACGGAAACCTTGCCAATGGGCCGAGCGTCTATAGGAGTTGTGGTCGAGGCGGGCCCCCGTGGCGGGGCCCCGGTCGGGATTGGTGGGAGGGAGGCACGACGCATGGCGGCCGACGAGCACGGACGCGAGGGGGACGGGGGGGGCACGGTCTTCGAGGTGCTCGATCCGAGGCTCACGATCTATGCGCTGGCCAACGGCATGGACCTCGTGAAGCTCCCGGGGCACCGGCGGCTCGAGTGGTACCGCGACGGGAGAGACCGCGGTATCCTCATCGCCGAGGCTGGCCCGGGCTCGGTATCGGTGCGGGCGCTGACCTGGAAGCGCTCGGATCCGGACTCCAACCGCGAGGAGCCGCACACGCCGCGGATCGACGCCGAGGAGCTCGCCAAGTCGCTGTCCCAGGTGCTCGACGGGGCACTGGAGGCGGCGAACCGGCTCTGACCTCCGGTTCCCGGCGCCGGTGACCGGCGAGTTCGAGCGGCTCCAGAAGCGCCTCACGCGCTGCCGACGCTGCCCGCGGCTGGTGGCCTGGCGGGAGGAGGTCGCGCGCACGAGACGGGCCGCGTTCCGGGACGAGGACTATTGGGGTCGGCCCGTGCCGTCCTTCGGCGACCCGGCCGGCCGTCTGCTCATCGTGGGACTGGCGCCGGCGGCCCACGGCGCGAATCGGACGGGCCGCATGTTCACCGGCGACCGATCCGGCGACTGGCTATACCGGGCGCTGCATCGAGCGGGCTTCGCGAGTCGGGCCGAGTCGCGGTCGCCCGGCGACGGGCTCGAGCTCAGGGATGCGCTGGTCACGGCGGCCGTGCGATGCGCGCCCCCCCGGAACAAGCCTGCCCCCGACGAGCGGGAGGCCTGCCGACGCTGGCTGGACGCGGAGCTCGACCTGCTCCCCTCCATCCGCGTGGTCGTGGCGCTCGGCCAGATCGCCTGGACGGAGATCCTCCGGGTCCTCGGCGATCGCGGCCATACGCTCCCGGTCCCGCGCCCTCGGTTCGGGCACGGTGCGGAGATCGGCCTCCCGGGCGGACCCACGGTGCTCGCCTCTTACCACCCCAGCCAGCAGAACACCTTCACCGGGAAGCTCACCGAGGGGATGTTCGACGCCGTCTGGAGTCGCGCCCGCGCCATCGCAGACGCCTGAGCGCGGCTCGCGGCGGCCCGGAGCGCCCGGTACTTTCCGGCCATGCGTCCGCGGTGCCGCCCACTGTCCCACCCGACCCGTCTACGCCGCCTCCTCGGCACGCGGACACTCGCCCTATGGCTCGTGGGGAGCGGCGCGGCATGCGGCCCCGCGGGTGAGGGCCGGCTCCCCACCGTGACGGTCCGCCCCGGGGACCGCCTGCAGTTCGTGCTGGACACCCTCCGCGGGCCCGCCCGGGTGGCGCTGGAGGACGGAGATTACCGGCTCCGGCCCGCGGCCTTCGTCGACCCCACCTGCGGCAACTGCCAGGATCCCGACGAGCCGGTCCCCGCCACCGTGGGCCTGCACGTGCGGGGGGACGGGATCGAGCTGGTCGGCTCGGCGGCGAGCGCGGTGGCGCTCCATACGTCCGCGGGTTACGGCGTCCTCTTCGACGGGTGCCGGGAGTGCCGCCTCTCCGGCATCACCGTCACGGGCGGCACGCGCGATCCCGACGGGCGGGCCACCGACGCCGCCGTGGTGGTGCGCGACGGTTCGGTGATCGTCGAGGACTGCGTGATCCGCGACAACCTGGGTGATTCGGCGACGGTGCACACCGTGGTGGCCGGGGTTGCGGGCGTCGTGGTGCGCGAGCGGGGCCGGGCCACCGTCCGGCGCTGCCGCATCGAGCGCAACTCCTGGGACGGGATCGCCGCCTATCGGGGTGGCGAGCTCACGGCCGAGGACAACGTGATCGACGGCGTGGATGCCGCGCGCGGCTCCCAGATGGGCGGGGGGCGCGGCGTGGGCATCGGATTGACCTGGGATGCCCGCGCCATGGTGCGCCGGAACCTCGTGACCCGCTATTGGAAGGGGATCGGGATCTTCGTCGACGCCCGGGCCGATGTGGAGCAGAACGTGGTCGAGGACGTCCTCACCTGGGGGATCGCATACTGGGGTCCCGACGGGGGACGACCCATCGCCCGGATCCGCGACAACCTGATCTTCCAGACCGGGGCGTGCGGCGTCATCGTCGAGCGCGCCGATGTCGATGCGCCCACTCCGGGCGAGCTGGTGGGCAACGTGCTGATCCGGACCGGGACGGACACGCGGTACGACTCGGGAGAGCCGTACTGCACCCAGCGCCCCATCGCGCGGCACGCAGTGCCGGGCGGGTTCCGCGTGGAGAAGAACCTGGTGCACCAGGCCCGTCAGCCCGGTGACGCCCCGACCGAGCCGGAGGTCGACGGCCCCACCCTTCGCGCCCTGGCGGGGCCCCTCCTTCGACGTCTGGCCGGGTACCCCGCGCTGTCCGGCTCGCGCGCCCTCGCCGCATACGGGAGCGGCTCGTGAGGCCGAAAGGTCGGCTTCCCGTGGCGAGCGCAGGCGAGGAGCGTCTGGACGGTCTCGCCCGCAACGACAAGTGGTTCCTCTCCGGCGGGGACGGCTGCGTGTGGGCTCCGCCATTCCCCTCCTGGCTCGACCGCCCCGGATTCTGGGACGCGGCGCACGTGTTCCATTACCCCCTGGCCCCGCTCTACTCGGTGGCCCTGGTCGACGACGAGGGCGCCTCGGACCCGCTGCACGTCGAGGCCACGGACTGGCGGCCGGATCGTCTCCGCGTGCGCTGGCGGTCCCGCTCCGGGCTGACGTTCACGGAGCTCCGTTACGTGCTTCCCGGAGGACGCTTCTGCTCGGCCTGGCGCACCGAAGAGGAGCTGGGCTGGCCGAACCCGGCATTCGGGGAACGACACCTCGTGGCGTTTACGGCCATCCCGGGCGAGCTGGCGCGCGAGGTGCGCAGGGACGGCCGCGCGCTTCGGTGGGCGACCACCCTCTTCGACCGCAGAAAGGAGACGCTCGACGTCGGTGTGAGCCTGCACACCGAGATCTTCGCCCCCCGCGGCCACCACGGTGCGACGCGCGACGCCCGTTCCAGGCTCGAGAAGGTCCTCGACGAGACCCTGATCGGGGCCCGTCGCTCCGAGGGACGCGCCGACCCGAACTGGGACCTCGGGCCGTTCGTCGAGTCGTGGGTCGATCGTGGCCTGGGTGATCCGGACCTGCCGGGGCTTACGACGCACGGATGGGCGCACCTGATGGTCGGCCTCCCGGTGCACGACGTCCCGGCCCGCCACGGAGTCGGCTTCGTGCTCACGGTCGAGCCGGACGGCGAGTCCCCGGACACGGGCTCCGCCGGCACCGATCCCAACCCACACGCGCCGGCGCGTTCCACGGAGGGGTGGAGCGCCGTGTTCGACGGCTACCCTCGCTTCTCGTGCTCCGACCCGTACCTCTCCCGCTATTTCGACTACCGCATCTACGGGCTGCACCTCAACCGCATCGGTGGAGGGCGCGGTCGAATCCCCCACCCTGCCATCGCGGAGGGGATCGAGTATTTCCATCTGCCCATCACCTATTCGGCACAGTGCCACATGCGGGAGACGCGCTGGAGCGCCGACCCGTCCCCCGCCCGCGGCTCGCTCCTGAACTTTCTGGAGGCGCAGCGCGAGGACGGCTCGCTCCCTGGTCGCCTGTACGTGAACCACGAGGTCGGGGAGGACTTCTACCACGCCAACTGGGCGGATGGCGTCCTCGCCGTGGACGCGCTGCACCCGGACCCCGCGTTCCTCCAGCGCGCCTATGGCGGGCTGACGCGCTACGCGGACTGGATGACGCGAGAGCGCGATCCGGAGGGGACCGGGATGATCACCGTGTTGAACCATTACGAAACCGGCCAGGAGTACATGTCCCGCTACGCCGCGGTGGACGCCCGCTCGGACGCTACCGAGTGGGAGCCCCGGCTCCGTCTGAAGGGCGTGGACGTCACGGTGTACGCCTACCAGCTGCGGCGCGGGCTCGCCGAGCTCGCGGGCCGACTCGGCGATGAGCCCGGGGTGGCGAGATGGACCGAGGCGGCGGAGGCGACGGCGCGCGCCCTGCGAGAGGTGATGTGGGACGACGAGTCGGGGCTCTTCTCGGACGTGGATGGCGCGACCGGGCGTCGAACCGGCGTGAAGGCCGCGGTGTGCTTCTATCCGCTCCTCACGGATCTGCTGGAGCCCGGGGAGGTGGCGCGACTCGTCGCCCATCTGGAGGACACCTCGACGTTCGGCACACCGTTCCCGGTGCCGTCCTCCGCCGTGGACGATCCGCTCTTCGACGCCGAGGGGCTCTGGAAGGGGAAGCGCCACAACTGCCCGTGGAATGGCCGGGTGTGGCCCATGACCAACAGCCACATCGTGGAGGGGCTCCTGCGGCAATGGCACCTGGGGCGCTCCGCGGCCGGGATGGCCGCGGCCCACGTCCTGTCCCGGTTCGTGTGCATGATGTTCCACGAAGGCGATCCCGGCCGCCCGAACTGCTTCGAGCACTACAACCCGTTCACAGGCCACCCCTGCAGGTTCCGGGGCATCGACGATTACCAGCACTCCTGGGTGCTCGACCTCATCGCGCGCGGTGCGGCCGGCATCGAGCCGACCCGTGACGCGCTGCGCGTGCATCCGCTGCCGCTGGGACTGTCCCACGCCACGTTCGCCGGCACGCTGCGTGGTCACCGCATCCATGTGTGGCTCGAGGGCGAGCAGGTGAGGCTCGAATTCGACGGGGACCTCCGCCACTCCCGGATCGGCGAGCCCATGGAGGTGCCTTGGTAGGGGTCCGGCTGTCGGGGCTGGGCAAACGCTTCGGGGACGTGGTGGCGGTCCATCCGCTCGACCTCGAGGTGGGCCGCGGCGAGCTGTTGGTGCTCCTCGGTCCGTCGGGATGCGGCAAGAGCACGGTGTTACGCATGATCGCCGGCATCGAAGAGCCGTCCTGCGGGGAGGTCCATATCGGCGGCAGCCGTGTCGACGACGTGGAGCCCGCCGGGCGTGACGTCGCGATGGTCTTCCAGAGCTACGCACTCTATCCGCACATGACCGTCCGCCAGAACCTCTCGTTCGGCCTCCGCATGCGCCGGACGCCGTCGGAGGAGATCGAGCGCAAGGTACGCTGGGCCTCCGGGATCCTGGGCCTGGACACGCTCCTCGACCGCCGCCCCGGCCAACTCTCGGGCGGCCAACGCCAACGCGTCGCGCTCGGGCGCGCGATGGTGCGGGAGCCCTCCGTCTTCCTGTTCGACGAGCCACTGTCGAACCTCGACGCCCGCCTCCGCGCCGAGATGCGCGACGAGATCGCGGCGCTGCACCGACGCCTGGGCGCGACGATGATCTTCGTCACGCACGACCAGGTGGAGGCGATGTCCCTGGGCCAGCGCGTGGCGGTGCTCGAGGGAGGGACGATCCAGCAGTGCGGGACCCCGCTCGAGGTGTACCGGGAGCCGGCCAACCTGTTCGTGGCCACCTTCGTGGGCACACCTCCCCTCAACACGGTGGAAGGCGTTCTCGGTCACGACGGCGGGGGGGTCGTGTTCCTCGGTGGCGGCCTCACCCTCGCCGGCGCGGATGCGCTCGACGCCCCTGGCTCCCTGGCGCCGGACGACGATGCGGAGGCGGACGCGCAGGCACGCCCCGTGGTGGCGGGCATCCGTCCCGAGGACGTCACCCTGGTCGGCGCGGGCGCCGCGACGGCCCACGTGGATGCCGACGTCCTCCGGGTCGAGGCGCTGGGCAGCGAGCTGCTCGTCCACGTCGGAGGAGCCTACGGAGGACCGTGGATCGTGCGCGCGTCCTCCGACCTCGAGGTCGCAGCGGGCGACCGCGTCGGGCTCGAGCTGGCGACGGAGCGGGTCCACGTCTTCGATGCGGTGACAGGCCGGAGGCTGGGGACCCTCGGGAGCAGGGAGGCGTGAGCGCCAGGGCCCACCGGCCCGGGCCGCTGCTCGTGCTCGTGCCCCTCCTGGCATCCTGCGGCGCACGCGAGGGCGGGACCACTTCGTTGCGTGTCCTCCACTGGGCCGGGGACGTCGAGATCACCGCGGAGCAGCGCATCGCGGACCTGTTCGCTCAGCGCCATCCGGACGTGCGCGTGGTGGTCGAGTCCGCCGTGACCGGCTATGACGAGAAGCTGCTCACGTCCATCGCTTCGGGATCTCCGCCGGACGTTTTCCTGTTGGACGGCCCCGACATCCCCACACTCCTCGACCGTGGGCTCGTTCTGGACCTGACCCCGTACCTCGCGCGCGCCGGATACGATCCCAGTCGCGTGCACCCGCAGGTCCTGGAGAGCTTCCGGCGTGACGGCCGGCTGTACGCGCTCCCGAAGGACTTCACCCCGATGGTGCTGTACCTCAACCTGGGCGCCTTCCAGCGAGCCGGCGTGGAGCCGCCGGGAACGGAGGGGTGGAGCTGGTCGAACTTCGTGTCGGCCTCGCGGCTTCTCACGAGTGACGACGACGGCGACGGCCGGGTCGACGTGTACGCGATCGACTTCCCGCGCAGCCTCTACCAATGGATCCCGTGGGTGTGGTCGGCGGGCGCGGACATCCTGAGCCCGGACGGACGGAAGGCCACGGGATGGCTCGACTCCGAGCGGACCGTGGACGTGTTCCGCTTCCTCACGGGCCTGGTGACCGAAGAGCGCGTAACGCCCGGCGTCCAGTTCCTGGAGACCGGCGATCCGGCCCGGGAGGCCCGTTTCGCCACCGGCGGCCAGGCGATGCTCCTGTCCGGCCACTGGACCCTCCAGCTCCTCACCTCGAACATGGCGGCCGACGAGCTCCGCATCGGCATCGCCCCGATTCCCCACAGGGAGGGCAGCGAGAACACCACGGTCCTGTATGCGTCCGGTTGGGCGGTTCCCGCCAACGCGCCCAACCGTCGTCTCTCCGTCGAGCTGGCCGCCTTCCTCGCCTCGGAGGAGGCGCAGCGTATCCGTGCGTCCACCCGGCTCGGGATCCCGGCGTTCACGGACGTGGCCGCGGGGGTGGCTGCCGAAGACCCGACCGGCGTCGAGCGCGCCTTCCTGGCCGAGGCCGAGCGCGGCCGCGCGTCGTGGGGCGCCACCGTGCGCGATTTCTACGAGGTCGAGGAGCTCGCGTTCCGCGTGATGGATCGATACCTGCTGCGCGGGGACGCTCTGGACGACGCGGCGAGGGAAGTGGCGGGAGATATCGACCGGGTGCTGGCGCGGTGAGCGCGGCCCTACCCGTTAAACGCCCGCTCGCTGCGGCCAGCTTCGTCATGCTGGGCCTGGCGCTGGCGGCCGGCGTCGGGCTGTGCTTCGCCGCCGTGCGCGCCGCCCAGGACGAGATCCTGAGCGCCGAGACCGGCTCCGGCGTCGAGCTGTGGGCCCGGGGGGGGGACGCCGCCCTCGGGCGCTTTCTGCCCGGACGCTTCGGGACGACCGCGAGCGTTCAGGCGGGACTCGACCGCCCGGTGATCCGCGACGGGCGCGGGTACGCGGCCCTGTACGACGTCGACGGCTGGGACGTGCTGGGCGGGTTGACGGTCACACCCGGCGAGGGGAGCGGCACGACCGCCCCGACGTGGCTGCTCGCGCTGGTGGTCTTGTCGTCGGTGGCGCTGGTTCAGGCGGCTCGGCTGTGGACAGCTCGGTCGGCACGCTGGCGCGGCGCCGCGCTCGCCGCCCTCGCCCTGGCGGCCGCGCTCGGCACGGCCACCGCCTGGGCCCACGGCCGACTGGTCGCAGCCACCGACGCGCGCCTCGCCCGGGCCGGCGCGGCCCTGGCCGCTGCCGGGATCTCCCCGGACGGGAGTTTGGACGGCCCGGGGTCGGTCGACGGGGGCGCCGTCGCGCGGCTGACGGGGCTCCCCCTTCTCCTGCGCCAGTCCGACGGCGCCGTAGGCGCGACGACGCTGCTGCCGGCAACCGCTGCGGAGCTGGCCGCACCCTCCTCCCCCCCTCCCCCGCGCGTACGCGTCGGCTCTGTCCCCTGGGCCCTCGCGGACCATGGACCCTACCGGCTCGTGATGACGCCGTTGGAGCATACCCGCAGCCCCCTCGCGGCGGTGGTGGCCGTGGCCCTCGCCGGGATGCTGCTGGCGGGGCTACCCGCGACGCTCGTGCCCCTGGCCGACACGCCACGGGCTCTGCGCCGCAACCTGCGCGCCTGGGGCTTTCTCGCTCCGGCGACGGCCCACCTGGCGGTCTTCACGCTGGGCCCCCTGGCCTTCGGCGCATGGCTTTCGCTGCACCGCTGGAACCTGGTCGATGCCGCACACCCCTTCGTGGGACTGGGCAACTATGCGGCGCTCGCTTCGGACCGCTCGTTCTGGAGGGCGATGGCCAACACGGCCGTGTTCACGCTGCACGTGCCGGTCGCGATGGCGATCGCGCTCTGCTTCGCGCTGCTCGCGCACGGGCGCACCAAGGCGTTCCTCGCGGTCCGCGCCGCGCTCTTCCTGCCATCCATCACGAGCCTCGTGGCGATCGCCATGGTCTGGCAGTGGATCCTCAACGACGATTACGGGATCCTCAACTGGCTCCTCGGCCTGGTCGGGCTCGGGCCGGTGCGCTGGCTCACGTCACCGTCCACGGCACTCCTGTCGGTGATGCTGCTGTCGACGTGGATGGTGGTCGGCTATCAGATGGTGATCTTCCAGGCCGGTCTCGCGGCGATCCCGCGGGAGCTCTACGAGGCTGCGCGCATCGACGGAGCGGGGGCGTGGCGTCGCTTTCGCCATGTGACGCTGCCGGGACTCAGGCATACGCTCTTCTTCGTGCTGGTCACGTCCACGATCGGATCGTTCCAGATCTTCGGCGCGGTCTACGTGATGACGGAGGGCGGCCCTCTGGGCGCCACCGACGTGGCTGTATACCACATATACAAGGAGGCGTGGGAGTTCCTTCGTTTCGGCAGCGCGGCGGCCCAGAGCTGGGTCCTGTTCGCGGTGATCTTCACGGTCACGTGGCTGCACTTCCGCATCCTGGAGCGCCGGGCCGAGGGCACGGCCGTGTCGCCGCGGCGTGTCCCGCCCGGCCATGGAGTCGCCCGATGAGTCGGGTCAGATTCTCGGCGGGGGGGGCCGGAGGCCCCCGGGGGGGCGGGCTTCGCGGAGCCGACCCTCCGCTCGGCGGACGCCGGACGGGGGCCGTCCCCCTCCGCGCGCTCGCCTGGGCAGCGACGATTCTGGCCGCGCTGACCATGGCGGCGCCGTTCCTGTGGATGGCCCTCACCAGCCTGATGGGACAGCTCGAGGTCTTTTCCTATCCACCCCGCTTGCTTCCCGAGACGGCGCGCTTCGAGAACTATGTGGGCGCTCTCACCGCGCAGCCCTTCGGGCGCTTCTTCCTCAACTCGCTCGTGTTCGCGACGTGCGTCGTGTCGGGCCAGCTCCTCACGGCGGCCACGGCCGGATATGCGTTCGCGCGCCTGGAATTTCGCGGACGCGAACGGCTCTTTCTGCTGTTCCTGTCCACGATGATGGTGCCCACGGTCGTCGTGCTCATCCCACGCTTCCTGATGATCGACCGGCTCGGGTGGGTCGACACCTACCAGGGGATCGCTTCGACGGAGCTCGTGTCCGTCTGGGGCATCTTCCTGATGCGTCAGTACTTCCGCACCGTCCCCACCGAGCTGGAGGACGCCGCCCGCATCGACGGAGCGGGACCGTGGCGCATCTTCTGGAGCGTGTCTCTTCCGCTCGCACGTCCGGCGCTCGCCACGCTCGGGCTGTTCGCGTTCATCGACGCGTGGAAGAATCTGCTCTGGCCGCTCCTGGCGACGCGCTCGATGGACATGCGCGTCGTCGAGGTCGGGATCGCATCGTTCCATGGCACCTATGAGGTGAACTGGCCGTACCAGATGGCCGCCGGGGTCACGGCCGTGCTCCCGATCCTCGTGCTCTTCCTGTTCACGCAGCGCTACTTCGTTCGAGGCATCCAGATGGAGGGGTTCCGTTGACGAGGCTCCCGACACGGATCGTGATCTCCATGGCGTGGGTGCCGCTCGCGGCCGCCCTGGTCGCCACGCCCGCGAGCGGACAGGTCGGCCGCACGGACGTTCCCGTCGCCCCGGAGCGCAGCGTCGTGCCGCGCTTCGAGGTACGCCCATCGGCGATCTCCCTCGTGTCCGACGTCCGCCCCGGCCAGTACATGGGGGTTACGGGACCACACAGCGCCTGGCTCGGGCTCGAGACCGGCCAGGCAGAGCTGTGGGTGCACCCCCTCAAGGTCGCGCGCGACTTCCAGCTCTCGTTCAAGATCCCCCAGTACCGGGACCCCGTGCGCGGGGCGAACGTCGCGCGCTCGATCGAGGTGCGCCCCGAAGCCACGACGATCACGTACAGTCACATGACGTTCACGGTACGCCAGCACATCCTGGCACCCCGAGACCGACAGGGCCTGCTGGTGCTGCTCGACGTCGAGACGTTCGTGCCGATGGAGATCGTCGTGCAGTTCACGCCGGTGCTCCAGTACATGTGGCCAGGCTCGTTCGGTGGCCAGTACGTCTTCTGGGACGAAGCGCACGACGCGTTCGTCCTCAGCGAGAGCCTCCAGCAGAGGAATGCGGTCATCGGCACGGCATGGCCCTCGGAAGGCGAGGCACACCCGGCGCACCAGCTCTCGGAGGCGCCTGCGACGTTCGTCATCCCGGTGGACTCGGCGCGCGCGGCCCGCGAGCTGATCCCCATCGCGATCGCTGCGGGGACGCTGCCCCGCGACTCGGTCTTCACGCATTACGAGGCCTTGCTGGCTGACGCGCCGGCCCTCTACGCCGCCAGCCGCGCGTGGGCCGATTCCGTGCTCGCCTCGTCGACCTCCCTGGACACCCCGGACGACGCGCTCGACCTCGCGCTCGAGTGGGCCAAGGTGAACCTCGAGGAGCAACGCGTGTGCAATCCAGACCTCGGCTGCGGCTTCGTGGCGGGGTGGGGGATCAGCGGCTCTGCGAGCACGCGCCCCGGCTTCGGCTGGTACTTCGGCGGCGACGCGGCGATCAACTCCCTCGCCATGGACGCGGTCGGCCAGTGGGACCTGGTCGCCGAGGACCTGCGCTTCCTCGCCCGCTATCAGCGCGCCGACGGAAAGATCCCGCACGAGGTCAGCCAGGCGGCCGGCCGGATTCCGTGGTTCGAGGAATACCCGTACCCGTATTACCACGCGGACACGACCCCGTACTGGATGGTCGCGCTCTGGGAGCTGTGGAGGGCATCCGGCGACGACGCGCTGCTCCGCGAGCTGTGGCCGGCATATCGAAGAGCGTGGGCGTGGTGTCTGTCGGCCGAGACCGACGGCGACGGCATCATCGAGAACACGGTGGGCGGATATGGCGCGATCGAGGTGGGGGGACTCGGCGAGGGACTGCACGAGGATATCTACCTGGCAGGGGTCTGGATCACGTCTCTCGAGGGTACGGCGGAGCTGGCGAGACAGATGGGGGACCGGCGCATGGCCGAGCGCGCGGAGAGGTTGCGCGCGACGGCGCTGGAAACGCTCAACGAGCGTTATTGGCGCCCGGGAGAGGACCAACACGCCTTCGCCATCCTCCAGTCCGGCGAGACGAACGACAACCTGACGGCCTGGCCCGGCACCGCGCTCTCCTTCGGCCTACTGGAGCCGGCGCGGGCCGAGCGCACCCTGCGCAAGCTGGCGACGGACTCCATCTCCGCGGACTGGGGCGCTCGGCTGCTGTCGGTGGGAAGCGACCTCTACGACCCGCTACACTACAACAACGGAGCCGTGTGGCCCTTCATGACCGGCTTCGTCGCCTGGGGACAGTACCGGTACCGCCGCCCCTGGGCCGGCTTCCACCTGGTAGACGCGGTGAAGCAGCACACCTTCGAATGGGGACGCGGCCGGCATCCGGAGAACTTCTCGGGCGCGTACTACACGCCCATGGACGCCACCGTCCCCCATCAGTTCTTCGCGACGTCGATGCTCGTCACGCCCCTCCTGCGGGGCGTGATCGGCTGGAAGCCCGACGCTCCCCGGCGCCGCGCCGTGCTGGCTCCCCAGCTCCCCCCCTCGTGGGACACCGTGCGCGTGCATCGCCTGCGGGTCGGCGAGTCCACGCTGGACGTCGAGATCGCTCGCGGCACGAGCGGTATCGAGGCTGTGGTGACCGCGGCAGGACCGCCGTTGGAGCTCGAGGTCGTGCTCCCGGTCCCCCTCGGGGCGCGCGACGTCTTCGCCGGCATGGCGGGGATCGGGGCCGACGCCCCGCTCGGTGACCGTCCGGAAGCCGAAGTCGTGTGGGGCACGCACGACGGCACGATCTCACAGACGGTCAACGTCGACGGCAGGGGCCGGTACGCGGTGAGCGCGTTCTGGCAGGGCGGACTCTCCGTGGCGGCCCCGACGGTCACGCTGGTTCCGGGACAGGAGAGCACGGGCGTGCGCGTCGTCGACTTCACCGCTTCCGAGAACGGATGGACGCTCGAGCTCGAGGGGCGGCGGGGTGCCGTGTACACGCTGGACCTCTTCGGTGAGCCAGCCGAGGTCTCGACGGCGGCCGGCGCTCGAGCGGAGGTCCACGAAGGCGGGGAGGGCCGCCACGCGATCCAGGTTCGCTTCGACGACGGCGCGGGACGCGGGCTAGCACGGATCGAGCTCGCTCGCCGGTCTCCGTAGGATCGTCGGTCACTCGGAGGGGTCCGCCTTCGCCACCCGGTCGGGCGGGACCAGGCGACGCGCCTTGGCCGTGACGGAGCGGTCGTAGGCCCCGCGCACCGGGAGCGCGAGGACGTGTCCGATCTCGCGCGCCGCTGCCACCGGATCCCCGAGCTCCTCGTAGAGCCGCGCCAGCTCGTAGTGATGCTCGGGCACGCACGGATCGGCGGCCTCGGCCCCCACCATGTCCGCTCGCGCTTCCTCCCAGGATGCGGATCCGAGCTGACCCGCCCCCATGATCCGCGTCGCGAGGAAGCGGGTCACTCCGTCGAGGCGGAGGACCGCTGCGTGGAGGCGGCCACGCAGGTGCAGAGCTCCGGGGTGCGCGGGCTCCAGCGTCAGCACGTGCTCGAGCCGCGACCAGAGATTCTTCGCCACCCTCAAGCGCGTCGCGCCACCTTCGACCTCGGCCCGCGCGCCGAGGGCGACCGCGAGACGAAACTGAGCGCCGACGTCGTCCGGGTGGGCCCCTGCCAGCTGCTCGAGCGTGTCCTGCAGGACCAGGAGCCGAGCACGCGCCTCTCGCTCGTCGGGGAGGGCGAGCATCTCACGGGTCGCCTCCACGACCGGATCGTGCCACCGACCCCCGTCCTCGCAGCGCGCGGCCATGGTCGTCGGCCTCGGGGCGAACAAGGTCACCCCCGCGGCCTGTCCGCTCATCGCTCGGGGAAGGGTCAGGACGCCGATCAGGGCGGCAGCGACGATCAGGACCGTCCGTAGCACGGTCCCCGTCGAGCGGGCGCGGGCGTAGCCGAAGATCGTCGAGTCGGGCCGAGTGTTCATGGAGGTCTCCTTCATGGCGAAGCGATGCCCAGCGCTGCGGCGGCCCACACGAGGATCGAGTAGCGAATCGCGGTCCCGAACAGCGACGCGCCGACAAAGCCGGCCAGCGGGAGGCCGAGAAGTCCGGCGGCCAGGGTGACCAGGTAGAACGGCGGGAGCCCGCACGCCGCGCTGAGCGCCGTCAGAGGCAGCAGCCGACGCCGCTCGAGGCGGTGGCGCGACATCCGGCCCAGCGCGCGCGTGGCGCGGCTGGGGAGCCGCTGCGGTGCCCAGCGGGCCAGCGTGTAGACTGCGCCCTTTCCCGCCACCTGGCACATGGCGCTGCCCGCGACCAGCAGCGGGAGCGTGCCTGACGGGAGGAGCATCGCAGCACCCACCAGGGCCACTTCGGCGCTGATCCAGGGAACGACGCCGCTCAGTGCACAGGTCAGCCACGCCCCCGCCAGGACGGTCACGTCCACGCCGCCACCTCCTGCGCCGGATGCTCGGCCCGGGGCAGCCTCGCCACGCCGCGGCTGATCCAAGCCAGCGCTACGAACATGAACAGGTGCGCGACGTCCACCCGGTTGAACCAGGGACTCGGCGAGATGCTGGCAGCGTATGCCGCGCCGGAGACGAGGGCGACGACGAGTCCCGCCGCGATCTCGGGGGCGCCGGCTCGCCCCTGCCAAGCGGCCCAGGCCTCGGCACACAGCACGGGCAGGAGTCCGATGGCGGTGTTGACGCCCACGAGCGCAAAGGCGTCCGAGCGGACAAAGGCGAGCGAGAACAGGGTCAGCTGTCCGCAAGCGAGTGCGAAGAGCATGCGACGGCGGGCTGGCGGCACCCAGTGGAGCTCGAGGGTCGCGAGCTGGGCGAACAGGGTTGCCACGGCCGCCGCCATCGCGGACGTCACGACCACAGGCACCCGGATCGTGGCCGGCGCGGCACCGCCGATACCGTGCTTGAGCGCGCCCATCGCCGTGGAGATGGACATGAGCACGAGGAACGCCGCCCAGGTCCGGGTCTCGACTCGGTCCTCGCGGAGGAGCGCCCGCCCGTACACGGCGCACTGGACCGCTAGCACGGCGTCGGTGAGGACGTTGGTCGGATGATGCACGACCAGATCCGCCAGTCGGATCGTCGGCTCCATCAGCTCCCACCTCGCCGGCGATCCCGATCCCTCCACCACCGGAACGCCTCGGGGATGCCCTTCTCCGGTCGGACCCGGGGCGCCCAGTCGAGCTCGCTGCGCGCGCGCGCCGACGTGAACGGGTTGTCGCGGGTGAGCATGGCGAGCGTGCCGGGCGCGTGGCGCGCCAGGTCCGCGCGCCCGGCCAGGCGCAGTCCGAGCCCCAAGCACGCGAAGCCGGCCCGAGCCGCGCGCATGGGTACGTGCGGGGCGCGGATCCGACGATCGAGGCCCTCGGACGCGAGCCGGACGAGATCGGCCACCGTGACCGTGAAGTCGTCGGTCAGGTGATAGACCCTCCCTTCCGCGATGTCGGAGAGGGCGGCCCGGATCGCGCCGTCCGCCACGGCGTCGGCGTGGACCAGACTCAGGCGGGCGCGCCCGCCGTTCACCAGCGGGAAGAGGCCCGCCCGCAGGAACCGTCCGATGCGGGGTACGAACTGCCGGTCCCCGATGCCGTACATGACGGGGGGGCGCACGACCGAGGCCCAGATGCGGCCCGCCCGCCGCGCCTCGAGAACGATGCGCTCCGCCTCCTGCTTCGACCTCGCGTAGGCGTCGTGGTTGGCCAGAGCGGGAAGGGGGGCGCATTCGTCGGTCGGCGTGTCCCGATAGCGCTGCTGCCCGAAGACCGCCGTGGTGCTCACCAGAACGAGTCGGGCCCCGGCCGATTCCGCCGCGCGCACGATGTGCTCGGTGCCGCGGACGTTCACGGCGACGAACGGGGCTTCGTCGGCACCGGCGCCGATGGACGCCGCGGTGTGGACGATGATCTGACAGCCTCGCGCCGCGGCGCACAGCGAGCCCGGCTCGAGGAGATCGCCCGGGATCACCTGCACGCCCCTGGCGCTCAAGGCACCGGCTTCTTCGGGTCGCCTGGCCAGCGCCCGGACCTGCCACCCATCGTCGACGAGGCGTCGCGCTACGTAGCCGCCCAACATGCCGGTGGCACCGGTCACGAGAGCCCGGGGGCTCATCGGTCCTGCTCGGCCACCGTGGGCCCAGGCAGCGCATAGGCCACGATGTAGTCGCCGAGCGCGGAGCCCACTGCGACGTGCCCACCCGCCGCGATCGCCAGGTACTGACGACCTCCCGGGCGCGCCCGGTAGGTGAGCGGCGTCGCCTGCCCCGAGGCTGGCAGCACGTCCTCCCATACCTCCTCGCCCGTGCGCAGGTCGAACGCCCGGATGCGCCGGTCCATGGACGCCGCGATGAAGATCAGCTCCCCGGCGATCACCGGCCCCCCGAGGTTGGGAGAGCCCCACGCACCCGGGCTGGGGACCTTGCTCAGATCCTGCACGTTCCCGAGCGGAACCTCCCAGAGCACCTCGCCTGAGCTCGCGTCCACCGCGTGCAGCATGCCCCAGGGCGGTGGCGAGCAGGGAAGCCCGAGAGGGGAGACCGGGACCTCGCGGACCGTGCCGTAGGGCGTGCCGTCTTGCGGCGCCGCCTGCGCGGTCCTGCCTGGATCGGCCGCGACCGTGGCGTAGTCGCGGGCGGGCACGAGCCGCGCCACCATCGCCAGCCGATTCGTGTTCGTCACCACGATCCCCGCCTCTTCGGAGAAGGCGACCCCACCCCATTCCATCCCGCCGAGGAAGCCGGGCACGGCCAGCGACCCGCGCAGGCTCGGAGGCGTGTAGATCCCCTCGTTGCGCAAACCGGCGAGGCGATCGCGGCACGCCGCCCTGTCGATGGGCGTCAGGCCCCACGCCTCTTCGACATCGAGAGCGTGCGGCACCAGGGGACGGGGAAGCAGCGGGAAGGGCTGGGTGGGAGACGCCACCTCCCCGGGCACGTCGGACGGGGGCACCGGCCGTTCCACCACCGGGAAGAGGGGGCGGCCGGTCTCCCGTTCGAACACGAACAGGAGTCCCATCTTCGTGGCCTGCGCCACGGCGGGGACGGCGCGGCCGGCTCGCCATACCGTGATGAGGGCCGGCGGGGAGGGCAGGTCGTAGTCCCACAGGTCGTGGTGGACCATCTGGAAGTGCCAGACCACCTGCCCGGTCGCGGCGTCCAGCGCCACCAGCGAGTTGGCGTAGGCGTTGTCTCCGGGGCGGACCCCGCCGTAGTGGTCGGGACTCGGGCTCCCGGTGGGCACGAAGAGCAGACCCCGCTCCGGGTCCGCCGTGATCGTCGCCCAGGTGTTCGCAGCGCCCGCCGGGATGATGCGTCCATCCTCGGCCACCCCGGTCACACCCACCAACGGCTCCCAGGACCACCGCAGCGCGCCGGTTCGCACGTCGAAGGCGCGCACCGCGCCGCTGGGCGCGTCCGCGAAGTGGTTGTCGAAGATGGACGAGCCGACCACCACCAGGTCGCCGATCACCGTAGGTGGAGCCGTCTGGTTGTAGTGGTGCAGTCGACCCTCGATGCGGTCGACGCCGACGCGCAGGTCGATCGATCCACCGTCGCCGAAGTCGGGGCACGGCGTGCCGTCCTTCGCGTCGAGCGCGAAGAGCCGGGCGTCGTAGGAGGCCGTGAGGATCCGGCGGCGACAGCGCGCACCCTCGAGACGCAAAGGGTCCAGCCAGCTCGAGAGCCCTCGCGACGTCGTCATCTTGTGCTCGCGGCTCGAGCGGTCGATGCCGGGGTCGAACGTCCAGCGCTCGACGCCGGTCTCGGCGTCGAGCGCGACGACGCGGCTATACGGGGTCGTGACGAAGAGCGTGGCATCCACCACGATGGGCGTCGCCTCGAACGCCGTTCCCGCGCGGCCGTCGGTACCGTCCCCGACGTCGCCCGTGCGGTAGGTCCAGGCGACTTCGAGAGAGCGGACGTTGCGACGGTCGATGTCCGTCAACGCGGACGCGTGGGCGCCGCCCGTACCGTCCGGAGTGGGCCACGTGATCGATCGGCGCCCGACGGGATCGGGAATGGGGCCGACGTCGGAGGCGAGGGCGAGAGACGCCCCGCGGACACCGACCACGGCCACGGAGGCGACGACGAAGGTGAGAAGGGAACGGCCGACCGGATGCGTGAACGGGGACATGGGAAGCCCTCGGGCGTGGTTGCGTTGCTGTGCCGCATCCACGATGTCCGGATCGGCGGACCGTTTCTCTCCGTCGGAAGACGGGTGCTCGGGGCGGGACTTCGTAGGGCGCGAGGTCGACATGCGTAGGCGACCCTCGCAAAGCGCGTATGCGCCCTCCGAACCGACGGAGGGGCGGCGTTGAAGACGCGAGGGGGCGGCGACCGTACCTTGCGCGGGGGATGCCCGAAGGGAGGGAACGCGTTATGGACTCGTTCGTGATCCTGGCCGTCATCGCGGTCGCGGCCGTGATCGCCTGGTACTTCCGCTCGCTGGAGCGCGAGCGCCGTGTCGCACTCGAGTACCTGGCCGCGGAGCTCGGCCTGTCCTTCGACTCGCGCGCCGACGGCACACTACATCGGCGCTACGCCCACACGCTGTTCTCCCGTGGCCGGCGGCGCAGCGGCTACAACACCCTGAGCGGCCCCCTGACCCTGGGAGGGCGCCCGTTCTACGTGCGCATGGGGGATTACCGGTACACCACCGGGTCGGGAAAGAACGCCCGCACGCATCGGCTCAGCTACGCGGTGCTGCGCGTGCCGTGGATCGAGACCCCGCACCTGCTCATCCGGCGGGAGGGGATCGCCGACAAGATCGGCGGCGGGTTGGGCTTCGACGACATCGACTTCGAATCGGAGGAGTTCAGCCGGACCTTCTGGGTCAAGAGCTCGGACCGGAAGTTCGCCTACGACGTGGTGCATCCCGTCATGATGCGCTTTCTGCTCGAGGGGCCGAAGCCGCATGTCGAGATCCTGGACGATGCCTGCCTCCTCCTCGACGGCACGTCCCGCTGGGAGCCGAGCCGGTTTCGGGGGTGGCTGCGCTGGGCCGAGGCCTTCTTCGAGCGCTGGCCGGAGCACGTCACCGTCCGCTTCCAGGAGCGGAGCGACCTGAGAGGCATCGCGTGAGCGGCCTCCCGATCGTCCTCGGCGCGGGGGCGCTCCTCCTCGTTGTGTGGGGCATCGCGACGGTCAACCGGTTCGTCCGTCTCCGGCAGCACCTCAGGGAAAGCTGGGCGGATATCGACGTCGAGCTGAAGCGCCGCTACGACCTCATACCCAATCTGGTGGACACGGTCCGCGGGTACGCCACGCACGAGCGGGAGGTCCTCGACCGAGTCGTCGAGCTGCGCGGACGGGCGCTGGCGAGCCGCGGCAGCCCGACGAGCCAGGCCGGCGACGAGACACTGCTCCTGCTGGGCATGAAGCGGATGTTCGCCGTGGCCGAGGCGTATCCGGACCTGAAGGCCGACCAACACTTCCGCGATCTCCAGCGCCAGCTGGCGCTCACCGAGGACCGCATCGCCGCGTCCCGGCGCTTCTACAATGGCAACGTGCGCACGCTCGAGGTCCTCCGCCGGAGCTTCCCGACGAGCCTTGTCGGCTCCCTGATGGGGGTGCCCGAGGGCTCCTACTTCGAGCTTGCCGACGAGGCCGAGCGCGTCGTTCCGCGCGTGGAGCTGTAGGGGAGCCCGTCGACTTCCCCGACGGTGGACGACCGCAGCTCAGGGACGGCGTGACGACGCGGCCCCCAGGGCGGTCCGTACCTTGCGCGCGACCTCCTCCCCGATCACCAGCGAGGCCGTGGCGGCCGGGCTGGGCGCGCTGATCACATGGACCGCGCCGGGGCGCTCGATCCACTCGAAGTCCTCGACCAGCTGGCCCGACGCCAGCATGCCCTGGGCCCGCACCCCGGAGCCGCCGGGAACCAGGTCGTCGTCACGGATCTCCGGAACCAGCCGCCGCAGCGCGGCGACGAATCGTCGGCGGTCGAAAGACTGGGCGAGCTCGCGCGCCACCATGTGTCGGTGCCGGGCCACGAAGCGCCAGAGGCCTGGAAACGCCAGAGCCTCGATCAGGTCGGCCGGGCTCACCGTGTGCAGCTCGTATCCTTCGCGCGCGAACGCCAGAACGGCGTTCGGGCCGGCGTCGATCTCCCCGTCCACGCGCCGCGTGAAGTGGACTCCGAGGAACGGGAAGCCGGGCTCGGGAAGAGGGTAGATCAGGTGCCGGACGAGGTGCCGCCGCTCCGGGCGGAGCCGTGCGTACTCCCCCCGGAACGGAACGATCCGGCTCGAGGTCCGCTCGCCGGCCAAGCGCGCGACCCGATCCGTGTGCAGGCCCGCGCAGTTGACCAGCAGGCGCGCCTCGAAGTCGCCCGCGCTCGTCACGATTCGCCAGCCGCCCCGCTCGCGGATCAGGCGCCGTGCCTCGGCCCGTAGGCGCACCTCCGCACCGTGAGCCCGGATTTCCCGGGCGAGCGATCGGCACACGCCGCCGTAGTCGGCGATACCCTCCTCGGGCACGTGAAGCGCGGCCGCGCACCGTACGTGTGGCTCGATCTCGCGCGCCTCTTCTGGCCCGAGCCGACGGAGCCCGCTCAGGCCGTTCGCCCTCCCCCGCTCGAGCATCGCGTCGAGCCGGGGCAGCTCCGCGTCCGTGGACGCGAGCACGAGCTTTCCGCAGATCTCGTGCGCGATGCCGTGCTCCCGGCAGTATGCGGTCATGGCGCGGATCCCCTCCCTCGCCAGTCGTGCCTTCTCGGAGCCCGGGTGATACTGGAGCCCCGCGTGCAGGACCCCGCTGTTGTGGGTGCTCTGGTGGAGCGCGAGGGCGGGCTCCTTCTCGAGGACGAGCACCGATGGAGCGCCCCCCGCCTCCACCAGGGCCCGCGCGGTGGCGAGCCCCACGATACCCCCGCCGATCACGGCCACGTCGGTGCGCATGGCAGGAAGCTATCCAAAGGCGGCGGCGGGAGTCAGGCGGCGCCGAGACCGGTTCCGCTCCGGGTGCGTCGCTTGCTGCCTGCGGACAGGCTCCGTAGCCTGCCCCATAGGATTTCGACTTCGACCCGAACCGGATCGGACCGACCATGAAGCGTCGCGATTTCGTGAAGACCACCGCCGCCGGCGTGGCGGCAACCGCCGTGCCGGTGACCCTGGCCGGCGAGGCGCGCGCGCGCGTGCCGACCCGGGTTCGAGCACGGACCCGGCCCGTGCTGGTCTCGGACGTGAGCAGCATCCGCTACCGCAACGGCGGCACCGAGAGCGCCATCGAGCGGGCCTTCCGCGGGATCACCGAGGGAGAGGACGTGTTGGACGCCCTGGTGGCGGGGGTGAACATCCCCGAGCTCGATCCCGAGGAGTCGGGCATCGGCTACGGCGGGCTTCCCAACGCGGACGGCGTCGTGCAGCTGGACTCGTGCCTCATGCACGGCCCTCGCAAGTGGGCGGGCGGGGTCGCCGGGATCGAGGGGGTCCGCACGCCCTCCCGTGTCGCGAAGGCGGTCGCGGAGCTGACCGACCACCATCTCATCGTGGGCGAGGGAGCACGCGAGTTCGCGCGCGCCCTCGGCTTCACGATCGAAGAGGATCTGAACACCGATCGCTCCCGCGCGCTCTGGCTCGAGTGGCGCCGACGCGTCGATCCTTCGCACTGGCTCGACCCCGAGGACCGGATCCGCGGGATCGACCGGGGCCGAGTGGAGACCGACCCGGACCGCATCCGTCGCGACCGGGAGCAGGCCGAGCGCATGCAGGCGTTCGAGGCCGCCGCGCTGGCGGCGGGCCTGTCCATGGTCGACGACGGCCTCATCCCCGAGCACTCGTTCTGGGGCACCACCAGCCTGGAGGCGGTGTCACCCAACGGCGATATCTGCGGTGTCACCACCACCAGCGGCCTCGCCTGGAAGATCCCGGGCCGCGCGGGCGACTCGCCCATCCTGGGCGCGGGCCAGTACGTGGACAACGACGTCGGCGCCGCGGGCTCCACCGGGCGGGGAGAGGCGAATCTCTACAACCTGACTACGTTCCTCATCGTGGAGAACATGCGCGGAGGGATGAGCCCGAAGGACGCCGGGATGGCCGCGCTCCGACGCATCCAGGCGAACACCATCGAGCCCAGGCTCCTCAACGAGCGCGGGCTACCGAACTTCGACGTGCGCTTCTTCATCCTGAACAAGCGCGGCGAGTACGCCGGGGTGGCGCTCTACGGCCAGGGCGAGTCCACCTTCGCGGTGTGCGACGAGAACGGTGCGCGTGAAGAGCCGCTCGAAGGCCTGCTGGAGGGTTCGCCCAGGGGCTGACGCGTCGCGCTCGGTGCGCTCCCCGAGGTCGCGGCCTAGCCGCTCACGGTGGGCGCCCACGGGCCCGACGCCAAGACGGCCTCGCCCTCGCCCGGCCACGGCGGCATGGTGACGGCCACAGCCGAGAGGGGAGCGCGGCCCGTCGCCCGGAACTGGAACGTCGCGCCCAGCGGGATCGTGAGGCAGGTTCCGGCGCGCAGGGGCGTCACGTCCTCGCGCTCGCCCTGACGCCTCCACATCTCCCCCTCCCCCTCGACCACGTACCAGATCTCCTCGACGGTGCGGTGCGTCACCGCCGTGGAGATCTCGCCCGGGGCCAAGGTGAAATGGGCCATGCCGCCGCGCTCGAGTCCCAGGAGGATCCGCACGTCCGAGCCGTCCGGCGCGGTCACATCCGGCAGCTCGGGCAACGCCTTCGTCGCATACTCTGTCATCCCGCCGCCTCCCGCGCGGACATGCACAGCACCAGGAAGTTGACGCGTCGCTCCCCCGGCCCCGGCACCGACGCATCGTCCACCATGCTCTCGGCCTCCGTGCCGAGGATGCCGCCGGTGTAGAAGTTGAACAGGCAGTCCGATCCGTCCTTGCGGAAGCGGAGCGAGGCCTCGTTCGGCGCGTCCCGGGGGTCCGGGGTGCGCACCCAACCGTCGTCCCGCAGTCGGTCGTAGACGTCCCGCGCTTCGTCCCGGGCCAAGCGCCCCGTCACGCCCGCCGCCGTGACACGGCAGCCGGCGACGCGCCGGTGCGTGCGCCAATCGTCGAGGGTGTCGGGCTCGGTCACCGCGGCCATCCCCCGCTCCTCGACGAGGAAGCGTTGTGCCTCCCGGCAGTGGATCTCCTCCTGCGGAGTCCCACCGGAAGCCCATGCGAGCATGCCGATGACCCCCCATGCCAGCGAAGTCATGGGGTCCTGGGTGTGTGGAGCGAGGCCATGAGACTGCGCGCGCGAGGGCTCTCGAGCAGCTCCGGCCCCATCTCGGCGGGGAGCAAGGGCACATAGAGCGCAGGATCGGACAGCGCGGTCTCGAGGTAGTCGAGGGCCGCCTCGTCGCCCCGCACCTTGCGAACGGCGAGGAATCGGACGGCAGGACTGAGCAGAGACTCGGTGGCTGCCAGCTCCCCGAGACGAGGGTCGGGAAACCGGCCGGCAGCGATGGCCTCGAGGAACCGTTCTCTCGGC